>NZ_JBEZGA010000012.1:0-71197 GCF_040649715.1 Micromonospora sp. NPDC048887 | reverse complement strand
TGGACCGGCGGCTCCCCGTCCGACGGGGGACGGTCGGCCGGGACCGGTAACTCCGGGGTCGGTCCGGTTCCGCCGGCTGGTGCGCCGGCCGGCGGCGGACTTCCGGTCGTCGGCGCGGACGGCCGTCCGGTGAGCGCGGCCAGGCGGAAACGGGCCCGCGCGGTGGCCCGGCGCATGGCGAGCCGGACCGGCCCGCCGAGCGGGGACACCTGCGCCGCGAGCGCCGCCCGGTCGGGCAGCGCCACCTGACCGGCGAACACCGCCGCCGCGCTGACCTGGCTGGCGGCCGGGTCGTACGGGGTGCCCTCGGGCGGGCAGCAGGACGGCTCCGCGCACAGGTAGGAGAACCAGCGGCCCTCGGTGACCCGCAGCGCGTCGAGCACCACCAGGCCGGTGGCGGTCAGCGCCTCGCCGAGCGCGTCCACGATCACCGTCACCCGGGCGGCCGGACCGTAGCCGACGACAGTGGCGGCATCGGCGTCCTGCCGGGCCACCACCTGCGCCAGGTGCCGGGCCGCCGGACCGGGGTCGGCACCCGGTGCGGGCAGGTCGCCACGGGCGGCGAAGACGACGCGCCGGCCGCGTACCGCGACCACCACGACGCTGTCGGCGGGGTGGAAGCCGAGCAGGTAGGGCACCGCCGCCACCATGTCGGCGGGCGAGCGGACGGAGAGACGCGCTGGCTCGGTGGAGTTCATGACGGGAGCGTGGGCGGCCGGGCGCCACCGCGTCAGCCCCTGTGGACGACACGCGGTCCATCCACAGATACGGAGCGTATCGGTGCAGGTCAGCGGCGATCGGCAACGTCGCACGGCACACGGATGTCCGGGGTACCCGCTACCTTGCGCACATGGACCTGGCGTACCTGCGGGCACACCCGGAGCACCTGCCGACCTTCCTGACCCACCAGCGGATCCGGGAAACCCCGGTCTCCGGCGGTGACATCTGCGCCGCCTCCCGGCTCACGCTCGACGACGGGCACTCGGTGTTCGCCAAGACCTGGCCGGAACGGGCCGCGCGTCCGCTGCCGGAGGGCTTCTTCGCCGCCGAGGCGTCCGGGCTGCGCTGGCTGCGCGAGGCCGGTTCGGTGCCCGTACCGGATGTGCTCGTCGCCCTGCCCGGCCTGCTCGCGCTCGACTGGGTGGAGCCCGGCGAGCCGACGCCGGAGGCCGCGGAGGCGTTCGGCCGCGACCTGGCCGGGCTGCACCGCGCCGGGGCGCCCGCCTTCGGCGCGGACTGGGCCGGTTTCATCGGCGCGCTGCCGCAGGACAACACGCCTGCCCCCGGTCCGTGGGCGGGCTGGTTCGCCCGGTGCCGTCTCCTGCCCTACCTGCGCATGTCGGTCGACGGCGGCGCGCTCGACCACGCCGGTGCGGCGCTCGTCGAGCAGGTCGTCGACCGGATCGGCGAGTTCGGCGGGGACGAGCCACCGGCCCGGCTGCACGGCGACCTCTGGCCGGGCAACCTGCTCTGGGGTGCCGACGGGCGGGTCTGGCTGGTCGACCCGGCCGCGCACGGCGGGCACCGCGAGACCGACCTGGCGCAACTCGCGCTGTTCGGCGGCCCGCCGCACCTGGACCGGATCATGGCGGCCTACCGGGAGGCGTGGCCGCCGGGTGACGGGTGGCGGGAACGTGTGCCGCTGCACCAACTGCACCTGCTGCTCGTGCACACCGCGATCTTCGGAGCGGGGTACGCGGATGCCGTGCGCTCCACCGCTCGGGCCGCCCTCCGAGGGCTCGACCGCGCTACGGTCGACGGATGAGCGCCCCCCGGACGACGACCGACGGCCCTCTCGCCGACCGGTACGGCCGTGTCGCCCAGGACCTGCGGGTCTCGCTCACCGACAAGTGCAACCTGCGCTGCACCTACTGCATGCCGGCGGAGGGCCTGCCCTGGCTGGCCAATCCGCAGCTGCTCAGCGACGACGAGGTCGTCCGGCTGGTGGGTGTCGCGGTGAGCCGGCTCGGCGTCACCGAGGTGCGCTTCACCGGCGGTGAGCCGCTGATCCGGCCGGGCCTGCCGGGCATCGTGGCGGCGGTCGCCGCGCTCACGCCCCGGCCGCGCATCTCGCTCACCACGAACGGCATCGGCCTGGCCCGGATGGCGACGGCGCTGCGCACGGCCGGGCTGGACCGCGTGAACGTCTCGCTCGACACGCTGGACCGGGACCGGTTCACCGCGCTGACCCGCCGTGACCGGCTCGCCGACGTACTCGCCGGGCTGGCCGGCGCGGCGGACGCCGGGCTGACCCCCGTGAAGATCAATTCGGTGCTGATGCGGGGCACCAACGACGACGAGGCGCCCGCATTGCTCCGGTTCGCCCTCGCGCACGGCTACGAGCTGCGGTTCATCGAGCAGATGCCGCTCGACGCCCAGCACGGCTGGGACCGCTCGACCATGGTCACCGCCGACGAGATCCTGACCTCACTGCGGGCCGCGTTCGCGCTGACGCCGGACCCGTCCGAGCGGGGTGCGGCACCGGCCGAGACGTGGCTGGTGGACGGCGGGCCGGCCCGTGTCGGCGTGATCGCCAGCGTGACCCGGCCGTTCTGCGGCGACTGTGACCGCACCCGGCTCACCGCCGACGGCCAGGTGCGCAACTGCCTGTTCGCCACCGAGGAGTCGGACCTGCGCGGCGCGCTGCGCGACGGCGCGGACGACGAGGAACTGGCCCGGCGCTGGCGTGCGGCCATGTGGGTCAAGCGGGCCGGGCACGGCATCGACGACCCGGCGTTCCTCCAGCCCGCGCGTTCGATGTCGGCGATCGGAGGCTGAGGGTGGAGCTGACCGTCCGCTACTTCGCCGGCGCCCGCGCGGCCGCCGGACGATCCGAGGAGACCGCATCCGCCGGCCGGTCGCTGGACGAACTCCTCGACGAACTGGCCGCCCGGCACGGCGAACGCCTCGGCGTGGTGCTGAAGGCGGCGAGTTTCCTGGTCGACGGCGTCGCCTGTCATGATCGACGGGCGCTGTTGCCGGCCGGGGTGACGGTGGACGTGTTGCCGCCCTTCGCGGGCGGCTGAGGGGGGCACACGTGCTGGCCATGGCGACATTCCTGGGCTTCGTCGTGCTCGTGATCGGCCTGATCCACTTCTACCTGTGGAAGCGGCTGGTCCGGGACACCACGCGCCCCGGGCGGTGGCGCCGGGCCGGCACGGTGGCGATCGCGGCGCTGGCGGTGCTCGTACCGGTGACCCTGGCCGGCACGCGCAACGGCTGGTACTGGCTGGCCTGGCCCGGCTACCTCTGGGTCGCGCTCATGTTCTACCTGCTGGTGCTGCTGCTGGTGCTGGAGGTGCCGACCGCTGTGGTCCGGCTCGTGCTGCGCCGGCGGGCCCGATCGGCGGCCACCGCCGGCCTCGAGCCCGAGCCCGCGCCCGCGCTCGTCGGCGCGGCCACCGCGGATGGTCCGCCGCCGCCTGTCGACAGCACCGAGGCAGCGCCAGCCGGTACCGACGCGCCGGACCACGACCCCTCCCGGCGGCTGCTGCTCGCCCGTGGGGCGGCGATCTTCGCCGGGCTCACCGCCGCCGGCATCACCGGGTACGGCGTACGCACCGCGATGGGTCCGCCGCAGCTCGACCGGGTGCAGATCCCGCTGGCCAAGCTGCCCCGCGGCATGGACGGGCTGCGCATCGCCACCGTCTCCGACATCCACCTCGGGCCGTTGCGCGGCCGGGCGCACACCGAGCGGATCGTCGCGATGATCAACCGGATGGACGCCGACCTGGTCGCGGTGGTGGGTGACCTCGTCGACGGCACGGTAGCCGAACTGGGCGAGGCCGCCGAGCCGCTGCGCGACCTGCAGTCCCGGTACGGCAGCTTCTTCGTCACCGGCAACCACGAGTACTACTCCGGCGTGGAGGAGTGGGTCCGTGAGGTGGACCGGCTCGGCCTGCGGGTGCTGCAGAACGAGCGGCAGGAGATCCAGGCCCGGGGCGGTGTGCTGGACCTGGCCGGGGTGAACGACGTGAGCGCCGTCGGCACCGGGGTGGCCGGGCCCGCCGACTACGCCGCCGCGCTCGGCGACCGTGACCCGAGCCGGCCGGTGGTGCTGCTGGCGCACCAGCCGGTGGCCGCGCAGGAGGCGGCGAAGTTCGGCGTCGACCTCCAGCTCTCCGGGCACACCCACGGCGGCCAGATCGTGCCGTTCAACCTGGCGGTGAAGCTCCAGCAACCGGTGGTCTCCGGTCTCGGCGAGGTGGATGGCACGAAGGTCTACGTCACAAACGGCGCCGGTTTCTGGGGCCCGCCGGTGCGGGTGGGTGCACCGCCCCAGGTGACGCTCGTCGAGCTGCGCGCGCAATAGCGTGCCGGGGCCGCCGAGTCCAGCACCGCATTGCTCAGGTCACCCGTACGCGTGGCGGCGGGCGGGCGGGGGACCGGACGTGACAGGATGCGGCGTGCCTCCGTTCAGCGCCGCACCCCCCGGTGGCCTCCCGCCATACGTCGCGGATCTGCACATCCACTCGAAGTACTCCCGCGCGTGCAGCCGCGACCTGACCCTGCCGAACCTGGCCTGGTGGGCCCGGCGCAAGGGCATCGGCGTGCTCGGCACCGGCGACTTCACCCATCCCGCCTGGTACGACCACCTGCGGGAGACGCTGCACCCGGCCGAGCCGGGCCTGTACCGGCTCTCGCCCGACGCGGAGCGGGACGTCGCCCGGCGGCTGCCGCCCCGGCTGGCGAGCGAGGCGGAGGCCGACCCGGTCCGGTACATGCTGAGCGTGGAGATCTCCACGATCTACAAGCGCGACGACCGCACGCGCAAGGTGCACCACCTCATCTACCTGCCGGATCTGGACGCGGTGGCCCGGTTCAACACGGCGCTGGGCCGGATCGGCAACCTCGGCTCGGACGGCCGGCCGATCCTCGGGCTGGACTCCCGCGACCTGCTGGAGATCACGCTGGAGGCGAGCCCGGACGGCTTCCTCGTGCCCGCGCACATCTGGACGCCCTGGTTCTCCGCGCTCGGCTCGAAGTCCGGCTTCGACGCTATCGCCGACTGCTACGCCGACCTGGCCGGGCACATCTTCGCGGTGGAGACCGGCCTGTCGTCCGACCCGGAGATGAACTGGCGGGTCGGCAGCCTGGACCGCTACCAACTGGTGTCGAACTCGGACGCCCACTCGCCGCCCGCGCTGGCCCGGGAGGCCACGGTCCTGACCGCCGCCCGCGACTACTTCGCGATCCGCGAGGCGCTGCGTACCGGCGACGGGCTCGCGGGCACCGTGGAGTTCTTCCCGGAGGAGGGCAAGTACCACGCCGACGGGCACCGGCTGTGCGGGGTGAACTGGTCGCCGGAGCGGACCCGTGAGGCCGGCGGGCGCTGCCCGGAGTGCGGCAAGCCGCTCACCGTGGGCGTACTCAGCCGGGTCGAGGAGCTGGCGGACCGCCCGGCCGGGCACCGTCCGGCGCACGCGCGCGAGGTGACGCACCTGGTGCCGCTGGCCGAGATCCTGGGCGAGCTGAACCGGGTCGGCGCGCGGTCGAAGAAGGTCGAGGGCAAGCTCAACGAGCTGATCGCCGCGCTCGGCCCGGAGCTGGAGATCCTGACCCGTACCCCGATCGAGGAGATCGGCCGGGTCGGTGGCGAGCTGCTCGCGGAGGGCATCGGCCGGCTGCGCCGCGGCGACGTGCGCCGGGTGCCGGGCTACGACGGCGAGTACGGCGTGATCACCCTGTTCGACCCGGCGGAACTGGGCGGACCGGGTGCCGGGGCGGGGCAGGAGACGCTGTTCGACGTACCCGTGCCGGCGCAGCGGCGGCCGGCGGAGCCGGCGCCGAAGCCGAAGGCCAAGCGCCCGGCGGCGGCCCGGCCGGAGCCGAGGCGCACGCCGCCGCCCGCGCCTCCGATCGCGCCGTCACCGTCCCCACATGAGCCGTTCGAGCCGATGCTCGCCGGGATGGAGGAGGTCGGCACCGGCCTGCTGGACCGGCTGGACGCGATGCAGCGGGTGGCCGCGTCCGCGCCGGGGGGTCCGCTGCTCATCGTGGCCGGTCCGGGCACCGGCAAGACGCGGACGCTCACCCACCGGATCGCGTACCTGTGCGCGGAGCTGAACGTCTTCCCCGACCAGTGCCTGGCGATCACGTTCACCAGGCGGGCGGCCGAGGAACTGCGGCACCGGCTGGACGGGCTGCTCGGCCCGGTCGCCGAGGACGTCACAGTGGGCACGTTCCACTCGCTCGGCCTGACCGTGCTGCGGGAGAACGCGGCGGCGGCCGGGCTGCCGGCGGACTTCCGGATCGCCGACGACGCGGACCGGGCGGCGGCACGCGCCGAGGCCGGTGCCGACGACGAGCGGTACGCGGCGCTGCTGCGCAAGCGGGATCTGGTCGACCTGGACGAGCTGCTGACGCTGCCGGTGGCCCTGCTCAAGGGCGACCGGAAGCTGGTCCGGGAGTACCGCGAGCGCTGGAAGTGGATCTTCGTCGACGAGTACCAGGACGTCGACGCGGTGCAGTACGACCTGCTGCGGCTGCTCAGCCCGCCGGACGGGAACCTGTGCGCGATCGGTGACCCGGACCAGGCGATCTACTCGTTCCGGGGCGCCGATGTCGGCTACTTCCTGCGCTTCTCGCAGGACTTCACCGACGCCCGGCTGGTGCGGCTGAACCGCAACTACCGCTCTTCGGCGCCGATCCTGGCCGCCGCGGTGCAGGCCATCGCGCCGTCGTCGCTGGTGCGCGGCCGTCGTCTCGACCCGGCCCGGCTCGATCCGGAGGCGCCGCTGGTCGGCCGGTACGCGGCGAGTTCCGCCTACGACGAGGCCGACTTCGTGGTCCGTACCGTGGACGAGCTGGTCGGCGGCCTGTCCCACCGCTCGCTGGACTCGGGGCGGATCGACGGGCGGGCCACCTCGCTGTCCTTCTCCGACATCGCGGTGCTGTACCGCACCGACGCGCAGGCCGCGCCGATCGTGGACGCGCTGGCCCGGGCGAACATCCCGGTGCAGAAGCGCTCGCACGACCGGCTGCGTGACCGCCCCGGCGTGCCGGCCATCGCCCGCGAGCTGCGCCACGCCGGTCTGGACGGCTCGCTCGCCGCCCGGGTACGCCAGGCCGGGCAGATCCTGGCCGAGCGCTTCGCGGTGCCCACGCTGGACGGCTCCGGCGCGGTACGCCCCGAGGACATCCGCACGGCGGTGGACCTGCTCACCCCGCTGGCCCGGCGCTGCGACGACGACCTGGAGCTGTTCCTCAACCAGCTCGCCACCGGCGCGGAGGTGGACGCGCTGGACCCGCGCGCCGAGGCGGTCACGCTGCTCACGCTGCACGCCGCCAAGGGGCTGGAGTTCCCGGTGGTGTTCCTGGTCGGCGCCGAGGACGGCCTGCTGCCGCTGCGCTGGCCCGGCTCCGAGCCGGACGACGACGCGGTGGCCGAGGAGCGCCGGCTGTTCTTCGTCGGGCTGACCCGGGCACAGGACCGGCTCTACGTCAGCCACGCGGGTCGCCGCGCCCGGCACGGGGCGGAACGCGACACCCGCCCGTCGCCGTTCCTCGACGTGATCGACCCGGCGTTGTTCGAGCGCCTGGACGCGACCGAACCCCGCCGCCCGAAGGACCACCAGCTCCGGTTGATCTGAGCGGCGCGCGTCAGGTCAGCACGGCGGCGAGCCAGGCGCCGCCGAGCAGCGCCGGGCCGAACGGCACCGGCGTGTCAGGGCGTACCCGGCGGGCGGCGAGCAGGAGAAGGACCGCGACTCCGGCGAGCACGTGCGGCAGGAGCAGTCCGAGGCGCAGGGCCGGCCAGCCGAGCCAGCCCAGCGGCAACCCGAGCGCGGCGGCAAGCTTCACGTCGCCGAAGCCGAGGCGGGCGCGGGGCAGCAGCGCCAGCACCGCGTACCCGGTGAAGGAGAGTGCGGCCCCGGCCACCGCGACGGCCAGGCGGCGCGGCTCGCCGGTCGCCGCCGTGGCTGCGGTGAGGCCGAGCCCGCCGCCGAGCGCGGCCACGCCGACCAGCGGGTCGGGCAGGCGCAGCGCGGTCAGGTCGGTGACCGCGAGGACCAGCCCGGCGACGGCGACGAGCAGCAGCGCGGGCAGCACCGGATCGGCACCCCGGGCGGCGGCGAGCCCGCCGAACGCCACGACGCCGGCCAGTGCGAACGCACCCCGGCTCGGCGCGTGCCTCCCGGCGATCCGATCCGTGCAGAACGACCGGCCGACCGGGACAGCAGCCCATCCGGCCGCCGCGCCGAGCAGCGCGACCCCCGTCACCAGCAGTGCCGACACGGGCGGGACGCTACCGCCCGGCGGGTTCTCCGGCCGTCCCGTCGACGGCTGGTGGCGGGGACCGGCGCGGGCGTTCGGTGCTGACCACCACCGCCACGCCGACCACGATGACCGCGCCGCCCATCAGCACCTGCGAGGTGACGGGTTCCGCGACGAACAACGCGCCGAGCGCCACCGCCACCACCGGATTCACGTACGCGTACGTGGACACCAGCGAGATCGGCGCGTGGGCGAGCAGCCAGACGTACGCGGTGAAGGCGACCAGCGAACCGGCCACCATCAGGTACGCCATCGCCGCCCAGGACCGCCCGGTCACGTCGGCGAAGGAGAAGCCGCGCAGCTCGCCCCGGGCCACGCCGACGAGCGCGAGCACCGCCGCGCCGGCCACCATCTCGTAGACGGTGGCCACGAACGGGTCGGCGGGCATCGGGATCTTCCCGGACAGGTACGAGCCGACCGACCAGCTCACTGCCGCGGCGACCACCGTGAGCGCCCCGGCCACCGGCACCGCGTCCACCCCGTCCCGGGGCAGCACGAGCAGGACCAGTCCGGCGAAGCCGAGCGCCACCCCGACGAACGTCCACGGCCGCGGCCGGTCGCCGCCTGCCGTACGCAGCAGCACCAGGAGCAGCGGCACGGTGGCGACGAGCAGCGCAGCCACACCGGACGGTACGGCGGTCCCGGCCGGGCCCGACTCGGCCAGCACCACCAGGCCGTTGCCGCCGGCCAGCAGCAGCACGCCGATCAGCGCGGCGGAGCCGACGCGGCGCGCGGGTACCCGCAACGCTCCCGGTCCGCGCCGCAGGCGCAGCACCACGGCGAGCACCACCGCGGCGGCGGCGAACCGCATCGCCGAGGAGACGAGCGGCGGCAGGGACTCGACAGCGACCCGGATGCCCAGGTAGGTCGAGCCCCACAGCAGATAGACCAGCACGAGGGCGGCCCAGATCAGTGCGGTGCGGGCCGGTGGCATCGCGGAATCGACAGCGTTCGTCGCACTCGTGGGGCGTGAGCTCATCGTGGGACCACGCTACGGTGACCACGGCGTCGGCGTCGCCAGTTGGTGGCCGGCCTCTCAGCACTGGCGTACGCAGGAGGCGTTCATGTCGAACTTCGGTCCACCGGGCGGCGGCTCTCCCGAGCCGTGGGGACGGCGCGACGACGGCTACGCCCCGCAGCCCGACCCGCGCTACGCCCCGCAGGGCGACCCGCGCTACGCCGCACAGCCCGATCCGCGGTACGGCCCGCCGGACGCGCGGCCGTACGGCCCGCCCGCCGATCAGTACGGGCCGCCCGACCAGTACGGAACGCCCACCCAGCAGTACGAGCCCGCCGACCGGTACGGCCCGCCGGCCGATCAGTACGGCCCGCCGACGCAGCGATACGAGCCGGGTCCGGCCTGGTCCCCCGGCCCGCCGCAGGGCCACCCGGCCGGCCCGTACGCCGGGCCGCCGCCCTACGCCGAGCCGACGCCGCCGAAGCGCGGGAAGGGCCCGCTGCTGGTGGTCGTGATCGTGCTGGCCGTGCTGCTGCTGGGCGGCGCCGGGGCGTACTGGATGCTGGGCCGGGACGAGCAGACCCCGACCGGCGGCACGACCGCCGCCACCGCGCCGGCCGCGGATCCGACCGGGGCGGCACCGAGCGAACCGGCCGACACGACGCCCACGACGGCGTCTCCGGCCTCGTCGACCGATCCGCGTTTCGTCAAGGCGGGCCAGTGCGTCGCCAACGAGGGTGGCGGCGGCCAGCCCAAGCTGGTGATCGCCGACTGCGGCCCGAAGACGTACGAGGTGCTGCGCCGCATCGACGGCGCGACGAGCGGCAAGAAGGACGCGGAGGCGAAGTGCGGGAAGGTGGCCGGTTACACCGACTGGTACTTCTTCGACAGCGAGCTGGACACGCTCGACTTCGTGCTCTGCCTGAAGCGCCGCTGACGCTCCACGAGAGCCGGTAACCAAAACTAGGGCTGTCTAGCATCCACGCTAGACAGCCCTAGTTTCAGGTCGAGGCCGACACGCGGTAGCCGCCTCTACGCGCATCTAGCCTGGTCGCTAGAGAACCCGATACTGTGCGATTCGTGGATCCGGTCCGCAACCCGTACGCGCCGGGCGCCGGCCAGCGCCCGCCCGAACTCGCCGGGCGGGGGCGGGAACTGGACGTCTTCGACGTGGTGCTGGAACGGATCGCACGCGGCCGGCCGGAACGCAGCCTGATGCTCACCGGCCTGCGTGGAGTGGGCAAGACGGTCCTGCTCAACACGCTGCGCTCGGAGGCGATAAACCACCTCTGGGGCACCGGCAAGATCGAGGCGCGGCCCGACCAGTCGTTGCGCCGGCCGATCGCCGCCGCGCTGCACATGGCGGTCCGTGAGCTGGCGCCCCGGCACCGCGCCCCGGACCGGATCGACGCGTTCCTCGGCGTCCTCAAGGCGTTCGCGCAACGCTCCGCGCCGACCGGCCGGGGCGGCGCGGCGCCCAAGCTGCGCGACCGCTGGCAGCCCGGCATCGACGTACCGGCGAGCAGCGGACGCGCCGACTCCGGCGACATCGAGATCGACCTGGTCGAGCTGCTGAGCGACGCGGCGGCGGTCGCCACCGACGTCGGCACCGGTATCGCCGTCTTCATCGACGAGATGCAGGACGTCGGCGCCGAGGACGTCTCCGCGCTCTGCGCCGCCTGCCACGAGCTGTCCCAGCTCGGCGCACCGCTGATCGTCGTGGGCGCGGGCCTGCCGCACCTGCCGGCCGTGCTCAGCGCCGCCAAGTCCTACTCCGAGCGGCTCTACCGCTACCAGCGCATCGACCGGCTCGACCGGATCGCCGCCGACCAGGCGCTCTGCGCGCCGGCCGAGCGGGAGGAGGTCGAGTACGAGCAGAAGGCCCTCGACCTGCTCTACGAGAAGTCCGGCGGCTATCCCTACTTCGTCCAGGCGTACGGCAAGGCCACCTGGGACCACGCGCCCCGCTCACCGATCACCGCGGCGGACGTCCGGGTGGCCGCGCCGGAGGCGGAGGCCGAGCTGGCGGTGGGCTTCTTCGGCTCCCGGTTCGAGCGGGCCACACCCGCCGAACGCGAGTACATGCGCGCGATGGCCACGCTGGCGCTGGTGGACGGCGAGGAGGGTGGCCGGGACGACATGGACGCGGCGGTGCCCACCGCCGAGATCGCCCGCGCGCTCGGCCGCAAGCCGGCCAGTCTCTCCCCGGCGCGGGACGCGCTGATCAAGAAGGGGCTGATCTACTCCGGTGAGCGGGGAACTGTGGCGTTCACGGTGCCGCACTTCGGCCGCTACCTGCGCACCCAGCCCGCCTGAGGGGCCGGATCGCGTCGGCTCAGACCGTGTCGGCCCGGATCGCGTCGGCTCAGACCCGCGACCAGGGCGCCGGGAAGACCACCTCGCCGGCCGGCGGCGGTGGCTCGTCGCTCGCCGACGGCGGCAGCACCAGCGCCTGCCACGGCTCCCCCAGCCCGGACCAGGGACTGGTCAGGCCGAGCCGGACCGCCGGGCCGAACCCGAACCGCCGGTAGTAGGCCGGATCGCCGAGCACCACCACCAGCCGTTCCCCCAGCTCGGTCGCGGCATCCAGTGCCGCCTGGACGGCTGCCGTGCCGTGCCCCAGCCGCTGCCGGTGCCGGGCCACCGCCACCGGACCCAGTGCCAGCGCCGGCCAGGTGCCGCGCCCGGTGCGTACATCGACGCGCGTGAGCAGCGCGTATGCCACCACCTCGCCGCCGTACTCGGCGACCATGGCCAGCTCCGGGATCCACGCCGGGCTGTGTCGCAGCTCCTCGACCAGACCCACCTCCGGTGGGGCGGCCACGTCGGGCCGGGCGAAGGCGGCGGCCAGCACCCGGGCCACCGGCGCCTCGTCGGCCGGGCCCTCCGGGCGCAGTCGCAGCGTCGTCACCCGCGCGACCTTACCGAACGCGACGGGTCCATCCGCGACTGTCGCTGAAATCGATACCGTTCGGACGTCCACGCCGGCCGATACCTTTCGTGTGTTGCGGGGATGACGACGCCCTCGACGGGGTAAGACTGAGCCATGAAGCCCGTGCGTTCCCTCGCCCGAGTCATGTTGAGCGGCATCTTCGTGGTCAGCGGCGCCCGTAACCTGCGCAACCCGGAACGCGTGGCGCAGGCCGCGGAACCGGTCACCGGGAAGGTCGCCCCGCTGATCCGGAACGTCCACCCCCGCATCCCCACCGACACGGTCTCGCTCATCCGCGCCAACGCCGCCGCCCAGCTCGCCGGCGGCCTGATGCTCGCCACCGGCCGGTTCACCCGGCCGGCCGCGCTGGTGCTCGCGGGCACGCTGATCCCGACCACCGCCGCCGGTCACCCCTTCTGGACCAACGACGACCCGGCCACGCGAACCAGCAACCAGGTCCACTTCCTGAAGAACCTCGGCCTGCTCGGTGGCCTCCTCCTCGCCGCCGCCGACACCGAGGGCAAGCCGGGGCTGCGCTGGCGCGCGGGCCACCGGATCGACCACTCGCGCCGGTCGGTGAAGCGTGCGGTCCGCACCGCGCGACGCGAGGCGAAGATCGCCGTACGCTCCGCGGCGACCGCCCGCCGCATGCCCGGCTGACCAGGCGTTTCGTACGGCCCATCACCCCCCGCAAGGCCATCAATCACCTGAACCGTCCGACACCCGTTAACGCGGTGGAAATGTCGCAAACACGTGTGGGATCGGACACGGTCGCGTAACGCGGGAGGCAGCAACGTGAGGCGCCGTTCTAGGCTCCGTTCTGGACCTGAACGGGTACGACGACCTTGGTACGGGGGTGGCCACGCCATGCCGACGACAGTCGGTAGACGGACCAACCGCCTCGCCCCGGCCTCCCGCGTCGACCGCCGGATCGCGATGCGTCTCGGCGTGGTCGCCGCCGTGTCGTACGCGGCGTGGCTCGCCATCGGCGCCTTCGGACGGCCCTACAACTTCTTCGACATGAAGATCTACCACGGCGCGGTGCTGTGGTGGGCCGGCGGCAACGAGCTGTACGACTTCGTCGCGCCCTCGACCACGCTGGGCTTCACCTACCCGCCGTTCGCCGCGCTGGTCATGCTGCCGATGTCCTGGCTCCCGGTCGACGGCGCCGGTTTCGTGAACGCGCTGGCCAGCATCGGCGCGCTCGCTGTCGTCCTAGCGGCGCTGCTCCGTCCCATCGTGGACCGGCTCGGCTGGCCGCTCTGGTTCAGCGTCGGCATCGCCACCCCGCTCGCCGTCGCCATCGAGCCGTCCCGGGAGACGCTCGGCTACGGGCAGGTAAACCTGCTGCTGTTCGCGCTGATCATGGCGGACATGGTGGGCCTGCGCTGGCGGGCCAAGCGGGGCACCCACCACGAGACGGCCGACTCGCCGCTGGCCCGGTTCGTCTACAGCGGCGCCTGGGCCGGTGTGGGCATCGGGCTCGCCACCGCCGTCAAGCTCACCCCGGCGCTGTTCGTGGCGTACCTGATGCTCACCCGGCAGTGGCGGGCCGCGCTCACCGCTGTGGCCACCACGATCGGCGTGACGATCGCGACGTTCGGCGTGCTCGGTGAGGAGTCCCGCGCGTACTTCACCGGCGTGCTCTGGCAGACCGAGCGGGTCGGCGCGGCGGACATGACCGCCAACCAGTCCCTCGCCGGCCTGCTGGCGCGGCTCTACGACTCGATCGAGACGCCCGGGCTGCTCTGGTTGGCGTTCTCGGTGCTGGTCCTGGCGCTGGGCCTGTCCCGGGCGATGAGCGCCCGCGCCGACGGCGACGAGCTGACCGCGTTCACGCTCGTCGGGCTCACCGCCAACGTGATCAGCCCGATCTCCTGGTCGCACCACCTGATCTGGGTCATCCCGGCGATCATCGTGCTGGCCGACGCCGCGGTACGCCGCCGCGAAGCCAGTCGCGGCCTGCCGCCGCGCGGCACCGGCAGCCCCTCGGCCACCGGCGTGCCGGCACTACGCCCGCCGATCTGGTATCCCACGCTGACCGGGCTCCGCCACGGTGCCGGCGCGCTGGTGCTCTACCTGCTGTTCCTGATCTCACCGATCTGGCCGTACGAGCACCAGCTCCCCGAGGTGTCCCACTACCAGGACGGCCTGTTCGGCGCGCTCATGGAGAACTCCCTGGCCATCGCCCTGATCGTGCTCGTCGCGGCGCTGCCGTGGCGCCCTGGCGCCGAGCCGGCGTTCTACCACGACCGGTTGGGCCGCACCGCCGCGCTCGCCGCCCGGCGCTGAGCCTTCAGGGGCAGTTCACCCACTCTTCGGTGCCGTCGTCGAAGACCTGGCGCTTCCAGATCGGCAGCCGCGCCTTCACCTCGTCGACCAGCCGGGCGCAGGCGGCGAACGCGGCCGCCCGGTGCGCCGTGCTGACCGCCGCTACCAGCGCCACGTCCCCGATCTCCAGCGGGCCGATCCGGTGCGACACCGCCACCGCGTAGACCAGCGGGTCGGCCGCGATCTCGGCCGCCACCTCGCGCAGCACCGCCTCGGCGGAGGGGTGGCCCTCGTATTCCAGCCGGGTGACCGCCCGCCCGTGGTCGTGGTCGCGGACGACGCCCTGGAAGGACACCACCGCCCCGGCCCGGCGGTCGGTGACCGCCGCCTCGTGCGCGGCCAGGTCGAGCGGCCGGTCGGAGACCGTCCCGATCGTCACGCCTGCTTTCACGGTCACGGCGTCTCCCGTCGGCTCGTTCGTCGCGCTCACCCGAATCGCTCCCCCGGGGTCAGCGGCAGCGGCACGAACGGCACCCGGTCGCCGGCCGCGCCGCTGGTGCCGGGCCGGATCACCGCGAAGCCGTCCGCGCCGGCCAGCCCGCGCAGCATCGCCGAGCCCACGTGCCGCACCGGGTACGCCGTCCCGGCGACCCGGTCCCAGCGGGCCAGCGCCAGATGGGTGTAGCGACCGCGCCCGGCAACCGGCTCGGCGAGCGTCACGTGTGGCAGCACCGGCATCGGCCGGCCGGTGAGACCGGCGAGCAGCGGCGCGACGAGCGACACGAGCGCCACCACGGCTGACTGCGGGTTGCCGGGCAGGCCGGCCACGAACCGGACCCGCCCGTCGCCGTCCACCAGCCGGGCGAGCAGCATCGGGAAGCCCGGGCGCACCGCCACCGTGTTCACCACGTAGTCGGCGCCGAGCGCCTCCAGCGTCGGGTGCAGGTGGTCGACCGGGCCGTGCATGGTGCCGCCGGTGGTGCAGACCAGGTCGGCGTTGGCGAGCGCGCCCCGCACCGCGGCGACGTGCGCGGGCAGCGTGTCGGCGACCGGGCCGACCACGTCGGCCGCGCGCACCTGGCAGCCGTAGCGGCGCAGCCAGCCCGGCACCGACGGGCCGAGCGCGTCCCGGACCCGCCCGGCGCCGGGCGGACCCGAGGTGAGCAGTTCGTCGCCGAAGACCAGCAGCGCGGCCCGGGGTGGGCGGCGGACCCGCAGCGTGTCGTGCCCGCAGGAGGCGGCCAGGCCGATCACCGCCGGGTCCACCGGCGTGCCGGCGGGCAACAGCTCCTCCCCGAGGTACGCCTCCTCGCCCGGCTCCCGCCACTCCGGCGCCGGGCGGGGTGTGCCGGACACCAGGCCGTCCGCCGTACGTGTCGACTCCTCGATCCGCAGGATCGCCGTCGCGCCCTCGGGCACCATCGCACCGGTGGCGATCTCCACGGTGCTACCGTCCGCCTCCAGCGGCGGCGCGGTGTGCCCGGCGAGCACCCGCCCGACCACCCGCCACGGCCCGGGACCCCGCACCGCCCAACCGTCCACGCTGGAGGTCGGGAACGCCGGCAGGTCGGTGCGCGTGCCCAACGGCTCGGCCAGCGTGTGCCCGTCGGCCTCGGCCAGCGGGCGGGCGACAGCGGGCAGCGCGGCGGACAGGCCCACCGCGTACACCCGGGAGCGGGCCTCCTCCCACCCGGCCGGGGGTGGCGTGCCCGCCTCGGCTGCGGCGGCTTCGGTTTCCGTGCTCATCCGGCGAGCCTAGCGCCGGGGCACGTGCCTCGCGGGTTCAGTGGTCACCGCCGCGAAGCTGGTCCACGGCATGGCGCAGGATCGGCCCGAGCACGGCCAGGCCGTCGCGGGCGCCGCCGCGCGAACCGGGCAGGTTGACCACGAGCGTCCGGCCGGCGACCCCGGCCAGCCCTCGGGACAGCGCGGCGGTCGGCACGCTGTCGCGGCTGTGCGCGCGAATCGCCTCGGCGATGCCGGGGATCTCGTAGTCGAGCAGCTCGCGGGTCACCTCGGGCGTGCGGTCGGTCGGGGTGATGCCGGTGCCGCCGCTGGTCAGCACCACGTCGACGCCGTCGGCGCGGGCCGCCCGCAGGGCGTCGCCGACCGGTTCGCCGTCCGGCACCACCACCGGAGCGTCGACCTCGCACCCCAGCTCGCGCAGGCCGGTCACGAGCAGCGGGCCGCTGGTGTCCTCGTAGACCCCGGCGGCGGCCCGGTTGGACGCCACGATCACCCGGGCCCGGATCACGGCCGGTCCTCCGGCCGGACCCACTCGCCGGTCTTGCCGCCCTCCTTGCGGAGCACCCGGACGGCGTCCACCGAGGCGGCCGGGTCGACCGCCTTGACCATGTCGACCAGGGCGAGACCGGCGACCGCCACCGCGGTCAGCGCCTCCATCTCGACGCCAGTGCGGTCGGCGGTCCTCGCGGTCGCGGTGATCTCCACCGTGTCGGCGGTGAGGTCGAGGTCGACGGTGACGCCGTGCAGCGCGATCGGGTGGCAGAGCGGGATCAGGTCGGGTGTGCGCTTGGCCCCCATGATGCCGGCGAGGCGGCCGACGGCGAGCGCGTCGCCCTTGGGCAGGCCGTCGCGGCGCAGCAGCTCCACCACCTCGGCCGTGGTGCGGAGGCGGCCGGCGGCGACGGCGAGCCGGCCGGAGACCGGCTTTGCGGAGACGTCGACCATCCGGGCCGCGCCGGCCGGATCGACGTGGGTGAGCTGCGCGGGTTCGGTCACGGCCCGACCCTATCCGCCGGGTACGACACGACGCGGCACCCGACCGGTGGCGGGGAAGGGCGCCGCAGCGGCTGCTGGTGCACGACGCCCCTCCCTCGCCTGCCCACCGCCGATTCGTCTGGGAATCGGCGGTGAGGGTCCCGTCCGGCCGGGTCCGCTCCCCCGGGATGAACCCTCCCCGTGGCCGTTGCGGGGGACGCTAGCGAACGCCGCGATAAGAAATCGATAAGCCGCGGTCAGGCCGAGACGGAGAGCTGTCGGCGCAGGTCGTGGCGCTCGGGAGCGCCCGTCCGTTCGAAGATCGCCATCGCTCGCTGCCGGTAGCGGTCCGCCTCGGCGGGGTCGGTGACGGACAGATGGTCGGCCAGCGCGTTCAGGGCCCGGGCCTGCTCGTACGGATGCGCGATGCGGTTGGCGAGGGCGAGGGCCTCCAGGTGCATGGACCTGGCCTGGTCGGCGTGCCCGGCGGCGCTCAGCGTCAGGCCGAGGTCGTTCAACGCGGCCGCCCGCAGATGTCTGTCACTGGAGTCCCGCGCCAGGTCGAGCGAGAGTTCGTGCTGGACGCGGGCTTCGTCGAGCCGGCCCAGACGGCGGTACGCGATGCCGAGGTCGTTGCGGGCCTCCGCCTCACCGAACCGGTGCCCGGTCTCCTCGCGCAGCCGCAGCGACGCCTTGATCAGGCGCACCGCCTTGCGGTGGTTCCCGAGTCGGTTCTCCACCGAGGCGATGTGCCCGAGCGCGTTCGACATGTGGAACAGGCTGCCCTGGCACCGGGCCAGGAACAGGTGCTGCCGGTGAGCCCGGAGCGCTTCGGGATAGCGCCCGACCGCGGTCAGCGCGTACCCCAGGTTGGGCAGGGCCGAGATCGGGTCGACGGCGCCTCGCGTGTCCTCCCGCAGCAACTGCCGCCCGAGGCTCACCGCCCGCTCGGAGTTGCCGGTGAGCCAGTTGACGACCACGAGGTTCGCCCGGTAGCGGTACTCGCCGCGCCGGTCGTGCAGGTCGCGGGAGATGGACACCGCCACCTCGAGGTGGCGCAGCGAGTCCAGGTAGCTGCCGGTCCGGGTGTACGCGGACGCGAGGTAGTTGTGCATCACCGCCTCTGCCGCGCGGTCGCCGGTGCGCTCGGCGGCGGTCAGGCCGGCCTGGTGGGTGGCGACGATGTCCTCGAAGTACCCCCGCATGTAGCAGAACCGCCACATGGCCCGGGCCAGGCGCCACGCGTATCCGGGGTGCTCCTCGTCGAGGGCGAATCTGATCAGGGCGATGAGGTTGGGCCGCTCCCGTTCCAGCCATTCGACGTCGGCCCGGTCGGTCTCGTCGACCAGGTCGGGACGCAGCGGCGCCCCGAGGCGCAGGTGGGTGGCCAGCACCTGCTGGTCCAGTGAGCCGGCCCGGACGGCCACCTGGTGCAGGACGTGGTCCAGCAGGCGCCCGGCCGCCTCGCGGCGTCGCTCGGCGTCCGTCGACTCGCGCAGGAGTTCGGCCGAGTACTGACGCATCAGGTCGTGCATCCCGTAGTGCCCGGGAGTGACCTCCTCGATCAGGTGCCGGTCGAGGAGGTCGTCGAGCATCCGTTCGGTGCCCTCGAGCGGGGAACCGGCGAGCGCGGCGGCCGTACGCGCGTCGAAGGAGTCGCCGGGATGCATGCTGACCAGCCGGAACAGCCACTTCACGGGTTCGCTCAGGTGCTCGTACGAGGCGGAGAAGGCGCCACCGACGGTCTGCTGCTCCACCGCCAGCTGCCGCAGCACCGTACCGCCGGCCTCGAGCCGCCGGGCCAGGTCGGCGACTCGCCAGGCCGGCCGGTGGGCGAGCCACCCGCCGGCCAGCCGGACGGCCAGCGGCAGATGCCCGCAGCGGCGGACCACCTCGGTCGCGGCCTCCGGTTCCCCGCTGATCCGCTCCGCACCGGCGGTCCGCGCCAGAAGCTCCACCGCCTCGTCGGAGGTCATCACGGGCAGCGAGACGGGCGGCCCGATGTCGCTGACCGACAGCCTCCGGCGGCTGGTGACCAGGACGGCCGGTCCCGGGCCGGCGGGCAGGAGCGGGCGCACCTGGCGGCTGTCGGCCGCGTTGTCCAGCACCACGACCACGCGACGTCCCCGCAACTCGCGCTGCCACAGTTCGGCGCGTTCCTCGTGATCTCCGGGGATCCGCGCGGCCGGCACCTCCAGCTGGCGCAGTAGCACCGTGAGCGCGTCACCCGGTTCGACCGGCGCCCCTTCGGTGTGGCCCCGCAGGTCGATGAAGAGTCGCCCGTCCGGGTAACGGTCGCCGAGCAGGTGCGCCAGGTGCAGCGCGAAGAGGGTCTTGCCGCTGCCCGCCATACCGTCGACCACCCGTACGGCCGGTCTCCCGCCGGCCGCCGAGCCCATCTCCGCCAGCGTCCGCTCGACGAGTTCCCGCCGTCCGACGAAGGGGGCGCCGCCGCGCGGCAGGTGGCGGGGGCGCACCCGCCGCGTGTCCGGGGCGTCCACGCCCGCCCGGCCCGACCCGGCCGGGGAGACCGCGCGTGCCGCGGCCGTGCCCAGCAGGGACCGTCGCAGGCTGAGCAGTTCGGGTCCCGGCTCGACGCCGAGTTGCCGGGTGAGGATCGACTCGGCCCGGTGGATGGCGGCGAGGGCGCCGCCGGCGTCCCCGTCCGCCTTCAGCGCGCCGGCCAGCAACGCGTGCGCCTGCTCCCGGTAGGGATGGCTGGTCACGTGGTCGGTGAGGAGGGCGATGGCCGCTCTGGTGCGGCCGAGTGCGACGTCGAGCCGCGCGCGGAGTTCGATCGCCGCCAGCCGCTGCTCCTCCAGCGCCGCCCGGCGTGCCGACAGGACCGGCCCCACCCGCAGGCCTGCCACCAGAGGGCCGCGCCACAGGCATTCGCCCTGGCGGAGCAGTTCGTCGGCCCGCTCGTGCCGCCCGTCCGACCAGGCCGAGGCCGCGTCGCCGGTCAGGTGCTCGAACCGACGTACGTCCACCCGCTCGTCGGCCACGTCCAGGCGGTAGCCGCCGGCGAGCCGCACCAGGATCGGCCCGTGGTGCCGGTCGAACGTCCGCCGGAGGTTGCCCACGTAGGTCCGCACGTTCGCCAGGGCGGAACGGGGTGGGTCGTCGGGCCACAGTTCATCGACGAGGGTGTCGACGGTGACCAGGTGACCGGCGTGCAGCACCAGCACCGCCAGCGCCGTCTGCTGCTTGGGCGTGCCGAGCGGCAGGGGATCGGAGCCCTGCCACACCTCCGGCACACCCAGCAGCCGGATATCCACCAACTGTTCCCCCCGCGCGACGAACGCGGCGAATCCCTTTACCCGCACCCGTGTGGACCATGCGAAATGCAGACTTACGGAAGATAGCACCCAATACTCTGCCGACGTTCCGGTGCCGGAGAGCGACGAGGCTTTTTCTGTGAGTTGTCGTGGCGGATGTTACGCAAGGGGAAACCGAACGGCTACAGACACCCGGTGAGGAAGAGCTTGATAATCCCACTTGAAAGCACGCACTGAATATGCGTTCAGTCTCCACTCAAAGACCGAGCGTAACAAGAACCAGGTGCATTGGCGCAATATGCGCATATGGACATCTAATGGATGTATCCGGGCCTAAAAGCCATAACATGTTCGACGTCGGATGGGCCGGCTGGCGCCGGTTCCGGGGGTCGAACGAAGGGGCGAGGCCATGCGCGGCAACGACTGGCTGTGAAGCGAACTTCCGAGGGCGCCTGAGCGGGCCGTACAGTACGGACACACGCTCAGCTACGAACGAGCGCGGTGGAGGCAGACCACGTGACTCGCGCCCACGCACGCGACAATGGGACCGATCGGCGGCTCTTGCTGCTTGTCGGTCTCGTCGTGTTTCTGGCCGGGCTGGCCACGCTGGTGAGCATCCACCTGATCGGCGCCGGCGACCTGGCCACCCGGAAGGACGTCACCCGCGCGGCGACGATCACCTTTCTGGTCGCCGCGGCCGCGACGGTGAATGTGCGAATCCGCATTCGTGCCACCACCCACGGCGTTTCCTGGACGGACGCGGCCACCGTGATCGGGCTCGCCGTCGCACCCGTGCCATGGGTCGTCATCGCCACCGGCGTCGGTGTCGCCATCACCCGCCTCATCGGCCGCCTCCCCCCGATCAAGCTGGTCTTCGGCATCGCCAAGGAGATGACGCTGGCGGCGGCCGGAGGCCTGGTCCTCGTCGCCGCCGGCTGGTCCTGGCCCTGGTCCGGCCCGATCAGCCGCTCGCTGCCCGCCCTGGTGCTGGCCTACGTGACAGTCGTCGCCCTCGACGAGCTGCTCACCTTCCCGGTCCTCGCCTTCGCGACCGGAACACCGATCCGCAAGCGCTTCCGGGAGCAGTGGGACCTCCGGCTGGCGAGCGTGCTCGCCCGCTTCTCGGTGATCCTGTGCACGCTGCTCATCCTCCGGATCGACCCGACCTTCCTGATCGTCGTACCGCCTCTCGTGCTGAGCCTGCATCTCGCCTACTCCAGCCGGCTTCGCAATCGCGCCGAACGGGAAGCCTGGCAACGGCTGGCCCGGACGACTGACGCATTGAATGTAGTCGATCTCAATCGGGTGCTCACGACAGCCGTCACACAGGCGACCGAGCTGTTCTCCGCCGACGAGGTGGAAATCGAACTACGTGAGGAAGCGCTGGTGGTACGCGGCGTCGGCGGAGCGATCACCTACCGTGGCCCGGCCGGCGAACCCAGCACAATCGAAGGTTCGGTACTGACCAACCGCCTCGAAGGCCACGACCGGACCGTCGATGTCGGCGTGCTGCGGCTACGGTTCGCCGGGCCGGTCGAACTCTCCGAACGAGAGCAGTACACGCTGCGCACCTTCGCCTCCGCCCTCTGCACCGCCGTCCGCAACGCCCAGGCGTACGCCGAACTCGCCCGCATCGCCGAGGACCACGCCTACGCCGCCACCCACGACGCCCTCACCGGCCTGTCCAACCGCCGCCACCTGCTCGACGAGGGCGGCGCCCAGCTCACCACCCGGCACGCCGACGGCGTCACCGCCCTGGTGCTGATCGACCTCAACCACTTCAAGGAAGTGAACGACACCCTCGGCCACGGCGCCGGCGACCGGGTGCTCATCCAGGTCGCCGAACGGCTGCGCGGCGCGGCCCGCCCCGACGACCTCGTCGCCCGGCTCGGCGGCGACGAGTTCGCCGTACTGCTGCGCGGCCTGCCCGCCCCGGCCGTCGCCGCGCACCGCGCCGAAGCCCTGCTCGCGGCGCTGCACGACCCGCTCGACCTCGACGGCATGCGGATCAGCGTCGAGGCCAGCGGCGGCATCGCCGTCGCCCCCGCCACCGGCGGCATGGCGGAACTGCTACGCCGCGCCGACGTGGCCATGTACCAGGCCAAACGCGCCGGCCAACGGGTCGCCACCTACGCCCCCGCCCGCGACACCGCCGACCTGAGCCGGCTCACCCTCGGCGGCGAACTGCCCCGCGCCGTCGCCGACCACGAATTCACTGTCAACTTCCAGCCCATCGTCGACCTCGGCAGCGGCCAGGTGATCGGCGCCGAAGCCCTGGCCCGCTGGCACCACCCCACCCACGGACTCATCGACCCGCTGCGGTTCCTCGAAGCGGTGGAACGCTCCGGGCTGCTCCCCGCGTTCGCCGAGGCCATCCTCGACCAGGCGCTCATCGCCGCCGGCTCCTGGCGCGACGCCGGCTTCGACCTGCCCGTCTCGGTGAACGTGTCCCCGCGCAGCCTCCTCGACGCCCGCTTCCCCGGCGCGGTGCTGGCCCGGCTACGCGCCCACGACCTCCCGCCGGACCGGCTCGTGCTGGAACTCACCGAGACACTCACACTCAGCCAACTCGACGTCGTCGACCGCGTCCTCAGCCGGCTACGTGACTCCGGCGTCCGGCTGGCACTCGACGACTTCGGCACCGGATACTCGTCGCTCTCCCTGCTCTCCCGCATCCCCGTACACGAATTGAAGATCGACCGCAGCTTTGTCGGCGCGATGGAGACCGCCCCCGAAGCCGCCGCCGTCATCCGCTCCACCCTCGACCTCGGCCGCAGCCTCGACCTCACAGTCGTCGCCGAGGGCGTGGAGAGCGAACCGCAACGCCGCGCGCTCTGGGAACTCGGCTGCGCCGCCGGGCAGGGCCACCTGTTCGCCCGGCCACTGCCCGCCGCCGCGCTGCTCGCCACCCTCCAACGCGGCCACGGCGGCCGGACCGGCGCGCTCGCACCGGCACTGCACGACGCCGGCGCCGTGATCCGCCTCCCCGGCCGCCGCACCGGCCGCACCCGCCCGTCACCCCCCGCCGCCACCGGCGACGCCCGGCAACCCTGACCCGGCCGGGACACACCACAGGTCTGCCAGACTGGCCCGCGTGACCGCCCTCGCCGACCCACCGACCGCCCTCTCCCGCCGCTGGTCGGCGCTCGACACCGCAGCCGGCGGCCTCGCCCTCGACCTGGGCCTCTACGCCGCCGCCACCGCCTTCGCCGCGATCACCGCCGCCACCTCCACGCTCCCGCCGCACCGCGCCTGGGGAGCCGTCGCCACCATCGGGTACGCGCTCGCCGCGCTCGCCGCCACCACCCAACTGCTCGCCCGCCGCCGCGACCCCGGCACCACCCTGGCCCGCCTGCCCGCACGGTGGGCCATCACCGCCCTCACCTGGGCCACCACCGCGCTGCTGCCCGTCGTCACGCAGAGCGTCGAACGCGCCGCCGGACGCACCGACCGCGCCCAGGAGGAGGTGATCGTCGTCGAACACGCCGGCACCCGCCTCGCCGAGCACGGCACCCCCTACCTCGGACCCGACGCCATCGCCGCCCTGCCCCCCGGCGAGCAACTCCTCGGCTACACCCCCTACCAGCCCGGCATGGCACTGTTCGGACTGCCCAGAGCCGCCGTGGACGCCTGGTGGACCGACTCCCGCGTCTGGTTCGCAGTGGTCACCGCACTCACCCTCGTCGCCCTCGTCGCCACGCTGCGCGCACACGGCGGCCCCGCCGCACCCCGCCGCGACGCCGCCGTCCTGCGCGCCGTCCAGGCCGCCACCGTCCTGCCCGTCTGCGCGCTCACCCTCGCCACCGGCGGCGACGACCTCCCCGTACTCGCGCTCTGCCTGCTCGCCCTCGCGCTCGCCGCCACCGGACGACCCGGCCGCGCCGGCCTCGCCGTCGGCGTCGCCGGCGCGCTGAAACTCCTCGCCTGGCCGGTCGCCGTCGTCCTGATCTGCTGGGCCGCCACCCGCCGGGCCGCGCCCCGCACCGCCCTCGGCGCCCTCGGCCTCCCCGTCCTCGCCCTGCTCCCGGTACTGCTCGTCGACCGCGACGCCCTCGTCGAGAACGTGCTTCGCTTCCCCCTCGGCCACGGCCTCGTCACCAGCCCCGCCCAGTCGCCGTTCCCCGGGCACCTCATCGCCGAGACCCTCCCCGCCGGACGCGCCGTCGCCGCCGCGCTGCTCGTCGCCGCCGGAGGAGCCATCGCCGTCCGGCTGCTGCGCCGCCCGCCCCGCACCGCCGCCGCCACGGCGCTCATCTGCGGGTACGGGCTGCTCGCCGCGATCCTGCTGATGCCCTCCACCCGCTTCGGCTACCTGCTCTACCCGGCCGCCCTGCTCGTCCTCGCCCCCGCACTGGCGCTCACCCGACCGGGCGACCCGGCGGCATTCCCGGCAACCGCCCCGCGCGAGGGGGCCCGAAGGCGTACACCTGAGGAATGACCACCTACCGCGACCGGGCCGAGGCGGGACGGGAACTCGCCGAGCGACTCACCGACCTCGCCGGCCGACCCGACGTCATCGTGCTCGGCCTGGTACGCGGCGGCATACCCGTCGCCCGGGTGGTCGCCGACCGGCTCGGCGCACCACTCGACGTGCTCGTCGTCCGCAAGCTCGGCGTGCCCTGGGCGCCCGAGGTCGCGTACGGCGCACTCGGCCCCGGCGGCGTGCAGGTCCTCAACGAGATGGTCGCCGGCCGGATCAGCGAGAACGACAGGGCCCAGGTCCGCCGCCGCGAACAGGCCGAACTGGAACGCCGCGAACAGCGCTACCGAGGCGGCCGGCCACCACTGGACCTCACCGGACGCACCGCCGTCATCGTCGACGACGGGCTCGCCACCGGCGCCACCGCCCGCGCCGCCGTCCAGGTCGCCCGCCACCTCGGCGCCGCCCGCGTCCTCGTCGCCGTCCCGGTCGGCTCCGAGCAGGCGTACGACATGCTCGCCGCCGACGCCGACACGGTCGTGAGCTGCCAACTCCCGCACGACTTCGCCGCCGTCGGCGCGTACTACGAGGACTTCCACGAGGTCTCCGACGACGAGGTCACGCAGGCGCTGACCGCCCCCGCGTGAGAACACCCGGTACCTTCGTTGTCATGCAGATGACCTGTCCCAAGTGCCGGGGAGAAATGCGCCAGTACGAGCGCAGCGGAGTAGTCATCGACCAGTGCGGCGAATGCCGCGGCATCTTCCTCGACCGCGGCGAGCTGGAGAAGCTGTTCGACGCCGAGGCCAACTGGAACCGGCAGCACGGCGGCGCTCCGCAGCAGACCGCGCCGACCGGTGCCGGCTACCCACCGCCCCCGCCCCCGCCCGCCGCCGCGCCGCACCAGCCCGGCTACGGCGCCGTCCCCCCGCCCCCTCCTCCGCCGCCGCCCGGCCACGGCTACGCGCAGCCCGCGTACGGCCACGGTCAGCAGCAGCACTACGGCTACCACGGCCACTACCGGCGCAAGAAGAAGCACGGCTTCCTCGGCGAACTGTTCGACTGACCGCCGACCACACGCACGCCGGGCCGGTGCACCACACCGACCCGGCGCGCTCGTCGGCGTGCCGCACCCGCCACAGCGTGGCAGGCTGCACGGAATGAGCCCGATCCGGCAGCACGAGGCGCTGGCCCAGGCGTACGACGGCATCACCGCCGTGGTCACCCCGCTCGACGACGCCGGCCTGCAACTGCCCACCCGGTGCCGCGGCTGGCTCGTCGCCGACCTGCTCTTCCACGTGCTCTGCGACGCCCAGCGAGCACTCGTCGCCCTGGCCAGCCCCGCACCCGGACCGGCCGACGTGGACGACGTCAGCTACTGGCGCGCGTTCACACCCGCCGACGACGACACGAACGCCCGGCACGCCTGGTGGGCACGCCGCTCCGCCGTCGCCTTCGACCGGCCTACCGGCGTGGTCCGCCTCTGGACCGACACCGCGCCCGCCGCCGTCCGCGCGGCGACCGCAGCCGACCCCGACGGGTACGTGACCACGCAGGGCCACGTGCTGCGCGTACCCCATCTGCTCGCCACCCTGACCACCGAGGCGGTCATCCATCACCTGGACCTGGTGGTGGACCTGCCGGACGCGCCGCGACCGGCGGCGGACCCGACGCGGGTCGCGGCGACCACCATGGACGGCCTGCTCAGTGACGACGCGGTGCGTCCGGCCGGCTGGGACGACCACGAATACCTGCTGAAGGCGGCGGGACGGGTGCCGCTCACCGACCGGGACCGGCTGGAGCTGGGCGAGGCCGCCGGCTGGTTCCCGCTGCTCGGCTGACGCCGCTCAGACGATCGCCATGTCCACGAAGCGCGACAGGTGCAGCTGCGCCGCGACCGTCACGGTGTCGGTGGGCCCGTTTCTGTGCTTGGCGATGATGAAGTCCGCCTCGCCCGCTCGCGGCGACTCCTTGTCATAGTAGTCATCTCGGTGCAAAAGAATGACAACGTCCGCATCTTGCTCAATAGACCCGGATTCCCGCAAGTCGGACAATTGCGGCCGCTTGTCAGTGCGCTGCTCGGGACCACGGTTCAGCTGACTCACGGCGATCACCGGGCACTCGACCTCCTTGGCCAGCAGCTTCAGGCCACGGGACAGGTCCGCGACCTCCTGCTGCCGGCTCTCGGTGCGCTTCGGCGAGGTCATCAGCTGGAGATAGTCGACGACGATCAGCTTCAGGTCGTGCTTCTGCTTGAGCCGCCGCGCCTTCGCCCGGATCTCCATGAGGTTCATGCTCGGCGTGTCGTCGACGAAGAGCGGCGCCTCGCTGATCTCGCCCATGCAGCGGGCCAGCTTGGTCCAGTCGTCGTCGGAGAGCTGCCCGCTGCGCAGCACGTGCAGCGGTACGCGCGCCTCGGCCGAGAGGAGTCGCATGACGATCTCGACCTTGCTCATCTCCAGCGAAAAGATCGCCGACGCCTGGTTGGCGCGGATAGCCGCGTTTCGGGCGAAGTCCATACTCGCCGTGCTGTTGTGCGTCGGGATCATCGAGCGGCCCGCCAGATACAGATGGTCGGGATTGTCGACAGTCACGCAGCGCACCGGAACGCTCGGCACCGGACGGACGTCCACGATGAAACGCGAGTGGGAGCGGACGTCCGAGAGCGTCCGGCGCCGGGCCGCATGGGCGGTCCGCTTCCGGTCCAGCCGGAAGACCGGGTCCGGCGTGGAGAAGTTCAGCGTGTACGCGATCGACGATTCCTCGGTACGGCCGCGCACCTTGCGCTCGGTCATGGTGCACCGATAGCCAAGGCTGACGACGAGTTCCCGTACGCCGTCGATCAAACGCCGCGAGGTGGACGTGTACCGCAGGTTCCCGGTCGGCGCCACGGTGCCGTCGGTGTCCATGAGACCGGCGAGCAACGCCCGGCGCTGGGTTTCGGAGGCGCGTAGATAGGCGTCCGGAATGTGCTTGTCGTAGGCCACCCCGACTTCGCGGAGCAGGAAGCCGTCCTGGGCCACGAGGTCGAGCATCTCCGCGTCCGCGGTGGTGAAGCGGCTGGCCCCGGTGTGCCCGTCGCCGAGCCACACCCCGAGGGTGTACGGCGGGACGGCCAGGTCGCGTTCCGGAAGTCGGAGCGGTGCGCAGTTCCGCACGGCGTGGTTGAGACGGCGGTCGGCCGTCTCGGTACGTAGCGTGGCCGCGATCTGCGCCGTCGTGACGATCCCGTCATGCTCGGCGCGGCTGCCGGCGTTCACCGGTCGTTCCGCGCGTGCACCGAGGCCGGAGATCAACGCGCCCACCGGGTAGCCCGGAGCCGTCCAGTTGCGTGTCTTGCCGGCCCGGGTCACCGGGCGGGCGACCTTGCCGTTGGAACCCACCGTCTGCGCCACCGTGTGAAGCACGTTGCGGAATTCCGGGCCGACCTGTTCCAGGGTTTCGGCGAGAGTGACCAGGCGGTGCGGTTCGGCGGATGCGGTCGCCTCGGCCGCCCGTACCTTCGCCAACGCCGGCTCGGCCCAGTGGTGCCGTCGGCGTGCCTCCGGCTGGCTTCGGCTGGCGCGGGTGTTGGTCTTCCACAGGTGCTCGGCGTCCGCCACGATGACGCTTCCGTCGGAGAACTCGACCTCGTAGCAGGGGCGGTCGTACATCACGTCGAAGACGTTGGTGATCGTCGTCGGGGTGCCGTCCGCGGCGAGGAGCTGCTCGCCGACGCGCACCTCACCCATTGTGGTCCAGCCCTGCGGGGTGGGCAGCGGGGTGTCGAGTGCGAGCGCCTTACCGAGACCAGGCCGGCCGGCCACGATGATGAGCTGGCCGGCGTGCAGGCCGTTGAGCAGGCGGTCGAGGTCGGTGAACCCGGTCGGCACGCCCGTCATCACCCCGCCCTGGGCGCCGACCGCCTCGATCTCGTCGAGCGTCGGCTGGAGCATGTCGGCCAGGACGGCGAAGTCCTCGCTGACGCGCTTCTCGGTGATCTCGTAGACGGCCTGCTGAGCGAGGTCGACGATGTCGTCGACGTCGCGGCTGCCGCTCGGGCCGGTGCCGTAGCCGAGCTGCACGATCCGGGTGCCGGCCTCGACCAGCCGGCGGAGCACTGCCCGTTCGCCGACGATGCGGGCGTAGTAGGCGGCGTTCGCGGCGGTGGGCACGCTCGCGATGAGCGTGTGCAGGTAGGGGGCACCGCCGATCCGGGCGAGGTCGCCGGAGTCGGCGAGCGCGGCCGCCACGGTGATCGGGTCGGCCGGTTCGCCGCGTCCGTAGATGTCGAGGATCGCGTCGAAGATGGTGGCGTGGACCGGGCGGTAGAAGTCGTTTGTCTTCAGGATCTCCACGACGTCGGCGATGGCGTCCTTGGAGAGCAGCATGCCGCCGAGTACGCACTGCTCGGCGGCGACGTCCTGCGGTGGTGTCTTCTCGAACGGCGCATCGCGCGGCGGCGGCTCGGGCGATTGCCCCCCGGTCCGTTCCGCACGCGTCTCGTCGGTGACCGACACGGGTTCCCCCCTCGCTGCGTCGGATCGAGTCCAGCTCTATCGCCCGGGTGTGACAACTCTGCGCCGACCCTCCGGTCGATCGGGGGTCATCGCCCGGCGGTCGGGGGACAACGATACGGAACCCGAGGTCAGCCGCTCAACAAGGCCGGTGGATGAGCCTCGGGACAACCTGTGGACGCCGGTGCACACCCCTGTGCGCAGGGTGTGCACAGGGGTGTGGATAAGTGATGAGGAATTCCGGGCTTATCGCCCCTGACCTGGGCTTTTCATATCCCCACCCTGTGGACGAAAGATTTCCGGCTGAGCTTTGTCGTCGTTCGTCCCGTACTATCGCTGCGAACGGCGACACCTGGGACAGCGGGTTTACTTTCGGGTTGAGAGAGGTCACGCTCCGGCCGTGAGACACCGGGACTGGGGAAGCGGGGAGGACAGCCCGCGCGAGCGACGGCCGAGCGGTTCCTGGGACGAGCCCGCCGGCCGGCGCCGGGTCGACTCGTACGCGCCGGAGGGCCGCCGCACGGCGAGCCGGCGGCGGGCGATCGAGCGTGGCCAGGACGAGCCGGTGGAGACGTACCTTCCTCGCTGGGCGCTGGAATCCGGGGTGAGTCGCGCGGACGGCGGCGGGCGGCATGCCGCGCCGGACGACGACGAGGTGGAGCCGCCCACCTCGGGAAGTGCCCGGCGGGATCTGCGCGCGATCGGTGCGGGTCCGCTGTCGGATCACACCGCCGAGTGGACGATGGACGCCCCGCAGGAGCGGGGGTACGTGGGTAACCGGCGGGCGGACCAGGACGACGAGCCGGTGTCGGGGGCGGTGCCCCGGAGTCGTCCGCGTCGCGCGGCGACGCGCCGGCCGCAGGTGACCTGGTCGGGGCTGCCGGAGCCGACGGGTTCGGGCGAACGGCCGGCCGGGCCGGAGGGTGGGCTGCCGACGGGTCGGCGGCGCCGGCCGGCGTCGGGTTCCTCCTGGCCGCCGCCGGCGGGGTCGGACTCCGCCTGGTCGCGGTCGGCGGCTTCGGACGGCGCGTGGTCCCCGTCGGCGTCGGATGCCGAGTGGCCGGCGGCGGCGCCGGATGCGGGCTGGTCGCCGTCGAGGGCCGCGGAGCGGGAGGCCACCTGGGGACGGGCGACGGAGACCGCGAAGGCGGCGGAGCCGGAGTCGGCCTGGGGACGGACGGCGGCGTCCGCGAAGGCGGCGGAGCCGGAGTCGGCCCGGTCGCGGCCGACGGCGGATCCGTGGCAGCGTCGCCGGGCGGCCGGGCGTGAGCCGGTGGACCCGCCCGCTGTGGATCCGTGGGACGCGTCCGGGCTGCATGCCTGGGACCGGCCGGTGCCCGCGAGCGGCCGGGGCCGGGTGGAGAGCCGGTGGGACCGTACCGAGCACACCGGTGAGTGGGACCGGTTCACCGACACGGGTTTCATGGAGCCGGTGCGGGACACCGACGACCGGTACGCGGATGCCGATCCGTGGGACCGTTCGGTGCCGCCGGTGCGGGAGGGCTGGGCGTCGCCGGAGCGGGCCGAGGCGTTCTGGTCGGGTACCCGCCTCTCGGGTGACGATCCGCGCTGGATGGAGACGCCGTCGACGGCCCCGCGTTCACCTGCGGTGGCGTACTCGGCGCCGCGTCCGCGTACCGCGCCCGCGCCTCGTCGTCGCCCGGTGGAGCCGGCGCCGTCGACGTTGCGGCGGCGGGTGGAGACGATCGGCGGCGGTTCGTGGGGCCGGCGGCTGGAAGACGACCTGCTGGATCCGGATCCGGGTGGCCCGTTGCGTCCGCTCGTCTACACGGCGGCGTGTTATCTGGTGCCGGCGGTGCTGCTGGTGGTCGGTCTGCTGCTCCTGAGTGGTCAGCCTCCGGCGGGGTGCGTCACGGACATCACCGGTGGCGGCTGTGATTCCCCGCGCGCGCACGCGCTGGAGTCGTTGCTGTCGGCGGCACCGCGGTTCGGGTTGGCGATGGTGAGCAGTCTGGTGGTGGCGGTGTTGTTGCGGCAGGTCGGGACGACGTGGCGGTCGGCCACGGTGGCGCTGGCGGCCGCGGTGGTGGGTGGTGGGCTGTCCACGGTGGTGATCAGCGCGGTGACGGGCAAGCCGCTCGGTTGAGCGGCTTGCGTCGAGCGACTCCGGCCGAGCGCCGGGGATGCTGAAAGGCCCGCACCGGCAAGCGGTGCGGGCCTTTCACGTCGTGCTTCGGGTGTCAGCCCTTGACCACGTTCAGGTCGAACTTGGCGGTCACCTCGGGGTGCAGCCGGATGCTGACCGGGTAGGAGCCGAGCGCCTTGATGTGGCCGGGCATCTCCAGCCGGCGGCGGTCCAGGGTCGGGCCGCCGGCGGCCTTGACGGCGTCGACGATCTCGGCCGGGGTGACCGAGCCGAAGAGCCGGCCGCCGTCGCCGGCGCGGGCCTTCAGGTTGACCTTCAGGCCCTCGACCTGGGTCTTCACCTCGGTGGCGTGGCCGAGGTCGCGGATCTCGCGGGCCGACCGGGCCCGCTTGATGACCGTGACCTGCTTCTCCGCGCCCTTGGTCCAGGCGATCGCGAAGCCCTGCGGCAGCAGGTAGTTACGGCCGAAGCCGTCCTTCACCTCGACGATGTCGCCCGGAGAGCCGAGGCCGGACACCTCCTGAGTCAGGATGATCTTCATGTCCGTGCCTCCTCTCAGCGGGCCGTGGCCGTGTAGGGCAGGAGCGCCATCTCACGGGCGTTCTTGACCGCACGGGCGATCTGCCGCTGCTGCTGCGAGGTCACGCCGGTCACCCGCCGAGCGCGGATCTTGCCGCGGTCGGAGATGAACTTGCGCAGCAGCGCGGTGTCCTTGTAATCGATATAGGTGATCCCGTCCTTGTCGAGCGGGTTCACCTTCTTCTTCGGCTTGCGCAGTGCCGCAGCCTTCGCCATTGCTCTTGCTCCTGGTTTGCGATCGCGGGCGCTCGGCGCCATCAGAACGGGGGCTCCTCGTCGAAGTTTCCGCCGCCCGAACCACCGCGGGAGGGGGCAGGGGCAGCAGAGGCCCAGGGGTCGTCGAAGTTGCCTCCGCCGCCACCCTGGCCGCCACCACCACCGAAGCCGCCGCCACCGCCACCGGAGCGGGACATCTTCTGCACCTTCGCCGTGGCGTAGCGCAGCGACGGGCCGATCTCGTCGACCTCCAGCTCGATGACGGTGCGCTTCTCACCCTCACGGGTCTCGTACGACCGCTGACGCAGCCGGCCGGACACGATCACGCGAGCGCCGCGCTGCAGCGACTCGGCGACGTTCTCGGCGGCCTGGCGCCAGACCGTGCACGAGAGGAACAGCGGCTCGCCGTCCTTCCACTCGCCGGAGGCCTTGTCCATGAAGCGGGGCGTCGAAGCGACCCGGAACTTGGCGACCGCCGCGCCGGAGGGGGTGAATCGCAACTCGGGGTCATCGGTCAGGTTGCCGATGACCGTGATGGTGGTGTCTCCTGCCATGACCATCTCCTCGCGCACTCATCGTTGTGCCGTACAGGCTCTCAGAGCCGTACGACAGCGTGGATGAGGCTTGATCCGGACGTGCCGGGTCTAGATGCTCAGCGCATCTCCGGACGGATGACCTTGGTGCGCAGCACCGACTCGTTGAGTCGGAGCTGACGGTCCAGCTCGCCAACGGCCTCCGGCGTCGCCTGGAGGTCGATGACGGCGTAGATGCCCTCGGCCTTCTTGTTGATCTCGTACGCGAGGCGCCGGCGGCCCCACACGTCGGTCTTCTCCACCGAGCCACCCGCGGTCCGGATCACGTTCAGGTACGTGTCGAGCGACGGGGCGACGGTGCGCTCCTCGAGGCTGGGGTCGAGGATCACCATTACTTCGTAATGACGCAAGACGTGCTCACCTCCTGTGGGCTAAGCGGCCACGGTCCTTCCGTGGCAGGAGGTCGTGCGTCGCTGCCGCGGCCGGTGCCGGGGGAACCCGGCCGGACACGGACAACCGCACCAGGATAGCCGGTCCGGACGATCATGGCCGGGCCGGTGGCCCCGGTGCGCCGGATGCGTGACAGGGGTCCACCTCCGGATGAGAGGTGGACCCCTGTCCACGAGACCGCGGGGCGTCCCGTCCGCATTCCTTGGGTGGGACCTGGGGAGGAACGACCACACCGATGAGGTTGGATCGAAGACGCCCCGCGGAGCTTTATCGTGTTGTCACCTGGTCTGACCATACAATGGCTCTCGTCACCACTTGGGGTAAATGGAAGAATTGGTCCGACTGCTGGTCTCCCGTACCGGAATGACGAGCGGATCCCGCCCCGTCGCGCCGGGCCGCACGGCGGGGCGTCCCGTTGCCGGGGGTCCACCCTCGCCCGTCCGTGCTGTGGACCACGTTCGGGCGGAGCGTCGACCATCGATCCCATCTCGGACAACGACCGCCGGGCCCGGTGGTGACGCGTCCGACCCGCCGGGCACCCCGCGCGAGCGCGCCGACCGTCGCAGGCGCGACGTAGGCTGCCCAGCATGCGAATCGGAGCCCACGTCGATCCGACCGACCCGCTGGCCGAGGCGACCGCACGGCAGGCCGAGGCGGTCCAGTTCTTCCTGGCCGACCCGCAGGGCTGGAAGGCCCCGAAGCCACGCGAGGACGCCGAGCGCCTGCGCTCCGCCGACATCGACCTCTACGTGCACGCGCCGTACGTGATCAACGTGGCCACGCTCAACAACCGCATCCGCATCCCCAGCCGCAAGCTGCTGCTCGCCCACGCCGCCGCGGCGGCCGACGTCGGGGCCAGCGGGCTGATCGTGCACGGCGGCCACGTCAACGCCGGCCACGACGTCGCCGTCGGCTTCGACAACTGGCGCAAGACCTTCGCGTACGCGGCGGACTCCGGCGGCTTCCCGCTGCCGGTGCTGATCGAGAACACCGCCGGCGGTGACAACGCCTGTGCCCGGCACCTCGACTCCCTGGCCCGGCTCTGGGACGCGCTCGGCGACTACGAGGTCGGCTTCTGCCTGGACACCTGCCACGCGTACGCGGGCGGCGAGGAACTGCTGGGCCTGGTCGACCGGGTGAAGGCGATCACCGGCCGGATCGACCTGATCCACGCGAACAACTCCAAGGGCGCGTTCAACTCCGGCCAGGACCGGCACGACAACCTCACCGGCGGCACCATCGACCCGGAACTGCTGGTGGCGGTGATCCGCGCGGCCGGCGCACCGGTGATCGTGGAGACCCCCGGCGGCGTCGAGGGCCAGGCCGCCGACATCGCGTTCCTGCGGGGGCAGTTGGGCGCGACGGCGTGACGACCGAGCAGTCCGGCACGACCGGCCGCCGGTCCCGCGCCGAGAACCGGCCGGACGACGGCACGAACGCGCCGGACCGGCCGGATGACACGGCCGGGGCAGCCCTGCCCGGCGAGGCCGACACGGAAACCGCCGGGGCCGACAAGACCGCCGGGGTCCGGGACGGGGCCGCCGCCGACAGGGACGACGCCCGGCCGGACGACGGCGACGCCGGCACCGCCGATGACGGCGAGAGTGCCGACGCCGGGGACGAGAACACAGCGGGTACGGACGGCGACAAGCCCACCGACCCCTGGTCCGCGTTCGGGCCGGCGCCGGAGCCGGTGCTCGGCCGGCCACGCCGGGCGATCCGCGCGGTCGGCCGCTTCCTGGCGCACGAGTGGACGCTCGCCGCCGTCGCCGCGCTCGCGCTGGCCGCGGCGATGACGTGGCCCACGCTGCGCTATCCGCGGCACACGCTGCCGCAGGACTACTGGGACCCGAGCCTGCAGGCGTGGCAGATGGCGTGGTCCGGGCACATCCTGCGTACCGACCCGGCGATGCTGTGGCACGCCAACGCGTTCTATCCGGAGAACTGGAGCTTCGCGTTCTCCGACACGCTCCTCGGGTACGCCCCGGCCGGCCTGATCGGGGTCGGCCCGGAGCACGCCGTGCTGCGCTACAACATCATGTTCGTGCTGGCCCACGCGCTCGCCGCGTTCGGCGCGTACGCGCTGGCCCGGCAGCTCGGCGCGGGCCGCATCGGCGGTGCGGTGGCCGGGGCGAGCTTCGCCTACGCGCCGTGGCTGCTGGCCCAGGCGGGACACCTGCACATCATCTCCAACGGGGGCATCCCGCTGGCACTGGCCATGCTGGCCCGGGGTCACGGCTGGTCGCTGCGGTACGGCTACCGGCCGCGTCGCCGGCACGCGGGCTGGGCGCTCGCCGGGTGGCTGGTGGCCGCGTGGCAGCTCAGCCTCGGCTTCGGCATCGGGCTGCCGTTCGCGTACATGCTGGCCGGGGCCGTGCTGGTCTCGGTGGTGCTGTGGTTCGTACGGCGGCGCCGGGTGAGGCGTCCGTTCGGCCGGCGGCTGTTCCTGGCGGACGTGTTCGGCGGGCTCGCCTTCGCCGCGGTGGGCGCGGCGCTGGCGGTGCCCTACTTCAAGGTCGCCGAGCTGCACCCGAACGCGGAGCGGACACTCGGCGACATCGGGCTCTACTCACCACCCGCGAGCGGGTTCTTCACCGCGCCGGCCGAGTCGCGCGTCTGGGGCGGGCTGCACGAGGGCGCCCGCGCCGTGCTGCCCTGGCATCCGGAGATGACGCTGCTGCCGGGCTTCGCGCTCTACGCGCTCGCCGCCGGTGGCCTGTTCTTCTCGGTCTGGCGGGTCCGGCACCGGATCTTCCTGCTCGCCGGGGTGCTCGTGACGATGGCGCTGGCCATGGGAACGCGGTTCTTCGGCGGCCGGTTCACCTACGTGCCGTTGTTCGACTACCTGCCGGGCTGGAGCGGGCTGCGGACGCCGGGCCGGATGATGCTCTGGGCCACGCTGCTGCTGGGCCTGCTCGCGGCGGGCGCGGTCACCGCGTTCTGCATGCGGGTACGCGAGCTGGCCGCCGAGCGGGTGCCGCCGTGGCCGGGCCCGTGGCTGCGCCTGGCCACGCTGCTGCCGTTGGCGCTGGTGCTCGTCGAAGGGCTGAACGCCACGCCGCAGCCGGTGGTGCCGCGGCAGCCGGCGGCGCTGCGCACTGTGGACGGCCCGATGCTGGTGCTGCCGAGCAGCCAGAACCTGGACCAGCCGGTGATGCTCTGGTCGACCGACCGGTTCCAGCCGATGGTCAACGGCGGCAGTGGCTTCACGCCGCGCTCCCAGGCGCAGATCCGGGAGGCGACTGTGAGCTTCCCGGACTACGCGAGCGTCGACTACCTGCGGCAGATCGGCGTGAAGAACGTGGTCGTGTTGCGCGACGAACTGGCGGGCACCCCGTGGGAGGGGATGCTCGACCGGCCGGTCGACACGCCGGGAGTGACCCGCGAGCAGCACGGCGAGGCGGTCGTGTTCCGGCTGTAGACCGGAACACGACCGTCTCGGTCACACCGGGACGGGTTCGTCGGATCGTTCGGCGGCACGCGCCCGCCACCGCTGATGCCAGGGCGCGTCGGGGGCGCCGTCGAGCACCCCGCCGTCCGGGTCGTCGGCGTAGGTGTGCCGGACGACGTCCAGTTCGGGCCGCAGGACGTCCCGGATCACGAACCCGCAGAGCACCACGACGGTGATCAGCCGCAGGCTCGACGCCAGCACGAAGACGCCCTCGGGGAAGACCGGCCGGGACATGGCGGTGCCGAGCAGTTCGCCGTAGAACGCGGCGAAGTAGCAGACCTCGGCGATCTGCCAGGCCAGGAACGCGCCCCAGCGCGGCCGGGCGAGCACCGCGAGGGGCAGCAGCCAGAGCACGAACTGCTGGGACCACACCTTGCTGAAGATGAGGAACGCGGCGACCACCAGGAAGGCGAGCTGGGCCAGGCGAGGGCGGCGCGGCGCGAGCAGCGCCAGCCCGGCCACGCCGAGGCAGGCCAGTCCGAAGAGCAGGTACGACAGCCAGTTGAGGGTGGGGATGTTGGCGTTCAGCCACTCGAACGGCCCGAGTTCGCCCGGCGAGGACGGGCTGATCCGGCCGTCCAGGTAGCGGCCGATGTACCAGAGCGTGCCCCAGTCGATCGGGCGCGTGGTGTTCAGGTCGAAGAAGCGTTCCCAGTTCTCCCGGTAGGGGATCGCCACCGGCAGGTTCACGGCCACGAGCGTCACCAGGGCGGTCGTCGTGGCGACAAGCCCGGCCAGCAGCTTGTCGGCGCGCAACGCGAGCACCAGGATCGGCCCGAGGAGGAACAGCGGCCACATCTTCGCCGCACCGCCCAGTCCGATGAGGACTCCGGCCACTGCGGGCAGCAGCATCCCGTACCGGTCGGGTCGGGCGCGTGCCCAGGCCAGCAGACCGAACGCGGCCAGGCCGATGGCGAGCAGGTCCCAGTTGACGGTGGCGGTGAGCACGAGCGCCGGGGAGAGCGCGAACAGGGCGGCGTCCCAGGGTCGTCGTCGGCGCAGGCTGAGGATCACGGCGACGGTGGCGACGGCGAGCGCGCCGAGCACCAGCGCGTTCAGGTTGTAGAACCACTGCCCCTGGTTGATGGTGGGGTTGTCGCTGCCGAGGGCGTGCACCGGCAGGCCGAGGGCGCCCATGAAGTAGCCGGTCAGCACCGGGTACTCCACCGGGTGGTCGGCGTAGGGCACCTTGCCCTCGTTGAGCCCTTCGGCGTAGTAGAGCGCCAGCACGTCGGTGTAGCACATCCGGGTGTACTGGACGTTGTTCTGCCAGGCGCCGTCCTGGCAGGGCGACTTCTGCACCCAGTGCAGAGCCAGCGTGAGGCAGACGAGCGCCAGCACGATCCGGCCGGCGGTCCAGAACCGGCTCTCGCGGTCGGCGGGCCGGTCCAGGGCGGCGGCGTGGTCGCCGAGTGGCCCGCCGATCAGACCGGAGGCACCGCGAACGAACCAGTCCGAGCGGGACGGGTGGTCCACCGTCTCTGCGGATCGTGGCGCCGCCTCGGACGCGCCGGGCTCATCGATGCCTGCGGGCGACTGGGTGCTCATGAAGACGCATCCTGCCGTACACCGGGGGTCGCCGTCCCGTCGCGCGCGGAGAAATTCCGGTACGCGAAACGCGGCGGCGGCCGGACCGAGGTCCGGCCGCCGCCGTCGGGTGGTACGCGTCAGTTCTGTCGTGCCGGTGGAGTGCTCGGTAGCAGCCCGCCGCCGCCACCGCCGCCACCGCCAGGACGTCCGCCGCCGCCGGGGAGCCCGCCCCCGCCCGGGGTGCCACCGCCCGGGGTGCCACCGCCGGGCGTGCCCCCGGGGCAGAACAGGCCCAGCGGGTCGCAGTTCTGGCCAGGCTGGCCGGGCTCGTTCGGGGGCGGCGCCGGGGCCTCGCCGTTGCCGGTGTCGTCCTCGCCGACGTTGGCCGCGGGCGGGAACTCTTCCTTGTCCTTGCCCTTGAGCGCGTCGTTCATGAAGCGCTGGAAGATGTCACCCGGCATCCGGGCACCGCTGATGTCCCGGCCGTCCTTGTATTTGATCGCCTTGCGGTCGGCCTTGTTGCCGACCCAGACGGCGGTGGCGAGCTGCGGTGTGTAGCCGATCATCCAGGCGTCGCCGTTGCTTGACGTCTTGTCGTTGAGTTCCCAGGTACCGGTCTTCTCGGCGACCTGCCGGCCCTCTTCGAGGCGCTTGTTGATCTGGCCCGGGTACTGCTTCAGCACGGACGTCACGTCGGCGACGACGTCCTTGTCGATCCGCTGTTGCCCCTTGAGCTTCTCCCCGCCGACCGTGTCCCACTTGCCGGTGTCCGGGTTCTGCTTCTCCACCTTGCGAATGAAGTGCGCCTTGTGGTAAACGCCCTGGTTGGCGAAGGTGGCCACGCCGTTGGCGTGGTCGAGCACGGTGATCGGGTACTGGCCGTAGCCGATGACGTGGAAGAACGGCGACGGCGCCAGGTCCTTCGGGTCCGCCTTGGTCAGGTCGTGCGCCTTGGCCGGGTTGGTGTCGGTCTGCCACATGGTGGTGACGCCGGCCTGCTTGGCCATGTCGAGCACCTTGTCCGGGCCGATCTTCTCGGTGATGTAGTAGAACGGCACGTTCAGCGACTTGAGCGTCGACAGTTCGAGCGTGCAGGAGTCACCACAGGAGACCTTGTCCGCGCCGGCGTTGCTGACCTTGAACTTGGTGTCCTTCGGGGTGAATGCCGAGCCCTTCCAGCGGGACTTGATCGAGATGCCTTCCTTCAGCGCCGCGGCGAGCGTGTAGATCTTGAAGCTCGACCCCGGTGAGTGGCCACCGCTGACGACGCCGTTGTCCACGTTCTTCCCGGCGTAGTCGGTGCCGGTGCCGTTGTCGCCGCCGTAGTAGGCGAGCACACGCCCGGTCTTCGGGTCGATCGCCACCACGGCGGCCATCAGGTTCGACGGCTGGCCGGCGAGTTCGGAGCCCTTCTTGGCCCGCTGTGCCGCGGCGAGCGCCGCCTCCTGCATCTTCTTGTTGATCGTGGTGGTGATCTTGTAACCACCCCGGCTCAGCGCCTTGGCGCAGAGCGGCTTCTTCTCGGTCACCTCGGCCTCGTTGTCGGTGCAGAGCTTCATCTCGCGCAGTTCCTGCGAGACGTAGTTGACGACGTTGCCGTACGGGGTGTCGATGCCGAATCCGCCGCCGCTGTTCTTCGACGGCTTCGCGATGTTCTTCGGGTACTCGGTGGGGTGCGGCGGCATGTTCGGCGCATCGAGCCACTTCTCCGTGATCATGCCGTTGATCACGTAGTTCCACCGGTCCAGCGCGGCCGTCTGGTTGATCGCCGGGTCGTAGCCCTGGTGGGTGGCGCTCGGCTCCGGCTGCTTGATCAGGGCGGCCAGCACCGCGGCCTCGGCCACGTTCAGGTCCTTGGCGTTCTTCTTGAAGTACGTCTGCGACGCCGCCTGGATGCCGTACGCGCCGCGGCCGAAGTAGATGACGTTCAGGTAGTGCTGCATGATCACGCGCTTGTCGTACTTGTCGTTCAGCTTGGAGGCGAGGATCGCCTCCTTCACCTTGCGGCCGTACGTGTCCTGGTTCAGGTTCTCGAACGCGTTGCGCGCGTACTGCTGGGTGATGGTCGAGGCGCCCTGCTTGTCGCCGCCGGTGAGGTTGTTCCACGCGGCCCGGGCGATGCCCTTGTAGTCCACACCGGAGTGCCGGTAGAAGTTCCGGTCCTCCGCCGCGGCGACGGCGTGCTGGACGTGCTCCGGGATCTGGTCGATGGTGACGAGCTGCCGGTTCTGGTCGCCGATCCGGGCGATGGCCTCTTTGCCGCTCGAGTCGTAGATGGTGGTGGACAGCGGCGGGATGGTGTCCTCCGGGAGCACCACCTTGGTGGAGTACCAGGTGAAGCTCACCACGCCGATGCCGGCGAGCATGATGAACACGGCGAAGCCGGCGATCAGGATGTTGATCCGGCGGCGCTTCTTGGCGCGCGCCGGGTCCTCACCGCGGCCACCCCGGCCGGGGCCGGTCGGACCACCGGGACCACCGGGACCGCCACCGGAGGGGCCGGGCACCCGGGCACGGCCTCCGACCGCCGCGGCGCCGACGCTCGCGCGCCCGCCCACGCCTGCCCGCCCGCCGACGGCGGCCGCGCCCACGCTCGCCGCGCCCACCGAGGCACGCCCGGCCGGAGCGGCCGGTGAGACCGGCACAGACGCACGACCGGCGCCCGCGCGCCCGCCCGGTGCCGGCGACACCGGTACCGAGGCGCGGCCCGCGCCGGCCCGGCCGACCGAGGCCGATCCGGACGCTCCGCGTGGCGCCGGAGCGACGCCGCCGACCGGGGCCCGGCCGCCCGCGCCGTACGGTGTCACGGAGGCTCGCGCCGAGGCGCCGCCGTCCGCAGCGCCGGACCAACCGTTCCCGCCCCGGCTCCTGTCGGAACCGGGGTCGCCGTTCGGGCCCGGGATCTGGGCTCGCGCACGCGAAGAACTGGGATCGCCGTAGTTCATTCCTCACACCCTGCCGGTCGCGGTGGGACGCGGGGGCGCCGCCACCGGGTTGCCGTGAGCTGGAACACGGGACGCTACCCGCCGGTGATACCGGCGCGCGCCCGCCAAATCCGACCTATTCGGACCAATTACGCTTAAGGGCTGTCGCTCCTGCCGCCCGGGGAATGGGCCGGCAGCGATCGGGACAGCCGCGTTCACCGTTGCGCCTCTCGCCTTCGCCGAGGGGTGGAGCCGTTGGCCGCGACCGAGTCGTCCGCGTCCTCCGCCTCGCCCGTGAGACCGTCCCGGCCGAGCAGGAACTGCTCGACGAGATGGTTCCAGTCACAGCCGGGGCAGACCTCCACCACGAACACCTGGAACTCACGCAGCGTCATGGCCAGGACGGGCAACTCGGCCCGGGTACGCGCCTGGCCGGCCGACTGCTTGAGTTCGTCACCGTAAATGTAGTGGACGTGGATCAGGTTCTCGCTGCGGCAGATCGGGCAGCGGTGGTCGGTCGGCTCGCCGTGGAAACGAGCAGCGTTCTTCAGGTACGGCGAGGCGTCGCAGACGTCGTACGTGCCGACCCGCCCGGCGAGCAGTTCACGCAGCACAGCCCGCTTCTGAAGCGAGTAGTCGACGACCTGGCGCTGCGTACGCATGCGGCAAAGGGTACGCGCTCCGGCGAACCCAGGCGACCATGGTCACGAGGTGTGACGGCCGCGTCGCGTAAGCAGGGGGTTTGCCCCACCCTCACCTCTCCGCTAACGTGCGATGTATCGGTCCGATACATCGCGGTGGTTAGTGGTCCGCGCAGGGGGGAAAGAGGGGACGGCCCGTGCTCGAGCTCGCCATCCTCGGCCTCCTGCAGGAGGCGCCGATGCACGGCTACGAGCTGCGCAAGGAGCTGACCGCCAAACTCGGGGCCATCCGGGCGGCGATCAGCTACGGCTCGCTCTATCCGACCCTGCGCCGGCTACAGGCGGCCGGATGGATCACCGAGGCCGCTGAGGCACCCGCGACCGCCGAGGAGGTTCCCGCGCTGACCAGCCGACGCGGTCGGGTGGTCTACACCATTACCGCGGAGGGCAAGGAACGCTTCGCCCAGCTCATAGCGCAGGCTGGACCCGAGACGTACGACGACACGGGCTTCGGCGTGCACTTCGCGTTCTTCGCCCGGACCGACCAGGCCACCCGGCTCCGGATCCTGGAAGGTCGTCGCCGCAAGATCGAGGAGCGTCGCGAAGGCCTTCGTGACGTGCTCGGCCGGGCAGCCGAGCGGCTCGACGCGTACACCCTGGAACTGCAACGCCACGGGCTCGACGCCTGTGAGCGCGAGGTCCGCTGGCTGGAGGAGCTCATCGCCAACGAGCGCTCCGGCCGGGCCCCCGCCGACCCGCGACCCGGGACGGCCGGTGGCCGAGGAGACAACGACAGCCCGCCCACGCCTGGAACGTCCAGGAAAGAGCGGCCGTGATGAAGAAGAAGGAGGCAGACGCTATGGGCTCCGTCCGCGTCGCCATCGTCGGTGTGGGTAACTGCGCCTCGTCCCTCGTACAGGGCGTGGAGTACTACCGGAACGCCGACCCGAACGACCGCGTCCCGGGTCTCATGCACGTCACCTTCGGCGACTACCACGTCTCGGACGTGAAGTTCGTCGCGGCGTTCGACGTGGACGCCAAGAAGGTGGGCATGGACCTCGCGGAGGCGATCGTCGCCAGCGAGAACAACACGATCAAGCTCTGCGACGTGCCGCCGACTGGCGTCACCGTGCAGCGCGGCCCGACCTTCGACGGTCTCGGCCAGTACTACCGCGAAATCGTCGAGGAGTCGGACGCCAAGCCGGTCGACGTGGCGCAGGCGCTGCGCGACGCCCAGGTCGACGTGGTCGTCTCCTACCTCCCGGTGGGTTCCGAGGAGGCCGACAAGTTCTACGCCCAGGCCGCGATCGACGCCGGCTGCGCGTTCGTGAACGCCCTGCCGGTCTTCATCGCCTCCGACCCGGAGTGGGCGAAGAAGTTCACCGACGCCGGCCTGCCGATCGTCGGCGACGACATCAAGAGCCAGGTCGGTGCCACCATCGTGCACCGCGCCCTGGCGAAGCTCTTCGAGGACCGCGGGGTCGAGCTGCTGCGCACGTACCAGCTCAACTTCGGCGGCAACATGGACTTCATGAACATGCTGGAGCGCAACCGCCTGGTCTCGAAGAAGATCTCGAAGACCCAGTCGGTGACCTCGCAGATCCCGCACGAGATGCAGAAGAGCGACGTGCACATCGGCCCGTCCGACCACGTGCCGTGGCTGGACGACCGCAAGTGGGCGTACATCCGCCTGGAGGGGCGCTCCTTCGGTGACACCCCGCTCAACGCGGAGCTGAAGCTCGAGGTGTGGGACTCGCCGAACTCGGCCGGTGTCATCATCGACGCCGTCCGCGCCGCGAAGATCGCGCTGGACCGCAAGATCGGCGGCCCGATCCTCTCCGCCTCCTCGTACTTCATGAAGTCCCCGCCGGAGCAGTACGCCGACCACGACGCGCACGCCGCCGTCGAGGCGTTCATCGCCGGCGAGATCGAGCGCTGACGCGCCGAGAAGCAGAAGAAGGAAGGCCGGGTCCGCGCGGACCCGGCCTTCCTTCTTCTCGTACGTCAGGACCAGGCGCGCCGCAGCGCCACGGCCGCCTCCAGCTCCAGCAGCGTCACCTTGCGCGGCAGTCCCCCGCCGAAGCCGACGAGCTTGCCGCCCGCGCCGACGATCCGGTGACAGGGCACGATCACCGGCACCGGATTGCGGTTGCAGGCCACCCCGACCGCCCGGGCGCCGCCGGGATCGCCGACCGCCTTCGCCACCTCGCCGTAGGTCTTCGTCTCGCCGTAGGGGATGCGGGTCATCTCCCGCCAGACCGCGCGCTCGAACTCCGAGCCGCGCGGGGCCGACACCGGCACTGTGAACCCGGTCAGCTCACCGGCGAAGTACGCCCGCAGCTCCGCCACCGCCAGCCGGGCCACCGCGTCGCCGGGGTCGTCGGCCGCCCCGTCCACCCGGCCGAAGTGCGCGCCGCGCACCGCGTCGCCGTCGGTGCCGACGGAGAACTCCCCGATCGGCGAGTCGAGCACGGTCCAGCGCATGCCACCCATTGTCCCGCCCACGCCGACATCCCCCGCGACCGGCTCTCCGGAGGCGGACCGGACGACCGCTGAGCGAAGTCGATGTTGCACGGCGTCGATACTGTGCAGGTCATGGCCACCGGGACGCTCATCTTCCTGATCATCGGCGGGATCGGGGTCGGCGTGCTGACCCTCGCCCTGCTCGGCTCGGGAGTGCTCCACCTCGGCCAGCCGGACGTCGACGGGCCGGTGTCGCTGGAGGCGGCCGCCGGGTTCACCGGGGCGTTCGGTTTCGGCGGCGCGATCGTCAACGAGCTGCTCGGCGGACGTACCCCCGGAATGATCGCGGCGGCGGTGGCCGGCGGCGCGCTGGCCGCCGTGCCCACCGCGTGGCTGGCGGCGCGGCTGAGCCGCGCGGCCCGCAACATGCGCACCGACGCCACCCCCACCCGCGACCACCTCGCCGGCGCGATCGGGCTGGTGGTGACGCCGATCCCCAGCGGCGGCTACGGGGAGGTGCGGGTACGCCTCGCCGGCCAGCCGGTGAAACTCAACGCCCGTGCCGACCAGGCGATCCCGGTCGGCGCCCAGATCTTCGTGGTCGAAGCACTGAGCGAGACCAGCGTGCACGTCGAGACCTACTGACACCACCACACAGACGGGATCATCCATGCCCCTGCTCGTCGCCATCGGCGGCGCGGTCCTCCTCGCCGTCGTCCTCGTCCTCTTCGTGTTGTCCCGGATCAAGGTGGCCGGGCCGAACCAGGCGTTCATCGTCACCGGCCGCAAGGGCCGCACCACCCAGACCGCCGACGGCGGCCGGGCCACCGACATGTCCGGGCAGAAGGTCGTGCTCGGCGCCTCGGTGTTCGTCCTGCCGGTGGTGCAGAAGCTCCAGTCGCTCGACCTGTCCAGCCGCCGGATCGACGTCAGCATCCGCGGCGCGGTGAGCAAGCAGGGCATCCGCACCGAGCTGCACGGCGTCGCGATCGTCAAGGTGGGTGGCACCGAGGACGCGATCCGTGCCGCCGCCCAGCGCTTCCTGAACCAGCAGGAGGAGATCGACAACTTCACCCGCGAGGTGCTCGCCGGCGCGCTCCGCTCGATCGTCGGGCGGCTCACCGTCGAGGAGATCATCCGGGACCGGGCGGCATTCGCCAGCGCGGTGGCCGAGGAGGCCGAGCACTCGATGACCAACCAGGGTCTGGTGCTCGACACGTTCCAGCTCCAGGACATCCTGGCCGAGGGCTCCTACCTCCAGGACCTGGGCCGGCCGGAGGCCGCCCGGGTGCTCAAGGACGCGGCCATCGCCGAGGCGCGGGCCCGCCAGCAGGCCGAGCAGGAGCGGCTGCTCGCCGAGGAGGCGATCGCCGAGGCGAACCGGAACCTGTCGCTCAAGCAGGCCGGCATCCAGGCCGAGATCGACGCGGCGAAGGCGAAGTCGGCCGCGGCCGGGCCGCTCGCGCAGGCCGAGCGGGACCAGGCGATCCTCTCCGAACAGCAGAAGGTTGCCGAGCGCAACGCCGAGCTGAAGCAGCGCCAGCTCGACACCGAGGTCCGCAAGCCGGCCGACGCCGCCCGGTACAAGGTCGAGCAGGAGGCCGAGGCGAACCGCAACGCGGCGGTGCTCAACGCCGACGCGCAGCGCCAGGCCACCATCGCCGCCGCGCAGGCCTCCGCCGAGCAGGCCCGCCTCACCGGTGAGGGCGAGCGGGCCCGCCGGGCCGCGCTGGCCGAGGCGAACGCGATCGAGGGCGCCAAGGAGGGCGAGGCGGAGCAGCGCCGTCGTTCCGCGATCGCCGAGGCGGTCGAGCGGGAGGGCCAGGCCGAGGCGGCGGCCATCCTGGCGAAGGGTCAGGCCGAGGCCGACGCGATGGCCCGCAAGGCCGAGGCGTTCGCCGCGTACGGCGAGGCAGCCGTGCTGGACCTGCTGGTCAAGGTGCTGCCCGAGGTGGTCGGCGCGGCCAGCGCCCCGATCGGCGCGATCGACAAGATGACGGTGATCTCCACCGACGGCGCGTCGTCGCTGACCAAGTCCGTGGCCGGCAACGTCGCCCAGGGTCTCCAGCTCGGCAGCGACCTGACCGGCATCGACCTGGCCGGTCTGCTGGCGCGGCTGGGCAGCAGCGCGCAGCCCAACGGCAAGGCCACCGTGGACGGCAGCACCGTCACCCAGTGACACGACGACGCCCGCCGGTTCCCCTCGGGGAGCCGGCGGGCGTCGTGCTGTGGTTCAGCCGGTGATACCCTCGTCGCGCGCCCAGCGCAGCAGCTCCGCCTCGGCCTCGTCGCGGTCGAGCGGGCCGCGCTCCAGACGCAGCTCCTTGAGGTGCTGCCAGGCGCGGCCGACCACCGGCCCCGGCGGTACGCCGAGCAGCTCCATGATCGCGTTGCCGTCCAGGTCGGGCCGGACCCGGGCCAGGTCCTCCTCGGCGGCGATCCGGGCGATCCGCTCCTCCAGCGCGTCGTAGTCGGCCGCGAGCTGGGCGGCCTTGCGCCGGTTGCGGGTGGTGCAGTCGGACCGGGTCAGCTTGTGCAGCCGGGACAGCAGGTCGCCGGCGTCCGTGACGTACCGGCGCACCGCCGAGTCGGTCCACTCGCCCCGGCCGTACCCGTAGAAGCGCAGGTGCAGACCGACCAGCTTGACCACCTGGGAGGTGATCTCCTTGGAGTAGCGCAGCGCCTTCATCCGGTTCTTGGTCAGCCGGGCGCCGACCACCTCGTGGTGGTGGAAGCTGACCCGGCCGTCCGCGCCGACCGCCTTGGTGGCCGGCTTGCCGATGTCGTGCATCAGAGCGGCCATCCGCAGCACGAAGTCGCAGCCGTCGGTCTCCAGCGACATGGCGTTGCTGACCACCGTGAGCGTGTGCTCGTAGACGTCCTTGTGCTGGGCGTGCTCGTCGATGGTGAGCTTCAGGCCGGTCAGCTCCGGCAGGAAGCGCTCGGCCAGGCCGGTGTCGACGAGCAGGCGCAGCCCGGTGATCGGGTCGGCACCGCAGAGCAGCTTGGTGAACTCGTCCCGGATCCGCTCGGCGGTGATCCGGTCCAGGTCGCCGGCCATCTCGGCCATCGCCGCGCGGACGTCCGGGTGGACGGCGAAGCGGAGCTGGGCGGCGAACCGGGCCGCGCGCAGCATCCGCAGGGGGTCGTCGCGGAACGACTCCTGCGGCGTCCCGGGGGTACGAATGATCTTCGCGGCCAGGTCGGCGAGCCCGCCGTACGGGTCGGTGAACCGGTGATCGGGAAGGCTGACCGCCATCGCGTTGACAGTGAAGTCGCGACGCTTGAGGTCTTCGGTGAGGCTGGTGCCGTACTGCACCACCGGGTTGCGGCTGACCTGGTCGTAGACCTCCGCCCGGAACGTGGTGATCTCCAGGTTGAGGCCGTCGCGCTGGCAGGCGATGGTGCCGAACTCGCGTCCGGTCTCCCAGATCGACTCCGCCCAGCCGCGGATCACCTTGATCGTCTCGTCGGGGTGGGCGTCGGTGCAGAAGTCGAGGTCGTTGCCGAGGCGGCCGAGCAGCGCGTCGCGGACGGATCCGCCCACCAGGTGCAGTTCGTGACCGGCCCGGGCGAAGCGCCGGCCCAGCTCGTCGGCGACCGGTGAGACTCGGAGCAGTTCGGCGACGGCGTTGCGCTGCGCGGCGGTCAGCTCGCGGCGATCGGCGGCGTGGGAGGCGGAGGCTTCGGACATGGGATCGCCAGCCTATCGGGCCGGGGGTGGATCGACCGCGCCGGGCGCGGGTAACGGGCCCGGGTTGACTAAGGTTCCGGTTGGGCGGGGCCGGCCGGGCCCGGTCGCCACGTACCCCTTGGAGGCTGGCAGATGAGCGGCGGGCTCTACCGCAGCGCGAACGCGCACGGCGGCGGCCTGCCGCCGGACGACGGCGCCACCTTCATCTCGGCCGAGCCGCTGAACCAGCCCGGCGCCGAGGCCGTCGCGCCGCCACAGGAGGTGGTCGCCGAGACCAGTGCCGCGGCGAACAGCGCGGTGATGGCGATCGGCAGCCTGGTCAGCCGCGGCACCGGCTTCATCCGCAACCTGATGATCGGCGCGGCGCTCGGTGGCGCGCTGGTCGGTGACGCCTTCACCACCGCCATCTTCCTGCCGAACCAGGTCTACGAGTTCCTGCTCGGCGGCGTGCTCACCAGCGTGCTGATCCCGGTGCTGGTCCGGCGGCGCAAGTCGGACCCCGACCGGGGTGAGGCGTACTCCCAGCGGCTGCTCACGCTGGCCGTGCTGGCCCTCGCCGCCGTCGCGCTGATCGCGATGATCGGCGCACCGGTGCTGACCGCCATCTACGCGGGCGGCAAGGACGACAACTATCAGAACCTCGTCACCGGCCTGTCGTACCTGATGTTGCCGATGCTGTTCTTCACCGGCGTGAGCGCGCTGATCGCCGCGGTGCTGAACACGCGCGGGCACTTCGCCGCCCCGATGTGGGCACCGATCCTGAACAACCTCGTGGTGATCGGCGTCTGCGGGCTCTACATCGCGGTCTTCGGCGCCAAGATCATCGAGCCCGGCGAGATGGGCTGGGACCGGATCCTGCTCATCGGCGGTGGCACGCTGCTCGGCGTCGCGGTCCAGACCGCCGGCCTGCTGCCCGCGCTGCGCAAGGTCGGCTTCCGGTGGAAGTGGCGGTTCGACTTCCGCGCCCTCGGCCTGAGCGAGCTGGCCCGGCTCGGCGGCTGGATGTTCTGCTACGTCGGGGTCAACCAACTCGGCCTCTTCGTGGTGGTCAACCTGCTCACCCGGGCGGCCGGCGGCGACAACGCCGGCCTGCTGATCTACAACAACGTCTTCCTGCTGCTGATGATGGCGCACGGCATCATCGCGGTCTCGATCATCACCGCGCTGATGCCCCGGATGAGCGCCGCCGCCGCCGAGAACCGGTTCGGCGACGTCACCGCCGACCTGTCCCGCGGCACCCGGATGGTCAGCGCGGTGCTCGCACCCATCGCGGTCTGCTACGCGGTGCTGGCCGCCCCGATCTCGGTGGTGGTCTTCCGGTACGGCGCGTTCACCGGCGACAACGCGGTGGCCACCTCGACTGTGCTGCTGGTGGCGGCGCTCGGCCTGGTGCCGTTCGCGGTCAGTCAGCTCTTCACCTTCGCGTTCTACGCGCTGCCGGACACCCGCACCCCGGCTCTGGTCAACATCCCGGTGGTGATCCTGCGAGTTCTGCTCCAGGTTGGCCTGTTCCTGCTCTTCTCGAACACGTTCGCGGCGGCCGGGATGATGCTGGGCAACGCCGTGTCGTACCTGGCGGCGGCGATCATCTCGGCGATGCTGCTGCGGCCCCGGGTCGGCCGGATCGGGCTGGGCGGGATCATGCGGACGCTCGGCCGGGTGGTCGTGGCTGCCCTCGGCGCGGCGGTCGTCGGCCTGCTCGTGGTCGCGGTGCTCCCCGGCGACCCGGCGAACCTGAGCTGGCTCGCCGCCGCGGTGCAGTTGGTAATCGGCGGCGCGGCGATCGGCGCGACCTATCTCGGACTCGCCATGGTGCTGCGGATCGGCGAGATCACCGAGGTGGTCGGGATGGTCCGGCGCCGCCTCGGTCGTTGACGTCTCCGGTGACCGACGGTGAACGAGGATCACCAGCCTGGGGATACGGCTGTGGATAACTCGGAATTCCCCCGTCCACTGGGCCTCTCGGCCTGTGGACAACCAACCGTACGGACGAGGGAGCGCAGGCCGGGGCGGGGAAAACCAGTCCGCCGCCGCACCGGTACGCCCCTGTGCCGCCTCGTTGCCGTCAACCTCTAGATTGGCGGTGCGTGTCCGGCTCGCCCGCCGGGTGGGCGGGTGACCCGGCCGGGGCCCGTGGCGACTGGCCTTCCGGCCGGTCACAGCGGGAAGATGACATGTCGGAGAACCGGGCATCCCGGGTAAGGTCGCTCTCGACGGGTACGACCGGGATCGACGCGGCGTCGAGACCGCCGGCCGTTCCACCAAAGGCAGAGCGGGAAGCCACATGCCCAGCAGCACGGGTCCATCGATCGACGCGATCACCGAGGGAGGACGGGTGACCCAGGTCGGCGAGGGTCAGGAAGCGGAGGAGACCACTCCTGCGGACGTGACCCTCGGTGCTCCCACGGTCGGTGAGCTGCTCGCCGAGCGGTACGAGCTGGTCGAGCACATCAACAACGACAGCGCGGGCCGGCTGGTCTGGCGCGGTGTCGACGTGGTGTTGCGCCGTCCCGTCGCCGTGGTTCTCCGCTACCCGGGTGGCGACTCCGCCACCGAGATGCTCCAGGCCGCCGTCGCCGCGAGCCGCGTCATCCACCCCAACCTGGTCGGCGTCTACGACGCGATCGACGAGGACGACCGGGCCTACGTGGTCCGCGAGTGGGTCGACGGGCAGTCGCTGCGCGAGCTGGTCGCCGCCGACGGGCCGCTCGATCCGGCGCGGGCCACCGCGATCGGCAACGCCGTCGCCAGCGCCCTCGCCGCCGTGCACGCCACCGGGATGGTGCACGGCAACCTGCACCCCGGCACCGTGATGATCAGCGACGACGGCCGGGTGGTGCTCGCCGACGCGCGTACCGACGGGGCGGACAGCCAGGAGAACGACCTGCGCGCGGTCGGCGGGGTGCTCTACTTCGCCCTGACCGGGCACTGGCCGCACGGCGAGGCCCCGCTGCACGGCGCCACCGCCGGGCACGGCCGCGCCGCCCTGCCGGACGCCGTCCGGGACGCCGGCGGCTCCATCGCCGCGCCCCGGCAGATGCGCGCCGGGGTGCCGGCCTACCTCGACGACCTCACCATGGACCTGCTCGACCCGGAGATCCCCCCGCCGTCGTCGGACGTGCTGGCCGCCGAGCTGAGCCGGCTCGACATCCCTGCCGACGAGCAGTTCCTGGAGCAGGCCGGCCCGCTGCGCTTCACCGCCGAACCCGGCGAGGAGCCCTCCCCGCTGGCCGCCGCCGGCGGGCGCAAGGTCGCCATCGGCATCGCCGGTCTGCTGGCGGTGGCCCTGGTCGGGCTGCTCATCGGCATCAACGCGCTCGGTGGCGACGACGGCGACAAGGAGCCGGTCGCCCAGCCGTCGAACAGCGCGCCCGCCACCGGCGGCGGGGCCGAACCCGCCGCGCAGGTCCGCAAGCTCACCATCCAGGACGTACGGATCATCGACCCGGACGGCGACCGCGCCGAGGTGCGCAACGCCGAAAAGGTCATCGACGGGGACGACGACGAGGGCTGGGAGACCAACAGCTACCGCGACAGCGGCAAGTTCAGCGGGGTCAAGAAGGGCATGGGTGTCTGGATCGACCTGGGCGCCCCGCACTCGGTCAAGCAGCTGGAGGCCACGCTCTCGGCCACCGGAGCCACGGTCGAGCTGCGCACCGGCGCCCGCGGCGACTTCCCGTCCAGCTCCGCCGGCGACAAGCAGCTCATCAACGCCTACTCGACGCTGATCGGGCCGCCGAACGAGGACGGCGGCACGAAAATGATCTTCAACGCCTTCGAGCCGGACCAGAAGTACCAGTACCTGCTGTTCTGGATCACCAAGCTGCCGAAGAAGGAAGACGGCAACGGCTGGAAGCTCGGCGTCCAGGAGATCGTGGTCCAGGGCTCGTGACCCGGCCGCCGTCCCCGCCGCGCCACCACCGCCGGACGTGGTGATGGCGGAACGCGACGGCGCGCAGCCCGGCCGCTCCGACCTGGAGCTGCTGCGGGCGCACGCGGCCGGGGACCGGACCGCCTTCACCGAGCTGTTCCAGCGGCACCGGGACCGGCTCTGGGCGGTCGCGCTGCGGACCATCGGCGACCGCGAGGAGGCCGCCGACGCCCTCCAGGACGCCATGCTGTCGGCGCACCGCGCGGCGGCCCGGTTCCGGGGCGACTCGGCGGTCACCACCTGGCTGCACCGCATCGTGGTGAACGCCTGCCTGGACCGGATCCGGCGGCGTCAGACCCACGCCACCGTCCCGCTGCCCGACGGTGTGCACACCGACGGCGAGCCGGGCCGGCACACCGGCGGTCCGGAACCCGCCGCGCCGGCCCGCGACCACGACACCGCGCTCGTGGTCCGGCAGGCGCTCGCCGCACTGCCCGCGGAACAGCGGGCCGCGTTGGTCCTGGTCGACGTGCAGGGCTACCCGGTTGCCGAGGCCGCCGCCGTGCTCGGGGTCGCGGAGGGCACCGTCAAGAGCCGGTGCGCCAGGGGCCGGGCACGTCTCGCCGTGCTGCTCGGGCACCTGCGGACCGGCACCGACGCTCCGGCCGGTGACGTGCCGCGGCTCACTCCCGGGAACCGCCGGCGTCCCGAGGGCGTCGGATCCTCGTCGGGAGCTTCCCGTCAGGCCGTCAGCCAGGAGGAGCCGTGACTTCCCGGGAGTTCAGCGAGGTCGATCACGACCTGCTCGCCGACTACCTCGGCGGGGCGCTGGACGGCACCCCCGAGCAGGCCACCGTGGCGCGGCTGGTCGAGCAGGACCCGGCCTGGCGGGCCGCGTACGAGAATCTCGCCGACGCGGTCGACCTGGTCCGCGCCGACCTGGCCGGCTGGGCCGCGGCCCCCGCGCCGGAGATGCCACAGGCGGTGACCGACCGGATCACGGCGGCGCTCTCCGGGGCCGGACCGGCGCTGCGTGAGGGTACGCCGGTCGTGCCGGCGCAGTCCGGCGGCACGAGCCGGCCACCCGGCACGGCCCCCCGTACCGGCCGGCCCGGCGGTCCCGGCCGTCGTCCCCGGCGCTGGGCCCGCATCGCCGGGCCGGTGGCCCTGGCGGCGGCCTCGGTCGCGGCGGTGGGACTCGGTGTCGGCCGGCTGGCGGGCCCGGGCGACGGCGGTGCGGCCGACCGGGCCGGCGGGGAGGCAGCGCCGATGGCTGCCGCGCCGTACCGGACCACCGGGCCGGCAGTGCGCAGCGACACCGACTGGACCCCGGAACGCCTCGCCGCCGGCCGTGTGCCCGCCATGGCGAAGTCGATGCCGGGGGACATGGCCGGGCCGTCCGGCGCGGCGAAGGACGGCGCGGAGACGCCCCTGTCCCGCGACGATCAGCGCCTCAGCGTCCTCGGCGGGCTGGACCGGCTGGTCCGGCCCGAGACACTGGCCGCGTGCCTCACCGCGATCGGGACCGAGCACGGCGCCACGCCGCTGAGCGTGGACATGGTCGACTACGCCCGGTTCGGTGGCGCTCCGGCGCTCGTGGTGACGTTCGCGGACGCGAGTGGTGCCCGCTGGGGCTGGGTGAGCGGGCCGGAGTGCGGGGTACCCGGGTCCGGCGCGGACACCCGGTTCCGGACGCGGGTAGGGTGAGGACGCGGTCACGACGCTTGTCCCGCCACGTGACCTGACCCACCGGATGACCGGCTCGGGAATCCCCGCTTCGTACGATGACGTTCTGCAAGTCAGGCGCCGGCGCCCCTGAGCGGTCGGCATCCGGGATCGACATCGGTGCGGCCGGTGACGAACACACACATCGGGAGACGGCAGTGGACGAGGTCCGCAACCTGATCATCATCGGCTCCGGTCCGGCCGGCTACACCGCGGCGGTCTACGCCGCGCGTGCGAACCTGAAGCCGCTGGTGATCGAAGGCGTGCAGTCGGGTGGCGCGCTGATGACCACCACCGAGGTGGAGAACTTCCCCGGTTTTGCCGACGGCATCCTCGGCCCCGAGCTGATGGACAACATGCGCAAGCAGGCCGAGCGTTTCGGCGCCGAGTTCCTCACCGACGACGTGACCCGGGTCGAGCTGAAGGACACCGGCGAGATCGGCTCCGACGCGGTGAGCACCGTCTGGGTGGGCGAGACCGCCTACCGGGCCCGCGCCGTGATCCTCTCCACCGGCTCGGCCTGGCGTCCGCTGGGCGTGCCGGGCGAGCAGGAATACCTGGGCCACGGCGTGTCGTCCTGCGCCACCTGTGACGGCTTCTTCTTCCGCAACCAGCACATCGTGGTGGTCGGCGGCGGCGACTCGGCGATGGAGGAGGCGAGCTTCCTCACCCGGTTCGCCGAGTCGGTGACGATCATCCACCGCCGTGACTCGTTCCGCGCCAGCAAGATCATGGCCGACCGGGCGCTGGGCAACGAGAAGATCAAGGTCGAGTGGAACTCCGTGGTCGAGGAGATCCTCGGCGACGACGGCAAGGTCAACGGCGTACGGGTGCGCAACGTGCACACCGGCGAGAGCAAGGTGCTCGACGTCACGGGTGTGTTCGTGGCGATCGGGCACGACCCGCGCAGCGAGCTGTTCCGCGACCAGGTGGAGCTGGACGACGAGGGATACGTGAAGGTGCAGGCCCCCAGCACCCGTACCAGCGTGCCCGGCGTGTTCGCGGCGGGCGACGTGGTCGACCACACCTACCGGCAGGCCATCACGGCGGCCGGCACCGGCTGCGCCGCCGCGCTGGACGCCGAGCGGTTCATCGCCACCATCCAGGGCTGAGGGTTCAAGGTTCGGAGGAGGAGAGTTCATAGTGGGAGCAACCAAGGCGGTCACGGACGCCAGCTTCGTCAGCGACGTGCTGCAGTCCGAGAAGCCGGTCCTGGTCGACTTCTGGGCGGAGTGGTGCGGCCCCTGCCGCAAGGTCTCGCCGCTGCTGGAGGAGATCGCGGGTGAGATGAAGGACCAGGTCACCATCGTCAAGCTGAACATCGACGAGAACCCGGAGACGGCCCGCGCCTACCGGGTGATGTCGGTGCCGACGCTGACCATCTTCAAGAACGGCCAGCCGGTGCAGTCGATCGCCGGTGCCAAGCCGAAGGGCGAGCTGGTCAAGCTCATCGAGTCGGCGCTCTGAGCCGTACCGACCCCTCCGGAACCCCCGTCACCCCACCCGGTGACGGGGGTTCCGGCGCTTCTGACCTGCATGAACACGAACCCGTCGGGTATCGGCCACGGTACGCTCCGTAAGCATCCGTCGGAGTTCCGGTCCGCCAACGTCCGTGCAGAGGGGGTCGTCGTGCGTCCGATCCGACCCGGTGACCAGGGACCGGCGGTGGCCGAGATCCGTACCGTCCTCGCCGGCCTGGAGCTGCTTCCCGCCGAGGCGGCGGGCGACGACTACGACGCCCAGACCGAACGCGCGGTACGGGCCTTCCAGCAGTCCCGGGGCCTCAGCGTCGACGGGCGGGTCGGCGCCGAGACCTGGCGGGCGCTCGACGCGGCCCGCTGGCGGTTCGGTGCCCGTGCCCTGTACCACGCCGTGCCCGAGCCGCTGACCGGTGAGGACGTCCGCTCGCTCCAGGAACGCCTGCTGGAGATGGGGTACGACGTGGGCCGCGCCGACGCCATCTACGGCATCCGCACCTCCCGCGCGGTGGCGCAGTTCCAGCGGGAGATGGGCCTGAAACCGGACGGCTCGTGCGGGCCGCACACCGTCAACGCGTTGCGCCGCCTCGGCCGCAAGGTGGTCGGCGGACGCCCGCAGTGGCTGCGCGAGTCCGACGCCATCCGGCAGGCCGGGCCGGCGCTCGTCGGGCGGACCGTGGTGATCGACCCGGGGCACGGGGGCACCGACCCGGGTGTGGTGGTGCCCGACGGCACGCTGCGCTGGACCGAGGCGGACCTCGTCCACGACCTGGCCAGCCGGCTGGAGGGGCGGCTCGCCGCCGCCGGCGTACGCGTGCAGCTCACCCGGGGCCCGTCGCCCGGCGACTGCCTGCCGGACGCGGACCGGGCCCAGCTCGCCAACTCCCTCGGTGCCGACGTGTTCATCTCCCTGCACACCGACGGGCACGCCAACCCGGAGGCCGAGGGGGTGGCCACCTACCACTACGGCACCGACAACGGCGTCACCTCGGCGACCGGTGAACGCCTGGCCGGGCTCGTGCAGCGGGAGATCGTGGCCCGCACCGGGCTGCGTGACTGCCGTACCCACGCCAAGGCATGGGAGCTGCTCCGGCTCACCCGGATGCCAGCGGTACGCGTCGAGGTCGGCTACCTCACCTCACCTGACGACCGGGCACGGCTCGTCGAACCGCGCTTCCGGGACCGGGTGGTCGAAGCCATCGTGGCCGGCGTGCAGCGGATGTACCTGCCAATCGAGCGGGACGTGCCGACCGGCTCGATCGACGTGAGCGAACTGCGGGCGATCGTCGCCGCCGGCAACATCGTCGACTGACCCGCGGCTCAGCCGGTGGAGCGGGTGGCGGGTGCCGGGCGCACCGGCCGCAGCAGCGTCTCCGGGCTCATCGAGCCGAGCAGCTTCTCCAGCGCGTACTCGACGTCCGACTTCCAGCTCAGCGCCGTACGCAACTCCAGCCGCAGGCGGGGGTAGCGCGGGTGCGGCCGGACCGTCTTGAAGCCCACCGAGAGGAAGAAGTCGGCGGGTGCCACACAGGCGCGGGCCGGGTCGTCCGCGTCGTCGCCGAACTTGGCGTCGCCGAACGCCTCGATCGCCTTGATGCCGCGCTTGGTCAGGTCGCGGGCCACGCCCTGCACCAGCATCCGGCCCAGGCCGCCGTCGGCGAAGGCGGGCACCACGTGCGCCGTCATCAGCAGCGCCGCGTCCGCCGAGACCGGCGAGGTGGGAAACGCCATCGAGCGCGGAACGTACGCGGGCGGGGCGTACATGACGAAACCGGCCGGCATGCCGTCGACGTAGACGAGCTTGCCGCAGGAGCCCCACTCCAGCAGCGTCTGGGAGACCCACGCCTCCTTCTCCAGGCCCGGGTCGCCCGCGGCGCAGGCCCGCTCGGCGGAGACCGGATCCAGCTCCCAGTAGACGCACTGCCGGCAGGATCGAGGCAGGTCCTCCAGCGTGTCCAGGGTCAGGCTGACCAGACGTCGCGACATGAGCGCACCCCACCACTAGGCTCGGAGCGCCGGTGAGTCCCGCGCCCTCCTACTCCCGACGAGCGATCGTACGCGTCTGTCCGGCGGGACGGGAGGGAACGCGCGAACGCCCACCCGGACGGCCGATCGACGGTCCGGGATGTGGACGTGTCCACACGGCCGGTGCCGCTGCCGTCACCGGGGACTACGATCGACAAACGGCCCCCGCCGCCAATGGATGTCGGCATCGCGGGTACCACACCGGGCGGCAGCCCCGCCGACACCCGATCGAGGTGATGTCCATGACCGGCACGACGCTCGACGACTACACCGACCGGTACGCCCGGCGTGTCCGTGGGATGACCGCCTCGGAGATCCGGGCACTCTTCGCGGTGGCCAGCCGGCCGGAGGTCGTCTCGCTCGCCGGTGGGGCCCCCTACATCGCGGCGCTGCCGCTGGACGCGGTCGGCGAGATGCTCGGCCGGCTCGGCTCCGAGCACGGCTCCACCACCCTCCAGTACGGCATCGGCCAGGGCACCCTCGAACTGCGCGAGCGGATCTGCGAGGTGATGTCGCTGTCCGGGATCGACGCCTCCTGCGGCGCCTCACCGGAGGACGTGGTGGTCACTGTCGGCGGCCAGCAGGCCCTCGACCTGGTGGCCCGCCTCTTCCTGGACCCGGGTGACGTGGTGCTCGCCGAGGGCCCGACGTACGTCGGCGCGCTCGGGGTGTTCCAGGCCGCCCAGGCCCAGGTGGCCCACGTGCCGATGGACGACGAGGGGCTCATCCCGGAGGCGCTGGAGACGGCCATCGCCGACCTGGCCCGCGCCGGGCGGCGGGTGAAGTTCCTCTACACGATCCCCACCTACCAGAACCCCGCCGGTGTAACGCTGAGCGAGGAACGGCGCGAACGGGTGCTCGACATCTGCGAACGCGCCGGACTGCTCGTGGTGGAGGACGACCCGTACGGTCAGCTCGGTTTCGAGGGTGAGGCGCCCGCCCCGCTGCGGGCCCGCCGCCGCGACGGCGTCTTCTACCTGAGCACGTTCTCCAAGACGTTCGCGCCGGGCCTGCGGGTGGGCTGGATCCTGGCGCCGCACGCGGTCCGCGACAAGCTGGTCATCGCCAGCGAGGCGCAGATCCTCTGCCCGAGTGCCTACGCGCAGGCGGCCGTCTCGACGTACCTCGGCACCATGCCCTGGCGGCAGCAGCTCAAGGTCTACCGCGAGGTCTACCGCGAGCGCCGGGACGCGCTGCTCGACGCGATGGCCGACCTCATGCCGGAGGGCACCACCTGGACCAGGCCGCAGGGCGGCCTGTTCGTCTGGGCGACGCTGCCCGACGGCCTCGACGCCAAGGCGATGATGCCGCGCGCCGTGGCCGCCCGCGTCGCCTACGTGCCGGGGACCGGCTTCTACGCTGACGGCACCGGCACCGGCAACATGCGGCTCAACTTCTCCTTCCCGACGCCGGAGCGGATCCGCGAGGGCGTCCGACGGCTCGCCGGGGTGATGGAGCAGGAGATCGCCATGCGCAAGGTCTTCGGCGCGGTCGGCACCGCCGGCCCCCGCCGTCGCCAGGGCGGCTCGGACGCGCCCGGCCCCGACTTGGCATGATGCCCGCATGTCCGACAGCACCGCCGCACCCTCTCCCGTGACCGGATCCGCCGTCGACGAGCTGCACGTGCTCGTGCTCGCGGGTGGCCTCTCCTACGAGCGGGACGTCTCGCTGCGCTCCGGCCGCCGGGTCCTCGACGCGCTGCGCGCGGTGGGCGTGCAGGCGGAACTGCGCGACGCCGACGTGGCGCTGCTGCCCGCCCTGACCGCCGACCCGCCGGACGCGGTGGTGATCGCCCTGCACGGCGCCACCGGCGAGGACGGCTCCCTGCGCGGCGTACTCGACCTCTTTGACGCGCCCTACGTCGGCTGCGACGCCCGCTCGTCCCGGCTCGCCTGGGACAAGCCGTCGGCGAAGGCGGTGCTGCGCGAGGCGGGCATCCCCACCCCCGACTGGGTGGCGCTGCCGCACGACCGCTTCTCCGAGCTGGGCGCGGTGGCCGTCCTGGACCGGATCGTCGAGCGACTCGGGCTGCCGCTGATGGTCAAGCCCGCGCAGGGCGGTTCCGGACTGGGCGCCGCCGTGGTCCGGGAGGCGGCGTCGCTGCCGGCCGCGATGGTGGGTTGTTTCGCGTACGACCAGACGGCGCTCGTGGAGCGCTACGTCCCCGGAATGGACGTGGCCGTCTCCGTGCTCGACCTCGGCGAGGGCCCGCAGGCCCTGCCCCCGGTCGAGATCGTGCCGCGCAACGGCGTCTACGACTACGCGGCCCGCTACACCGCCGGGCGCACGACCTGGCACGCGCCCGCCCGGCTCGACGCCGCGACCACCGCCCGGGTGACCGAGGTGGCGCTCGCCGCACACACCGCGCTCGGCCTGCGCGACCTGTCCCGGGTCGACCTGATCGTCGATGCCGAGGGCGAGCCGCACGTGCTGGAGGTGAACGTCTCGCCGGGCATGACCGAGACGTCGCTCCTGCCGCTGGCGATCCAGGCGGCCGGGCTGGACTTCGGCCGGGTCCTGGGCACGCTCGTGACCCGGGCCGCCGCCCGCCGGCGCTGAGCTCAGCTCTCCGGGGTACGCGCCCGGCCCGGCCGGTCGTCCGGCGTGTTCTCCCGGTCGTCCGCGTCTTCGCCGTCCGGGGCGGTGTTCGGCTTGGCATCCTGGGCGGCGTCCGGCTCCGGACCGTCCTGCGACTCCGGGTCGGGCTCCGACGGGCCCGCCGAGGGGTCTGAGAGGTCCGCTGCCGCGTCGGACTCCGGAATCTCGTCCGCTGCCTCGATCACCGACACGGTCTCCTCCTCGGGCTCCTCAGGAGTGTTGGCTGGGGAGGTCGGGGAGAGAGTCGACGGTGCCTGCCAATGGATGCGCGGCGGCTCGGCCAACGGACGGCCACCGAACTCGGCGAGCCACGCGGCCACCATCGCCAGGTTCTCCCGCCACTGCTCCTCGGAGATCGGCGGCAGGATCGAGTCCCACAGCGACAGGAACGTGCCCCGCAGTTGCAGTCGCCCGTACGGCCGGGCCAGGAACCACAGGTGCAGGTGCGCCGACCCGTCGCCCCACCGGTTCACGTGAACCCGGGCCACCCCGTCGAGCGAGCGCACGGCCCGCTCCAGGCGCACGGTCATCACGCCCAGCTCGGCGGCGAGCAAATTCGGCAGGTCGCCCAGATCCAGGTGGGAGCGGGACTCCAGGATCAGGACCATCGGCAGGCCGGTGGGCCGGTCCATGGCGCGTACGCGCCACCGCTCACCGACCCAGATGTACGCCTCGTCGGGCGCGTTGCAGGCGGTGCACTCCCGGTCCGCCTCGCCACGGCGGGGAGGTTCGAACGGTACGGGCTCGTCGAGCTGCTTGACGCGGAGATCGCCCTCGAAGGGGAACGACGGCCACTGGGTGAAGTCGGGAACTGAGGGAGGGGTGTCCGGCACGACGCTGACCCTAACCGAGTTGGCGACGCCTGTCCCTACCCGTTCCGCTGGCCGCACACAGGTTGTCCACCGCGTTGTCCACAGGCTGCCGAGATCACCAGCACAGCGCGTCATGCACTGCTCAGCAAGGGTTTCATCGCTTCGTTTCACGTGAAACGAAGCGGGCCTGTGGACAACGGCTGTGGATAACCGGGGATGACTCCGGGCCCGTTCTTCAAACGATCCGGCGACGGATCCGCACCGGGTCGCGGTGGCTCCTCGTGTTCGTTTCACGTGAAACGCGCGGTGGCCGTGATTCGCCTCTTGCTCGGCGGCTGTCGGCTGTCGGCTGTCCCAGACTCGGCCGTGCCCGGGCTGCTTCCTTCTCGTCGAGGGCCGGGCTACCGAGCTATCGCGAGGCGGCTCCTGAAGCGGCCGAGACGGTCACTCGTCGACCGGGGCCACATCGGCGTCGGCGGGATGGAGGCTTGGGCTGATACGGCTTGCAGCCATGCCGCCAGCCCGCGTGTCATCGTTGGCCGGCCTCACCGAAGCCGACGCGGCTGCTGTTTCACGTGAAACGGCTCGCCCTCGTCAGCCACTGCCCTGAGCGGATGAGCCACTCGGGCCGGATGTCGTTTCGGCAGCGCGACGACCCGGTGCCGAATCTTCAGCCGTCTCATCCACGCCGGCTCGATCGCTCGGACCGTCGGACACTGCTCTGATGTACGTCCGCGCATGGCGAAGGCGGCGACGCGCCGCCGGATCCGCACCGGCGCGGACCGGCCTTGCGGCCTCGGCTCTCCTGGGCCGAACCCCGAAGTGTCCGCCCTCCGTCCACCGGGTGGCACCGGCGCATGGGGCGGCCAGGCCGGCGGTGTCGGTTCACCAGGATGCCGGTGGGCTCGTTTTCGCCGCCACGCTCCCGGTGGTCCGGCTCGCCACGGCCTGTCGAGCGTCGCTCGTACGAGGGCGGCATGTGTGAGATCGGGCTGCCCCACGCGAGCGCACTGATCCGGACTACAGCCGTCGGACCTTCTCACGCCAGGGCCGGGCACTCCGGTTGAGGAGTCCACGGCCACGGTTCGCGCCTCAAGGCTCGCCCTTCAAGCCTCGTACTCCATGATCTGGCGCTCTCGTGGCTCATGCTTCAGGGCTCCGCTCGCCGCGCCCCATCGTTCGACGCGCCACGGACGCTCCGCCCCTCAGGCTCTGGCCCGCCGATCTCCGCCGCTGGACTGGCCGCTCCTCGCTCGGTACTTCGCCTTTGCCTAGAGGCCAAATCGTCCGCCCGCCTGACATCTGACACCTGACGCTTGCCAGCTGCCAGCTGCCGCCTGACGCCCCCGCCGCCGCCATCGCCTGACGCCAGTCGCCAGTCGCCAGTCGCCAGAACTCAGGGCTGGCGACCGAAGCATCGCTCGACCACGGCTCCCCGTTTCACGTGAAACGGCGGCAGGGGCGGGAGACTCGGCGACCGCTCACGGGCTGGCGAGAGCCCAAACTTCGACGCCTCGGCCAGCAGAGCAAGCAGGCCCCGTAACAGATCCGGCCGCACCGCCTCGTCGGGCGGTGCGGCCGGATCAACAGCCGGGGAAGTCGGGCTACGCCTCGGGCTGCCCCTCCTCGCCCATGCCGATGATCCCGACGATCCGCTCCAGGTCGTCAACGGTGGCGAACTCAATCGTGATCTTGCCCTTGCTGCGGCCGATGTCGACCTTCACCCGGGTGTCGAACCGGTCGGAGAGCCGGTCCGCCAGATCGGTGAGGGCTGGGGCGTGCGGCTTCGGCCGGCGCTTGGCCGCGGCCGACTTCGCCGGTTCCTCGGCGAGCGCCAGGTGCACGAGTTCCTCGGCGCCGCGTACGGTGATGCCCTCGCGGACGATCCGCTCCGCCAGCGCCTCCTGTGCCTCCGCGTTGTCCAGGCTGAGCAAGGCCCGGGCGTGGCCGGCGGAGAGAACGCCGGCGGCGACCCGGCGCTGCACGGCGGGCGGCAGGTTCATCAGCCGGATGGTGTTGGAGATCTGCGGGCGGCTACGGCCGATCCGCCGGGCCAGTTCCTCGTGCGTGGCGCCGAACTCCTCCAGCAGTTGCTGGTACGCCGCCGCCTCTTCGAGCGGGTTGAGGTTCGCGCGGTGGATGTTCTCCAGCAGCGCGTCGCGGAGCATCGCGTCGTCCTTGGTGTCCCGGACGATGGCGGGGATGGTCTCCCGGCCTACCGCCTGGGCGGCACGCCAGCGCCGCTCACCCATCACGAGTTCGAACTTCTCGGGGTCGAGCTGGCGAACCACGATCGGCTGGAGGAAGCCGACCTCCTGGATCGAGGTCTTCAGCTCCTCCAGTGCCTCCTCGTCGAAGACGTGCCGGGGCTGCTTCGGGTTCGGCACGATCGAGTCGACCGGGATCTCCGCGAAGCGGGCGCCGGGTACCGGGCTCAGATGAGACTCGGGCTCGGCCGGCGGAGGCGGGGCGCTTCCGACGCCACCGGTGATGGCAGCGGTCGCGCCGGCAACCGGGGCCGGGGCCGACGGAGACGCGGCGCCGGCCGGCGGCTCCGGCTCGACGGCAGCCGGTTCGGTGCCCGGTACCGGGCCGGTGGGGATGAGGGCGCCGAGCCCTCGGCCCAGCCCGCCGCGGGGACGGTTCTTCATACGATGCCTCCCAGCGACATCTCCGCACTACGCATTCCGGCTCACCGGCTCCTTGACGCCTCGCTCCGCGATCTCCTGGGCGGCCTCGAAGTAACTCGTGGCCCCCCGCGAACCGGGATCGTAGGTCATCACCGACTGGCCGTAGCTCGGTGCCTCGGAGACACGCACGTTGCGGGGGATGACGGCCTGGAGCACCTTGTCCCCGAAGTGGTTCCGGACGTCCTGCTCCACCGCGTCGGCCAGCCGCGTACGCCTGTCGTACATGGTGAGCAGGATCGTGGAGACCTCGAGCTGCGGGTTGAGGTGCTGGCGTACCAGGTTGATGTTGTTGATCAGCTGGTTGAGGCCCTCCAGCGCGTAGTACTCGCACTGGATCGGAATCAGCACCTCCTGCGCGGCCACGAGGGCGTTGACAGTGAGCAGGCCGAGCGACGGCGGACAGTCTATGAAGACGTAGTCGAAGTGCCCCGGGTATGCGGCGATGGCCCGCGCCAGACGCGACTCCCGGGCCACCACCGAGACCAGCTCGATCTCGGCACCGGCCAGGTCGATGGTGGCCGGCACGCACCACAGGTTGGGGATGCCCTCGACAGCCTGCGCCACCTCTTCGAGCGGCACGCTGTCGATCAGGCAGTCGTACACGTCGGGCACGCCTGTGTGGTGCGGCACGTTCAGACCGGTGGAGGCGTTGCCCTGCGGGTCAAGGTCGACCACGAGCACCCGGTTGCCGTGCAGCGCGAGCGCCACTGCGAGGTTCACTGTGGTGGTCGTCTTACCGACGCCGCCCTTCTGGTTGGCGACGCACATCACCCGGGTCCGGTCGGGGCGCGGCATGGTGACCTCGCCACTGGGATTCAGGATCTGCACGGCGCGCATCGCCTCCATAGCCAACGGTGGATCATCCTCTTCGCGCGTCGGGGTTTCACGTGAAACGTACGTGCTGGCGTCTACCTGGTCCCCGTACCCGTCCGCCTGTGGCGTGTCGGACGGTGCCACGGTGGCCTCGGGGGCGGCCTGGTGCGGCACGGCCGAGACAGGCGGCTGGGGTTCGTAGCGGGTGGGTACCGCGACGTTCGCCCGCACTGCGGGCGGACGCGGGGCCGGCGCGTTCACCGGGCCGTCGGCCGGGTCGAGCGGGTCGCGGGCCGGCGGCACGTTGGCAGGCGCGGACGAGACCGGGCGCACGCCGCCGACCGGTGACTCCCGTCGCTTCGACGGCTGGACCGGATGCGGGGAGGGCGGCTCGCCGGACTCGTTCACCGTCCACTCCTGGTAGTTGGTTTCACGTGAAACGGGGTCGGCGGAGGACTGGCCTCCTGGTCCGGTCAACCGTGGATCGTCGTACCTGCCGTCGTCATGCACCTGTCATCCCTACCCGCTCCGGATGGTCGGTCCGCACCCGTCGAATCGCGTCCGCGCCGCGCGCGGCGCCATCGGCTCGGCGGGAACCGTCGGGCTCGGGTGCCGCCCGGCACCGCCGTTTCCACACTATCGACGCGCGGTCAGCCTACGGCCGACGGGCGTGGTGGGTCCATGTCGGGTTGTGATCGATCACGTCACGCCCACCGGTCCAACGACCGGACCGGGCGTGCGGAATGGCGTACCGATCAGCGGTCGCCGCGACGGCGGCCGCCCCGGGACCGCTTCGGCTTCTTGGGACGGCGCGGGTTGACCACGCGCTCCCGGACCACCTCGACCACAGTCGCCGGGGGTTCGATCACGCCGGCACCGCACCTGTGCAGTTCCGGCGTTCCGCCGCCGAGACGGGTCACGGCCTCGGCGTGCTCGGTGATCTCGTCGGCCGCCGAGGCGCCCTTGAGCGCCACGAGCCGGCCTCCGGGCGCCAGGAGCGGCAGGCACCACGAGGCGAGCCGGTCCAGCGGCGCCACCGCGCGGGCCGTCACGATGTCGGCGCTCAACGGTTCCCGGTCACGCGAGCCGGCCGCCGCCTCCTCGGCCCGCCCACGGAACACACGCACGTCCCGAGTCAGGCCGAGGCGCTGTACCGCCTCGATCAGGAAGGCGGTGCGCCGGGCCAGCGGCTCCACAAGCGTCACCGTGAGGTCGGGACGCGCGATCGCCAGCACCAGGCCGGGCAGCCCGGCTCCGGAACCGACGTCGATCACTGTGGCTCCCTCCGGGATCCGTTCCGCCACCACCGCACAGTTGAGCAGGTGTCGTTCCCAGAGCCGGGGCGTCTCGCGGGGACCGATCAGGCCGCGGACCACGCCGTCGGTGGCGAGCAGTTCGGCATACGAGGCGGCCAGGTCGAGCCGGTCACCGAACAGCGCGCGGGCGGCCTCCGCCAGTTCCGGCGGGAGCGTCGCCGACGCCGGGTCGGGTGGCAGCGCGCTCGACTCCGGGTCGGGTGCGCCTGAACCGTCCATTAAGGACGGCGGCTCCTCCGGCGGTTCCGCGAAGACCGGGTCGGCCTCCGTGACCGGAGCGGCGGGCGTGGCCTCCACCGGCTGCTCGCCGGAGAAGGCGGGCGTCACGTCCACCGCCGGATCGGCGGGCTCGATCCCCGCCACCACCGCCGGCTCGCCGGAGAAGGCGGGCTCGCCGGGGTCGGTCGCGGCCTTACCGGGGTACGCCGGGTCGGCCGGCCCGTCGTCGTCGGAGAAGATCGGGTCGACAGTGGGGTCAGGGCGCACAGCCGACGGCCCGGGCGGCGTACCGCCCGGGCCGGTCGCGGCTCCTGCCGTCGTCTCGTCGGAGATCACTGACCTCAGTCCGCCACCGGCCGGACGATGATGCGGCGGTTGGGCTCGACGCCCTCGGACTCGCTCTCCACCCCGCTCATCGCGTTCACCACGTCGTGCACGCACTTGCGCTCGAACGCGGACATCGGCTCCAGGCGCACCGGCTCACCGTGCTCCTTGACCTTCTCCACCGCGTTCTTCGCCACGGCGGCCAGCTCCTTGCGCCGGGCGGCCCGGTAGCCGCCGACGTCGAGCAGCAGCCGGCTCGGCGTGCCGGTCTGGCGGAACACGGCCAGCCGGGCCAGTTCCTGAAGCGCCTCAAGGGTCGCGCCGCGCTGGCCGACCAGGTTCTGCAGCCGGCCGCCGACCACCTCGACGACCGGGCGGCCACCGGACACCAGCTCGTCGATGTCGCCGTCGTAGTCGAGGATGTCCAGCAGACCCTCGACGTAGTCGGCGGCGATCTCGCTCTGCCGGAACAGGTCGCTCTCGGCCGGGGCCTTCTTCTCCCGGGCCTCGCCCGCGGTGTCGTCGGCCTCGGTGACAGCGGTAACGGGGGTCTCCTCGTCCAGGGACTGGTCGGCGCTGGGGGTGCTGGTCTCGGTCACGGGTCTCATCTCCGTACTCGCTCGGCCGGACCGTCGGGGGTCCGCTGGTCTCCCGGGGCCGGCGGGAGGTTCGCCGGGTGCCCTCGGGCACGTCTGTACGGGCCAGTTTCGCCCGTGTCCGCGCTCCGCGCGGCGATTCCGGCCCGGCGCCGACTCCTCGGATGGCAGCACGCGGCCGGAACGGGCCACCGTCGGCGTCGCGACGGTGGCCCTGTGGGCTCAGCCCTGTCGCTTGGCGGGCCGGTTGCCGCCCTTCTTCGGGTTGGTCGGCTTGGCGCCCGGCTTCGGGCCGGCGACCTTCGGCGCCGCGGCCGGAGCCTTCGCCGGCGGCTGCGCCGCCTTGCGGCCGAACAGGCCACCGGTCTTGGCCGGCTGCCCCGGGCCCTTGCCGGCGCCGGTGCCCTTGGCGGCGCTGGTGCTCTTGGCGGTCACCGGCGGCGGGAACTTCCGCAGCACCCACTGCTGCTGGCCGAGCGTGAAGAGGTTGTTCGTGACCCAGTAGATGATCACACCGATCGGGAAGATCGCGCCCGAGATCAGCAGCGACAGCGGGATGCCGTAGAGCATCAGCCGCTGCACCATGCGCTGCTGCGGGTCCTCGGCCCACCCGGTCTTGAGGATCATCTGCCGGCTGGTCAGGTAGGTGGTGGCGATCATGATCAGCACCAGGATGCCGGCGACCACCTTGACCGTGCCGGTGCTCGCGCCCAGCCGGCTCAGCTCCTCGGCGGTGGAGCCGAACTTGCCGGAGATCGGCGCGGTGAACAGCGTCGCGTTGGAGGCGCTGTTGAACTGGTCGACGGTCCAGCCGTACAGCGTCTTGCCCTGGTTGTCGGGCGTGAGGCGGCGCAGCGTGTGGAACAGGCCCAGGAAGACCGGGATCTGGAGGAACATCGGAAGGCAGCCCATGAGCGGGTTGGCCTTTTCCTTCCGGTAGAGCTCCATCATCTCCTTCTGGAGCGTCTCCCGGTCCCCCTTGTGCTTCTCCTGGAGCTCCTTCACCTTCGGCTGGAGCGCCTGCATGGCACGCTGCGACTTGATCTGCTTGACGAAGACCGGGAACAGGATCACCCGGACCGTCACCACGAGGAACACGATGGCGAGGATCCAGGCCCAGTTCGTACCGATCACGGTTCCGACCGGCACTCCGATGGCGTCCCAAGCCGAGTGCCAGGCCAGCAGGATCCACGAGATCGCGTAGTAGATCCAGTCGAGACTAAACACTCAGGCTCCAGTCACGTCGGAACGGCGGCGGTCGCCCGGCTCGGGGACCGGGTCGTGTCCACCTGGGTGGAAGGGATGGCAGCGCGACAGCCGACGGACCGTCAGCCAGGCGCCCCGCAGCGCACCGTGCCGAGACACCGCCTCCACGGCGTAGGCACTGCACGACGGGTAGAACCGGCAGCGGGCCGGCAGAGCCGGACTTATCCACCGACGGTACGCGATGATGGGCGCCAACAGGATGCGGGCACCGGTTGTGGGGGACGGCGTCGCCGTCGTCGGGCCGTTCACCGCGACCGCCGTCCCCGGGGGGACCGCGCGGCGGCGAGGGCTGCGTCCAGGTCGGCCCCGAGCCGGGCGTACGTCGTGTCGGCGGAAGCGGGCAGCGCGCGTACCACCAGGGTGGTGCCGGCGGGCAGCTCGGCCAGCCGCTCGCGGACCAGGTGCCGCAGGCGACGGCGGACCTTGTTACGGACCACCGCGCCGCCGACGGCCTTGGACACGACGAAGCCGGCGCGGCTGGGTGCGGAGGTCTCCGCACCGTTGCTCCGCGCCGGCTCCGGCGAGAGTGTCGCTGTGGTGCCGATCGGCTCGGGGATGGTCAGGTGGACCACGACGGCGCCACGGCCGACTCGTCGGCCACCGCGAACCGCTGCGGCGAAGTCGCTACTGCGCCGCAGTCGTTGCGCGGCGGCCAGCACGACTGCCCACGTCCCCGGACCGGACCTGTCGGCGTCAGGCCGACAGGCGCGCGCGGCCCTTGGAGCGACGGGTCGAGATGATGGCGCGGCCGGCACGGGTGCGCATGCGCAGCCGGAAGCCGTGGGTCTTCGCGCGCCGACGGGTGTTCGGCTGGTAGGTGCGCTTGCTCACGTCAGGCTCTCCGTTGTCGTACGCCCCGCGCGGCGGATCGCCCGGGGTCGTGTGCTGGTCCAGATCACCTGTCGGTGACCTCCGATCGGCGCTGCCGTGACACGCGCCCCGGCGATGCGGGGTGACAGCCACGGACAGCAAGCATCAATCACCCTAGCAGAGGGCGAGAGAGCAGCCGCTCCAGCCTACGCAGGGGCGCAATGACCGTCAAACGTCACACTCGGGCGTCCGACCTGCGCGCAACCGCGGCCGAAGGGGCGGTTTTCACTGATGTTGCCAAGGTCGTCAGGGTGTCGCCGGTTGATGCTGTGGGGTCCGCGCTGTTAGCGTGCGCGATTGCGGTCGGCGTCGGGGTCCGGGGTTTGTCGCCGATCGGCAAGACCGGACACGCTGTTGAATCGTTCGGCACGGTGAACCCGCTTCAACGCCTCCCTGGATCGAGGGGGGCAGGTCCGACCCGCGTCCGGTGGGCGGCCACAATCGGTCGGTACACAGGCTGTGGATAACTTGTGGATGACGACCGGTCAGCCGTCCGGGCGGGCGTGAGAAGGAGCAGGCGAGGGGGTGGCACGACGGTGACCGGAGCGACCGACCTTGCCGCGGTGTGGACGGCGACCACCGACGAACTCGCCGACGAGATCATCTCCGCGCAACAACGGGCGTACCTCCGGCTCACCCGGCTACGGGCGATCGTCGAGGACACCGCGCTGCTCTCGGTGCCCGACGCCTTCACCCGGGACGTGATCGAGTCCCGGCTCCGCCCGGCCATCACCGAGGCGTTGAGCCGGCGGCTCGGCCGGCCGATCCAGGTGGCCGTCACCGTACGGGTCGCCGACGACGCCGGTGCCCGCCCGGCCGGCACGGTCTACCGCAGCAACCCGGAGCCGCTGCCCGAGCACGACGGCGCCGCCCCGCTGCCCGGTTTCGACCAGCCCGGCCCGCCGGCGTCCGGCCCGCCCTTCCCGTCTCGGCGCCCGGAATCCGGGTACGGCGAGCCGGGGTACTCCGATTCCGGGTACGGCGAGCCGCGGCCGGAGCAGCCGATGGACGAGCCGGCACCCCGCCAGCGGACCGCCGACGGTTCCCGCCCGCACCTGATCCCGGCCGGCCGCGACGCGCAGGACACGCTTTTCGGCGCCGCGTTCGGCGAACCGGTGCGTAACGCGCCCGACCGCCGCGCCTTCGACGAACGCACCCGGGTCGAGCCGCACGTGCCCGACGCCGGGGGATACGAGCCCCGGTACCGGGAGAGCCCGGCCGCCGACCCCGCGCCGATGCGCGGCCTGCCCCGCGACGGCGCCACCGACAACGGCCCCGGCCGGGGCGGCGCCGACCACCGCCGCCCGGGTGGCGGCCAGGCCGACCGCAGGCTCCCCGGCGGTACGGAGAGCGGCGGCAACCGGCTCAACCCGAAGTACATGTTCGAGACGTTCGTCATCGGCTCGTCCAACCGGTTCGCGCACGCCGCGAGCGTGGCGGTGGCCGAGTCACCGGCCAAGGCGTACAACCCGCTGTTCATCTACGGCAGCTCCGGGCTGGGCAAGACCCATCTGCTGCACGCCATCGGGCACTACGCCACGACGCTCGGCAACGCGCGCTCGGTCCGGTACGTCTCGACCGAGGAGTTCACGAACGACTTCATCAACTCGCTGCGCGACGACAAGACGAGCGCGTTCCAGCGCCGCTACCGGGACGTGGACATCCTCCTGATCGACGACATCCAGTTCCTGGAGAACCGGGAGCGGACGCAGGAGGAGTTCTTCCACACCTTCAACACGCTGCACAACGCCAACAAGCAGATCGTGATCACGTCCGACCGCTCGCCGAAGCAACTGGCGACGCTGGAGGACCGGCTGCGTACCCGGTTCGAGTGGGGCCTGCTCGCCGACATCCAGCCGCCGGACCTGGAGACGCGGATCGCGATCCTGCAGAAGAAGGCGGCGCAGGAGCGGCTGTACGCCCCGCCGGACGTACTGGAGTTCATCGCGTCCCGGGTGTCGAACTCGATCCGCGAACTGGAGGGGGCGCTGATCCGGGTCACCGCCTTCGCCAGCCTCACCCGATCCTCGGTCGAGCTGTCGCTGGCCGAGGAGGTGCTGCGGGACTTCATCCCGGACGGCGCCGGCCCGGAGATCACCGCCGACCAGATCATGGTGTCGACGGCCGACTACTTCGGGGTGAGCCTGGAGGACCTGCGCGGCCACTCCCGCTCCCGGGTGCTGGTCAACGCGCGTCAGGTGGCCATGTACCTGTGCCGCGAGTTGACCGACCTGTCGCTGCCCCGGATCGGGCAGGCGTTCGGCGGCCGCGACCACACCACTGTGATGCACGCGGACCGCAAGATCCGTCAGCAGATGGCGGAGCGGCGCTCGCTCTACAACCAGATCGCCGAGCTGACCAACCGCATCAAGCAGAACACCTAGGGCCTGTGTCGAAGTCCGTGCGAGGGCTTGAGCTGTTGGGTGAGGATCTTGGCGTGTCGGTGTTCGAGATGTAGCGAGGTCTCCGGTATCTGGTTCAGCGACCAAGCAGAACCCGAACACCGGAGACCTCGTGGACACCCTAGCGGTGACGAGGCGGCACGACCTGACCGACGTACAGTGGGCGGCGCTGGAGCCGTTGCTGCCCGCGGGGCGTAGGCCAGGCCGGCCGTCGACATGGACGAAACGGCAGCTCATCGATGGGATCCGGT
>NZ_JBEZGA010000011.1:0-223862 GCF_040649715.1 Micromonospora sp. NPDC048887 | reverse complement strand
GGGCGCTTTCGTCGGCGGCCCGGGCGCCCGCGGGGGGGGGGGGGGGGGGGGGGGGGGGGCGGGGCCGTACCAAGATCTCGGCGGATCCCGGGCCGGCGGCGGGCGGCCGTTGACGAATCGCGGCGATCTTGGAGTTGTGGCACCTTGCAAAAGCCGCGAAGTCGACATTGGAGGCGCCATAACTCCAAGATCGGCGGGTCGGGTGGGGCGGGGCGGGTGGGGCGGCGAGGGCGGGGGCGGGTGGGGAATCTGGTTGACCGTGGGGGAGGGGGTGGGGCCTACTGCCTCGGTGGAGCGTGGCGGCCGGGTGGGGCGGGCGACGGGAGTGGGCGTGGACGGGACGGGTGCGCTGGTCTGGCGGGAGTTCGGCGAGGACGACCTACCAGCACTGACCGGCCTGGCGCGGGCGTGCCTCGTCGCTGACGGCGGGTTGCCGCTGTTCGGGCGTACCCCGTTGGTGCGGGCGCGGCTGCTGCAGACGCGTACCCACGGCGCCTGGTCCGGCGGCGACCTGGTCGCGGCCGTCGGGGTCGGCACCGGGCGGACGCCCGCCACCGCCACCGGACTCGTGCACCCGGCGTGGCGCGGACGCGGGCTGGGCGGCGCGTTGCTCGACTGGGCCGAGAAGCACGCCGGCGACGCGGGCCTGCTGGTCACCACGGAGACGTGGAACGTCGGCGCGGAGGAGTTGCTCACCAGACGCGGCTACATGCGGACGTTCCTGGAGTGGGTGCTGCGGCACGACCTCGACGCGCTGCCCGAGGTCGCCGCGCCGGACGGGGTGACTGTGGAGCCGGCGACGCTGGGGCGGGAGTTGTTCGCCACCTACCGCGCGTCGTTCGCCGACCGGCCCGGCTTCGTGGAGCCCGAGGCCGGCGAGTGGCTGGGCGACCTGCGCGACGACGAGGACTTCCGGCCGGAGCTGACGCTGCTCGCGCGTGGTCCGGACGGCGAGGCGGCCGGCTTCGTCACAGTGCTCGACGACTGGATCGACCAGGTCGGTGTGGTGCCCGGGTGGCGCGGTCGTCGGGTCGGCGCCTACCTCGTGGCTCGTGTGCTGCGCGGCCTCGCCGACGGGGGCGCGGACGCCGTGTGGCTCTGCGTCAACGACGACAATCCGGCTGCCGGGCTGTACCGGCGGCTCGGCTTCGGACATTTTGGCCGCCGCGCCCGCTACCGGCATGACTGACCCGACCCGGACGGCGATCATGCGGGGCCTCGCCGACCTGTGGGCGAACGGCTGCCCGGTGCCCGCGCCGGAGCTCCGCGAACGGCTCGCCGACGTCGGCCTGCGCCGCTGGCGCAGCGTCGCGCGCCGGCACCGGGGGCGGCGGCTCGGCCCGGACGACCGGTTCAGGGATCTGGTACGCGGACTGGTCGCCGCGTTCGAGCCGGACCGTGCGCTGGTCGGGCCGCTGGTACGCGACTACGAGTGCGTCGCGCGGGTGATCACCGACGCCGTGACGTCGACGGACCCGCCGGGGACTGTTGCCGATGCCCATTGACGTGGTCTTATGGCGGGACGACGACGTCATCGATCCGCAGCTTTGACAACCCCGCGTCGTACTCCTTTCATGTCTCTCGAAAGGTGCAACGATGCACAGGAAACCGACAATCCACCTGGCGGTGCTCGTCGCTGCCGCCGCCACCTTCCTGACCGCCGGGGGAGCCTCCGCCACGCCCGCACCCGTGGCCGCCTCCCCGGTGGTCGCCGAGTGCGAGCCGGGTGCCGGCAACCACAGCGCCGCCCGGGTGCGCGAGGGCGCCACCGCCAAGGAGCCCGCGCTCTACTCGACGAACGAGGCCAAGGCGTACGGCGTCATCAAGGACGCGCCGCGCCTGGCAAACGGCAGCGTCACCGTGCCGACGATCTTCCACATGATCTCGGACCACGAGCTGAGCGCGGCCGAGAAGGCCCGCTGGAACACGCTCATCTCGGCGCAGATGACGGTGCTCAACGACTCGTTCGCGGGTCGTACGGCGGCGGACGCGTCGGACACGCCGTTCCGCTTCTCGCTCGTGGACACCACCTGGACCGTCAACAGTGCCTGGTACACGGTGGTGCCGGGCAAGAACGAGCGGGACATGAAGAAGGCGCTCTACACCGGCGACTCCCGCACGCTGAACGTCTACGCGGCGAACATCGGTGACGGGCTGCTCGGCTGGGCGTACTTCCCGAAGGGCTACAACAACGGCCGTGACTACATCGACGGCGTGGTGATGCTGGACGAGTCGATGCCGGGCGGCACGGCCGGCAAGTACGCGCTCGGCGACACGCTGACGCACGAGGTCGGGCACTGGCTGATGCTGGAGCACACGTTCGCGCACGGCTGCTCCGCGTCCGGCGACTTCGTGGCCGACACGCCGCGTGAGGCGGCGCCGCAGTTCAACTGCCCGATCGGGGCGGACACCTGCACCGCGCCGGGGCTGGACCCGATCCACAACTTCATGGACTACACGCAGGACTCCTGCATGAACATGTTCACCCCGGGCCAGGCCGACCGGATGAGCGACGCCTGGGTCGCGTTCCGGGCCAGCGGCAAGGGCTGACCGCGAGACCGGGCGGGCCGCAGCACGGCGGCCCGCCCGGCCGGCACGCCGGTCAGTCGACGCTCGGCAGCGACGGTCCGAGCACGTCGTCGGCGTCCACGATCGTGTACGCGTACCCCTGCTCGGCCAGGAACCGCTGCCGGTGCGCGGCGTACTCGGTGTCGATGGTGTCCCGGGAGACCACCGTGTAGAAGTGCGCCTGCCGGCCGTCGGCCTTCGGCCGCAGCACCCGGCCGAGCCGTTGCGCCTCCTCCTGGCGGGAGCCGAACGTGCCGGACACCTGGATCGCGACAGCCGCCTCCGGCAGGTCGATGGAGAAGTTGCCGACCTTCGAGAGCACCAGGGTCCGCAACGAGCCGGAGCGGAACGCGTCGAACAGCCGCTCGCGTTCCTTGTTCGTGGTGGAGCCCTGCACGATCGGCGCGTCCAGGTATTCGCCGAGCTGGTGCAGCTGGTCGAGGAACCCGCCGATGACGAGGACCTGCTCGGACGGGTGCCGCTCCACCAGCGCCCGCACCACAGGCAGCTTCGTGCGAGCGGTCGCCGCCATCCGGTAGCGCTCCTCGGCCTCCGCCGTCGCGTACGCCAGCCTCTCCGCGTCGGTGAGCGTCACCCGTACCTCGGTGCACTCCGCCGGTGCGATCCAGCCCTGCTGCTCGATGTCCTTCCACGGCGCGTCGTACCGCTTCGGGCCGATCAGGCTGAACACGTCGCCCTCGCGGCCGTCCTCGCGTACCAGAGTCGCGGTGAGGCCGAGCCGGCGACGGGCCTGGAGGTCCGCCGTGAAGCGGAAGATCGGCGCGGGCAGCAGGTGCACCTCGTCGTAGACGACCAGGCCCCAGTCGCGGGCGCCGAACAGGTCCAGGTGGGTGAACGCGCCGCCGCGCCGCGAGGTGAGCACCTGGTACGTGGCGATGGTGACCGGGCGGATCTCCTTGCGCTCGCCCGAGTACTCGCCGATCTCCTCCTCGGTCAGCGACGTGCGGGCGATCAGCTCCCGCTTCCACTGGCGGCCCGCCACGGTGTTGGTGACCAGGATCAGCGTGGTCGCCTTCGCCTCGGCCATGGCCGCCGCGCCGACCAGCGTCTTGCCGGCGCCACAGGGCAGCACCACCACGCCGGAGCCGCCGGCCCAGAACGCCTCGACGGCTTCCCGCTGGTACGACCGCAGCGTCCACGGCTTGCCGCCGTCCTTGCCGGCCTCGGCCAGCTCGATCGGGTGCGCCTCGCCGTCCACGTACCCGGCCAGGTCCTCGGCCGGCCAGCCCAGCTTGAGCAGCGCCTGCTTGAGCCGGCCCCGCTCGGACGGGTGCACCGCGATGGTGTCGTCGTCGAGCTTCGCGCCGAGCATGCCGGCGAGCTTCTTGCTCTTGGCGACCTCGATCAGCACCACCCGGTCCAGCGCGCGCAGCACCAGGCCGTGCACCGGGTCGTTGGCGAGCTGGAGCCGGCCGTACCGGTCCATCGTCTCGGCCACGTCGACCAGCAGCGCGTGCGGCACCGGGTAGCGGGAGTACTTGATCAGCGAGTCGACCACGCCCTCGGCGTCGTGGCCGGCGGCCCGCGCGTTCCACAGACCCAGCGGCGTCAGCCGGTACGTGTGCACGTGCTCGGGGGAGCGTTCCAGCTCGGCGAAGGGCGCGATGGCCATCCGGCACGCCTGCGCGTCGGGGTGGTCGATCTCCAGTAGGAGCGTCTTGTCCGACTGCACGATCAGTGGTCCACCGCTCACGCCAGCGTCCTCTCGCATCGCCCGGAACCCCGCTGCCCGGAACCCCGCCGCACCCCGGCTGACCTGCCGGAGGCCGACCAACCAGTGTTGCACGCCGGAGGGCTGCGTAAAAAAGTCCGGCTGGACAGGCAACGTCATACTCGTCCCACACGTCTAGCAAGCGGGACGACTGTCCAGGGAGGGCCCATGCAGCGTGTCCGGTTTCTCGCCCGGGTCACCGCCCTGGCGGTGGTCGTGCTGGTCGGTGTCGGCGCCTGCGCGCTCGATCCGCAGGCGGACGGCGCCGGGGGGAGCACCCCCGGCCCGGTCGGGCTGACGGAGGGAGCATCGGGGGCGAGCGCGTCGCCCACGCCGGAGCAGCCGGTCACGTCCCCGTCGGCGCAGCCGAGCCGGACGGCCTCGCCGAAACCCTCCCGATCGCCGGAGGCGACGAAGACGACGAAACCCAAGCCGAAGCCGAGCGCGTCCGCCGGGTGCCCGCAGGGCGAGCACCAGCGGGCCGTGGAGACGTACCTGACCCGGCTGGGCGGCTTCGGGACGCTGACCGTGGACGGCGAGCAGTCCGCCGCCGACTGCGCCGCGATCAAGAAGTTCCAGGTCCGGTACGGCATCAGCCCGTCCTCGGGTCGCGCCGGCCCCACCACGTACGACGTGGCGAAGCGGCTGGCCGCCACCGACACCGCGCGGTGCAAGGCCGGTTCCCGGCTGACGTTCTGCGTCGACCTGACCCGGCAGACGGTCTGGGCGATGCGCGGCGGCGAGGTGGTGATGGGCCCGACAGTGACCCGCACCGGCATGTCCGGCTACGCCACCCCGGCCGGCACGTACTCGGTGGGGCGGAAGAACCCGCGCGAGTGGTCCAACCCGTACGAGGTGTGGCTGCCGTACTGGCAGCAGTTCAACGGCGGGATCGGCTTCCACGAGACCACCACCTACCTGCACAACGGCGCGATCGGCTCGCACGGCTGCGTGAACCTGCTGCACCGCGACGCGGTACGCCTCTGGGAGCTGGGTTCGGTCGGCACCCGCGTGGTCGTGATCGGCCGCCGCCCCGGCACCTGAGCACGCCGCCCCGGCACCCGAACCGGCCCGCGCCCGCCCTACCCGTGTCCGGACCGCCCGGATCAGGGTTTTAACCCCTGTCCGCGCGGTCCGGTTGGTGTAACCCTGGAAGCCGGGTCCATGCCGGGACGGGGAGGGACTGCCATGACCGTTGACCAGGACGTGCTTCCCGAGGACGAACGGGCGCGGCAGCAGGAGGTGCCCACGGCGGTGGTGCTCGCCTACGCGGCGGCCGCGGCGGGGGTGTTCGGCTGGTTCCTGTTCGGGCTGCTGGTGCAGCAGCAGGGCTTCGTCGACTCGGTGGGTGAGGCGGCCGGCACCGCGTTCGCGTTGCTGCTGGCCGTGTCGGTGATCGGCACGCTGCGCCGCAACGGGGAGTAGCTCACTCCTCCAGCACCGCCGCTGTGATCCGGTGCAGGGCGAACGTGTGCAGCATCTCCGTCCGGTCGTCCTCGGCGCGCAGGTAGCCGGCACCGATCGACACCGGCCGGACCAGCCGGGACGCGGTCGCCCCGTGCGCGTCGACGTAGCCCACCCAGACCAGCGCCTTGTCCCGTACCGCCTGCTGGAGCACCGCCAGGGCGTCGCCGTGCCCGGACACCGGCGTCGGACCGGCCGCCGCCGGGCCGCCCCGGACCACAGCCGGGGCCCGCCGCGCGGCCCGGGCCGCCGCGTCGCCCCGGCGGATCTGCTCCACCACGCCGAGCAGACGGGGCATCGGCAGCTTCGGCGTGGCGAGCGGGTCGACCGCACGACCGATCGCGGTACGGGCCGGCGCCCGCCGGGTCTTCGGGCGTGCCAGCACCATCGCTCCGCTGGCGTCCTCGGGCACCGGGGCGTACCCGGCGTCGCGCAACGCGGTGAGCATCCGGTTGACCTGGTACGGGGTGACCAGCACCGTGGGCGCGAGCCGGCGGAACGCCAGCGGCTCCAGTCGCCGGTCCGCCTGGACCTCGCTGAGCAGCGCCTCGTCGTCGCTGCGCACGTATGCCCCGGCCGACCCGACGCGCAGCCCACCGTGCTTGCGGGCCGCGTCGTCGACCAGGTAGGTCAGGCCCTGCGGCACCGGGGTGCGCGAGCGGCGGCGGAACAGCGCGTGCAGGTCGTCGGCCGTGTAGCCGGCGTCCAGCGCCCGCCTGATGCTCGCCGTGGTGACCCGGTGCACGCTGGCGCCGCCCGCCGACTCGTGCTCGGCCACCACGTCCAGTTCGGCGGCGAGCGCCGGGTCGGGCGGGCCGGGCACCACCACCGTCAGGTCGGCCTGCACCAGGACGTGGTCGACCGGGGCGGGCAGCAGCGCGTCCAGCGCCCGTACCGTCGTCGACGCGTCGCCCGACTCGGCGTCGGAGCGCAGCCCGAGCGGGTCGTCACCGCGCTCGTCGGCCTCGGTCAGCTCGGCGAGCAGCAGCCGCCCGTACGAGGTGAGCGCGCCGAGCCCGGTCACGCCCAGCGTGGCCGCCTCGGCGAGCACCTCCCGGTGCGTCGCCTCCCGCCCCCGGGCCCGCCGGGGCGCGCGCCAGTCCAGCAGCTCCAGCACCTCGTCCGGGGTCGGCGCGGTGCCGGGCGGCAGGTCGGCCAGCACGGCGAGCAAGGCCCGCCGGGCGGCCGGCGCGCCGGCCCGTTCCGCCTCGGCGGAGAGCACCGAGATGGGCCGGTCCCGGTCGTCGCGCTGCCCGATCAGGCCGGCCTGGCGGGGCATCGACATCCAGGCGCGGGCGAGCTGGTCCCAGCGCTGGGCCAGGGACACCGCGCGCCACACCTCGTACCCGCCGGTGGGCAGGATCTGCTGGTCACCGCCGTACCGCGTGGTGGCCGCGCCGGTCAGCTCCATCTCCCCGGTCAGCCCCGCCGCGTACGCCACCTCGAACAGCAGCGCGGTGGTCGGCTCGTCAAGCCCGAGACCGCGGGCGAGCCGCCGCAGGTCGCGTACGCCGACGCCGCCGGAGCGCAGCACCGGGGCGGGTTCCGCGGTCAGCGCCTCCAGCATCGCCTCGATGTGCCGGACCACCTCCATGGTCTGCCCGGCCCCGGCCGAGTCGACGGACTTGACCTCGCGCGCCGGGCCGGACACCACCGGCGGGCTGGTGCGCAGCGGCCCGAGCGGACCGGCGTCGCGGCGCAGCACCAGCCCCACCTCGCGGGGCAGCTCGACGGTGCCGTTGCGGCCGCCGGACATCCGGACCAGCAGCCGGTGCTCGACCAGCCAGCGGATCGGCGAGCCGGTCGGGGCGCCGCCGTTGACCAGGTCGGGCGGGAGCACGTCCTCGGCGCCGGTGGCGGGGGCCTCCAGCGCGCCGGGCGCCACGGTCCCGACCGGCGGCCCGGCGGCGAGCCGGTCCAGGACCGCCCGGGCCGAGGGCGGCGCGGACAGCAGCGTCCGCCGCAGCTTCGCCGGGTCCGCGCAGAGCGCCGCCGCGCGCGGGTCCAGCTCCGCCGCCGGTCGGCCCAGCCCCGCCGGGTACGGGGACACCTCGTCGATGCCGCCGGCCACGCACAGGGCGTGCTCGGGGCCGTACAGCAGGAACCGGGCCCGGAGCCGGTCGACGGCGGCGCGGACCGCCGTGGGTGCGGGCGGGTGCGGCCCGGCGGTGGCCATGGCCAGGATCTGGTCGGTGGAGGTGGTGCCCTCGGGATCGCGGGTGAGCCGGGCGGCGTCGAGGATCTGGAGGGTGAACTGGTCCAGCCCGTCGAGCGCCCGGGCCACGGAGACCCGGGACTGGGCGCGCAGGGCGAGGGCGGACACGTCGGCCGGCACCGGCACGACGAGGTCCGGCCGCAGTTGGAGCAGGGCGGCCAGGGACTCGTCGGGGAGGGCCCGCAGGTGGTCGGCGAGTGAGGTGGTCATCGTCGTACCACGCTAGCCCGCTGGGTAGGTTCTCGGCATGCCTCCGCTGATGGTCGGCTTCGACCTCGACATGACACTGGTCGACTCCCGCCCCGGGATCGCCGCCGCGTTCCGGGCGCTGACCGCGCGCACGGGCGTGCATGTGGACGGGGAACTGGCCGTCTCCCGGTTGGGCCCGCCGCTGCGTACCGAGCTGGCGCACTGGTTCCCGCCGGAGCGCGTCGAGGAGGCGGTGACGCACTACCGGGAGCTGTATCCGGCGTACGCGATCACTCCGACCGTGCCGATGCCGGGTGCCGAGGCCGCGCTGCGCGCGGTGCACGAGCGCGGCGGCCGGACGATGGTGGTGACCGCGAAGATCGGCCGGCTGGCGAAGCTGCACCTGGACCATCTCGGCCTGCCGGTGGACGAGCTGGCCGGGGACGTGTTCGCGGAGCAGAAGGCGGTCGCGTTGCGCGAGCACGGCGCCACGCTCTACGTGGGCGACCACGTGGCCGACATGGCCGCCGCGCGGGCCGCGGGAATCCCGGGCGTGGCAGTGGCGACCGGCCCCTGCTCGGCCGACGAGCTGGCCGAGGCCGGGGCGTACCTGGTGCTTGATGATCTCGTCGAATTCCCGAGGGCGCTGGACCGGATCATCGGGCTAGCCTTGGAGGGGTAGACGGTTCGAGTGGAGCGGGGTTCAACAGGTGCCGACGGGTCGAGTGAAGTGGTACGACGCCGCCAAGGGGTACGGGTTCGTCACCAGTGACGAGGGTGGCGACGTGTTCCTGCCGAAGGGCGCGCTACCGGCGGGTGTCGCCGACCTGAAGGGTGGCCAGCGGGTCGATTTCAGCGTGGTCGACAGCCGGCGGGGCGCCCAGGCGATGGGGGTCAAGCTGCTGGAGGCGCCGCCGTCCGTGGCGGAGCTGCGCCGCCGGCCGGCCGAGGAACTCCACGGCCTGGTGGAAGACATGATCAAGGTGCTGGAGGCGAAGGTCCAGCCGGACCTGCGCCGGGGTCGCTTCCCGGACCGGAAGACCTCCCAGAAGATCGCTCAGCTGGTCCACGCGGTGGCGCGCGAGCTGGAGGTCTGAGGGACGAGCCCGGCGTCGGCGGCCCGGCCCAGCAGCGCCTCCACGGCGGCGAAGCCGGCCTCACCCAGGTCGGCGGTGAACTCGTTGACGTAGAGGCCGATGTGCCGGTCCACCACGTCGGGCTCCATCTCCTGGGCGTGCGCGAGGACGTACTCCCGGCTGGCCTCCGGGTCGGCCCACGCCTGGCGTACCGACTCGCGGATCCAGGCGGTGGCCTCGACCGGGTCGACGGCGCCCCGCCGGGCCAGGATCGCGCCGAGCGGGATCGGCAGCCCGGTGTCGCCCTCCCACCACTCGCCCAGGTCGACGAGCGCGGTCAGCCCGTGCCGCGGGTAGGTGAAGCGCGCCTCGTGGATGACCAGGCCGGCGTCGTACCGGCCGGCGGCCACACCCGGCATGATCTCGTGGAACGGCACCACCTCGATGCGCGCCGGTGCCTGGTCGGCCGCCCAGAGCCGGAACAGCAGGTACGCAGTGGTCCGCTCGCCGGGCACCGCCACCGTCGCGCCGGACAGGTCGGTCCGGTCGCCACGGGTCAGCACCAGCGGGCCGCAGCCCCGCCCGAGCGCGCCGCCGCAGGGCAGCAGGTGGTAGTCCTCCAGCAGCCAGGGCAGTGCCGCGTAGCTGACCTTCACCAGGTCGAACGCCCCCCGCTCGGCGGCGGTGTTCGTGACGTCCACGTCCGCGTAGGTCACCTCGACCGGCGGGGCGCCCGGCACCCGGCCGTGCACCAGGGCGTCGAAGACGAACGTGTCGTTGGGGCAGGGGGAGATCGCCAGGGAGAGCGCCACGTCCCCACCGTAACCCCGGTGGCCGGGCGGCCCGTCACCCCGTCCGGTGTGACGTCCAGCCGGTCCGGTGCAGCCGCTCGATGCCGTCGAGCAGCAGGTCCAGGGCGAACTCGAACTCGAACTGGTCGTCGCAGCCCGGCCCGACCACCGAGTCGTCGTCGTGGGACGCGGCGGTGGCGATGGCGGCGAGGTGCGGGAACCGGGCGGCCACCTCCGGCGGCAGGTCCGCCGGTGTGCCGGCGCTGGTCGCGCCGGATCGCCCGGCCTGCCGGGAGGTGTCGAACAGTTCCTGGCTGAAGCCCAGGACCCGGCTGCCCAGCGCGTGCATGACGTGGTGGGCCAGGTCGGTGGAGAAACCGCCGGCCCGCAGCGCGCCGACTGTCGAGTCGAGGTAGGCCAGGACGGCCGGGGTGGGCGTGGTCCGGGACTCGATCGCCAGCGACGCCCAGGGGTGGCGGAGCAGCATCTGCCGCGCCGACAGGATGCGCCGGCGGATCGCCTGCTTCCAGTCGCCGGGCGCCGGCGGGTCGATCTCCGCGACGACGATGTCGATCATGCCGTCGAGCAGTTCGTCCTTGTTGGCGACGTGCTTGTAGAGGGCCATCGGCACGACGCCGAGGTCCTGCGCGAGGTTGCGCATGCTCAGCGACTCGATGCCGGTCCGGTCGGCGAGCACGACGGCGGTACGCAGGACGCGATCCCTGGTCAGGGGTGCCCTTCGCGCCGTCTCCGCCTGCTCCGCCATGTCGTCCCCAGTCCTTCCGAAGGCCGTTGACACAGTAACCGCCTTGACTGGTGTACGGCGTACACCTAGCCTTGTGCCATCATGGTGTACGCCGTACACCTGGGAGGGAGTGGCGACATGAAGGCGATCGTCCAGGACCGGTACGGCCCACCGGAGACACTCGTGCTCGCCGACGTCGAGACGCCCGCGCCCGGCCCCGGCGACGTCCTCGTCCGGGTCGAGGCAGCCGCGCTGAACGCGTACGACTGGCACGTCATGCGCGGCGACCCCCGGCTGTCGCGGCTGGCGCTCGGCCTCGCGCGGCCCCGGGCCCGCATCCGGGGCCGCGACTTCGCCGGCCGGGTCGAGGCGGTCGGCGCCCAGGTGCGGCAGGTACGCCCCGGCGACGCCGTCTTCGGCGACCTCGGCGAGGCCGACGGCGCGTTCGCCGAGTACGTGTGCGTGCCCGAGCACCTGGTCGCGCCGCGGCCGGCGAACCTGACCCCGGCGCAGGCGGCGGCACTGCCGCTGGCAGGCGTCACCGCGCTCCAGGGCCTGCGCGACGCCGGGCGGGTCCGGCCCGGCCACCGCGTCCTGATCAACGGTGCCTCCGGCGGCGTCGGCACGCTCGCCGTGCAGTTGGCGAAGGCGCTCGGCGCGACGGTGACCGGCGTGTGCCGCACCCGCAACGTCGCGCTGGTCCGCTCCCTGGGCGCCGACCACGTGGTCGACTACACCCACGACGACTTCACCCGCGACGGGCGCCGCCACGACGTGGTGTTCGACCTGGTCGGCAACCGCTCCCTGACCGCGTTGCGGCGGGCGCTCACGCCGGGCGGGACGCTCGTGCTCTCCGGTGGTGGCGTCTACCGGGGCGGCAGCCTTCTCGGCCCGATCGGGCTGCTGGCGCGGGGACGGCTGGTCGCGCCGGTCATCAGCCAGCGCGTCGTCGTCCTCGCCACCTCACCCGGCCGGGCGCACCTCGACGTGCTGCGCGAGCACGCCGAGGCCGGCCGGCTCACCCCTGCGGTCGACCGGACGTATTCGCTGCCCGAGGTGCCCGAGGCAGTCCGCTACCTCGAAACCGAGCACGCACGAGCCAAGGTCGTCATCACGATCTGAGCCCGCCGTCCCCAGCCCGACGACTTCTCCACAGGGTTATCCACAGGTGGACGGGATCAGTGGAGGGCGGCCGCCGCGGCGGTGAGCGCGGCGAACGCCTCCCGCATCCGCCACGCGCTCCGGTCGCGCGGGCCGATCGGGTTGGAGACGGTCCGCAGCTCGGCGAAGGGCACGGCGGCCTGGGCGGCGGCGACCGCCACGCCGTACCCCTCCATGGCCTCGGCCACCGCGTCCGGGTGCCGTTCGGCGAGCACCGCCGTGCTGGCGGCGGTGCCGGTCACCGTGCTGACGGTGAGCACCGTGCCGACGGTCGCCCCCGGCAGCGCGGCGCGCAGACGGGCCAGCAGGCCCGGGTCGGCGGCGACGATCCGGCCGCCGCCCAGCAACTCGGGGGGCATGCCCAGGTCCTCGACCGGGATGAAACCGGCGGGCGACTCGGCGCCGAGGTCGGCGGCGACGCTGCGGTCGGCGAGCACCGTGCCGCCCACCGCGACCCGGCCGACGAACCCTCCGGCGATGCCGGCGCTGACCACCGCCCGGTACGGTCGCCCGGCCGCCTCGGCCAGCGCCAGCAGCCGTGCCGTGGCGGCCCCGGCGACGGCTGGGCCGACCCCGACGGGCAGCACCGTCACGTCCGGCGGCATCGTCCCGTCCGGCGATGCAGTCCTGTCCGGCGGCATCGTCATGTCCGGCGCTGCCGGTGCGGTGAGGCCGGCACGGATCGCCTCGGCCTCTGCCGGCACGGCAGTGACCACGAGCAGACCGCTCACGCCACCGGCCCCCGGGGATCACGCCGCTCGGTGTCCTCGACGCCGCCCGGACCGCCCACCGAGGAGGACGGCCGGTAGATGTGGAAGCCGGGCGGTGCCAGCCCCTCGTCGTCCGGCGGCGGGCCGGAGCGCTGGGGCGCCGGTGAGGTGGGCGCCGGGTCGTCGAGCGAGGTGGTGGCCGTCTTCTCGTCGCGGGTCGCCTGTTCCGCGGCCAGCTCCTCGTCGCCGAGCGGCCGGCCGGCCAGGTGCTCACCGCGCAGCTTGCCGGCGACGAGCACGCCGCGTACGGCCACCAGCGCGGCCACCGCGGCGGCCACCGTCACGCCGATCAGGCCGGTGAACGGCACCAGCCCGAGCCCGCCGCCGGCCACGAACGCCAGCATCAGCGCGGTCTCCGAGTGCGCGAACGAGCTGGCGCGCAGCCGCTCCGGGATGCGTTCCTGGATCGAGGCGTCCACCGCGAGCTTGGCGATCCCGCTCATCATGGCGGCCACCAGGCAGAGCAGCGCCACCATCGGCAGCGAGAACTTCAGCGCGGCGAGCACCGCCACACCGGCCACCACTATCGTGCCGCTCGACTGGAGCGCTGTCGGCCGGTGGATGCGCAGCCGGGTGCCGAGCGCGGTGGCGAGGAACGTGCCTACCGCCAGCGCGCCGCCGACCAGGCCCAGCGCGCCCTGGGCGCCGAGGTCGCGGCCGAAGAAGTCGGTGGTCAGGTCACCGGCCTTGATCGCGAAGGCCAGGAACAGCAGCAGGAAGCCGTAGAGCCCGCGCAGCGCCGCCGCGCCGATCAGCGTGGCGATCACCAGCCGTCCGCTGGGGCGGCCCCGGCCCAGCGGGCGCTCGCCGTCGCGGCGGCGCAGCGCGCGCAGCGGGTGCGGCATCCGCTCGGGCGGCTCGGAGTCGGCCTTCGGCGGCAGCCGGAGCGAGATCACCATGCCGATCAGGAAGATCACCGAGGCGACCCGCAGCGGCCACTGCGGCCCGAACCAGAACGCGGCCAGCCCGATCGGCGCGACGAGCGCGCCGGCCACCGTGCCGTAGACGCTCGCGCGCGCCCCTACCTGGGACAGCCCCAGCCCTTCGGGGAGCAGCCGGGGGACCGCCGCCGAGCGGGCCACACCGTATGCCCGGGAGAGCGCGAGCACGCCGAACGCCGCCGGGTAGAGCCCGAAACCGCCGATGTAGTCGGAGATCAGCCACGCCAGGAACGCCCGGCCGAGCATGGTGGTGGCGAGCGCGTACCGCCGGCCGTGGCGGAAGTGGTCGAGCAGCGGGCCGACCACCGGGGCGAGCATGGCGAACGGGACCATGGTCACCAGCAGGTAGAGGGCCACCTTGTTGCGCGCCTCGCCCAGCGGCACGTCGAAGAAGATCGTCCCGGCCAGGCCGATCGCGATGAGCGTGTCACCGGCGCAGGAGAGCGCGTGCAGGTCGAACAGGCGGACCATGCCCACCTCGTTGCCCGCGCTGCGGGCCCGGGCGGTGCCGGCCCGCCGGGTCATCCAGCGCCCACCGTGCAGCGAGCCCCGCAGCAGCAGCCGGGTGGCGCGGATGCCGGTGCCGACGGTCCGCCCGAGAAAGGAGCGGCCGGAGCGGGAGGACAGCGCCATGCGTCCCATCCTCGCCCATCCGCTCCACGTGCGCCGCATCACCCGGAGAGAATGACTCCGGGGAGTGCCTGTCGCCCGTGGACGGGCATGGGGAACAATGGTCCGGTGACCAGGCCCGCCTCCGCCCGCGCTCCCCGGCTCGACCAGGTCTGCGCCGCCGCCGTCGAGGTGGCCCGCGACGCGATCACCGAGGTGGAGCCCACCGACATCGGCGACCATCTCCAGGCGGTCGCCGAGGGCGATCGGGTCGTCACCCACTACTTCGAGTGCCGGATGGCCGGTTACCGCGGCTGGCGCTGGGCCGTCACGGTGACCCGGGTGCCGCGCAGCCGGCACGTCACCGTCTGCGAGACGGTGCTGCTACCGGGCCCGGACGCGCTGCTCGCCCCGGGCTGGCTGCCGTGGCAGGAGCGGCTCAAGCCGGGCGACCTGGGCCCGGGTGACCTGCTGCCCACCCCGGCCGACGACGAGCGGCTCGCCCCCGGCTACCTGCTCTCCGACGATCCGGCAGTGGAGGAGACCGCCTGGGAGCTGGGCCTGGGCCGGCCCCGGGTGCTGTCCCGGGAGGGCCGTGCCGAGGCCGCCCAGCGCTGGTACGACGGTGACCACGGCCCGGACGCCGCGATCTCGGTCGCCGCGCCGGCCGCCGCCCGCTGCGGCACCTGCGGCTTCTACCTGCCGCTGGCCGGTTCGCTGCGCCTGGCCTTCGGCGCCTGCGGCAACTTCTACGCCCCGGACGACGGCCGGGTGGTGAGCGCCGACCACGGGTGCGGCGCGCACTCCGAGACGCTTGTGGAAACGCCGGAGACGCCAGTCGACGAACTGCCCACCGTCTACGACGACAGCGCGGTCGAGTCGATGACTGTCAGCCGGGCCCCGGGCTCGGTGGAGGCGGCCGAGCCGGCGGAGCCGTACGGCCACCCCTGATCGGTCAGTGCTGCCGCCGCCCGGCGGCAGCGCGTCGGCGGCGCCGGTTGGCGTCGTGCCGCATCATCACCGCCAGGCCGGGAAAGCCCCACAGGAAACCGGCGAGGCAGGTCCAGAGCCAGTTCTGACGCCCGGATTCGGTGAGCCAGTCCCGGAAGAAGATCAGTAGCACCAGGCCGGCCACCGCCCAGGCGATCAGCCCGGCGACGGCGAACGGCACCATCGGCGGGTCGAGCGGCTCCGGCCGCGGCTGTTGCTCCTGTGACACTGGCCCAGCGTACGTGATCGTTCTTCCCTGCCAGGCGGGTGATCTGGGACGATGCGCGCGACAAAATCCAGTCGATGACCTAGATGAGGACCCGATGTCCATTGCTCCGCCGCCGGATCACGGCACGCCGCCCGATCCCGCGCACCCACGAAACGCCTTCGACCGCTTCTTCCTGATCTCGGCTCGCGGGTCGACGCTGAGCCGTGAGATCCGAGGCGGCCTCGCCACGTTCTTCACGATGGCGTACATCGTGGTGTTGAACCCGCTGATCCTGGGCAGCGGGAAGGACGGTGACGGGCGTTCGCTCGCCATTCCGGCGCTCGCCGCGGCGACCGCCCTGGTCGCCGGCCTGATGACGATCCTGATGGGCGTGGTGGCCCGGTTCCCGATCGCGCTCGCCGCCGGCCTGGGCGTGAACGCGCTCGTGGCGTACGAGATCGCGCCGCAGATGACCTGGGCGGACGCGATGGGCCTGGTGGTCATCGAGGGTGTGCTGATCGGCATCCTGGTGCTCACCGGGCTGCGTACCGCGGTGTTCCGCTCGGTGCCGACGCAGCTCAAGACCGCGATCGGTGTCGGCATCGGTCTGTTCCTGACCATCATCGGCCTGGTCGACGCCGGTTTCGTCAGGCGGGTGCCGGACGCGGCGAACTCGACGGTGCCGGTCGGGCTGGGCATCAACGGCAAGATCGTCAGCTGGCCGATGCTCGTCTTCGTGGTCGGCCTGCTGATCACCCTGGTGCTCGTGGTGCGCCGGGTCCGGGGCGCGATCCTGATCGGCATCCTGGCCTCCACCGTGCTGGCCATCGTGGTCGAGGCGGTCGCCAAGGTCGGCCCGTCCTTCGTCGACGGCAAGCCGAACCCGAAGGGCTGGTCGCTGAACGTTCCCGAGCTGCCGAAGCAGATCGTGGACGTGCCCGACCTGTCGTTGCTGGGTCAGTTCAACGTGCTGAACTCGTGGAGCCGGGTCGGCTGGCTGGTGCCGCTGATGTTCATCTTCACCCTGCTGATCACGGACTTCTTCGACACCATGGGCACGATGGTCGCGATCGGTCAGGAAGGGGACATGCTCGACGAGACGGGCACCCCGCCGAAGGCCAAGGAGATCCTGCTCGTCGACTCGATCGCCGCCGCCGCTGGTGGCGCGGCCTCGGTGTCCAGCAACACCTCGTACATCGAGAGCGCCGCAGGCGTCGCGGAGGGCGCCCGGACCGGCGTGGCCAACCTGGTCACCGGCGTGTTGTTCCTGCTCGCCATGTTCCTGGCGCCGCTGTCGCTGATCGTGCCGTTCGAGGCCGCGTCGACGGCGCTGGTGGTGGTCGGCTTCCTGATGATGACGGCGGTCCGCACGATCGACTGGACCGACTACGAGATCGCCATCCCGGCGTTCCTCACCATCGCGCTGATGCCGTTCACCTACTCGATCTCGAACGGCATCGGGGCCGGCGTGATCAGCTTCGTGCTGCTGAAGGTGGCGAAGGGCAAGGCCCGCGAGGTCCACCCCCTGCTGTACGGGGTCGCCGTGCTGTTCGTCGTGTACTTCCTGCGCGGGCCCGTCGAGTCCGTGTTGCTCTGACGCTGGTGAGCCTGGTCATAACGCATGTCGTTAGCCAGGCTCATTAGTTAAGCTAACTAGTTGTGACGGAGCGGACGGTGACGGCGAAACGCGTGCCACCGGCGCAACTGGCCCCTCAGTTGCGAGATGCGATCACCCGGCTCAACCGGCGGGTCCGACAAGCCCGGCCGGTCGGCGACCTCACGGTCACCCAGCTGTCGGCGCTCACCAGCCTCAAGCTGGCGGGCGCCCTCACGCCACGGGAACTGGCCGATGTCGAACGGGTGCAGCCACCCACGATGACGAAGATCGTCGCGAAGTTGGAGGAACGCGGCCTCGTGCAGCGGACTCCCCATCCGACCGACGGACGGCAGGTCATACTGGCGGCTACCGAAGGGGGAAGGGCCGTGCTCGACCAGTTCGAGCGGGCCCGGAACGAATGGCTGGCCAACCGGCTGGCCGCACTGACCGAGGACGAACGCGACACGCTACGGCGTGCCGCGGAGATCCTCCAGGGCATCGCTCGCGCCTGACACCGCCGCCCGCGGTTCGCTTCGTCACTCGTGGATGAAACGTACCGACGCGAGGAGGCGCACCTAGAGTGCAGGCCAAGCTGAGCACGATGTTCCAGTCCCTACGAGTCCGTAACTACCGACTCTTCGCCACCGGACAGCTGGTCAAACTGATCGGCGTCTGGATGATGTTCATCGCCCAGGACTGGCTCGTCCTCGAGCTCAGCGACAACTCCGCGACCGCCCTCGGCGTGGTCACCGCGTTGCAGTTCACCCCCGTACTGCTGCTCACGCTGCTGTCCGGCCGGCTCGCCGACCGCTACGACAAGCGGATGCTGCTCTTCGTCGCCAACGCGTTCTGGACCGTGCTGGCGCTCGCCATGAGCGCCCTGGTCCTCACCGGCCTGGTGCAGCTCTGGCACGTCTTCACGTTCGCCGCCCTGCTCGGCGTCGCCAACGCGGTCGAGACGCCGGTGCGCCAGGCGTTCGTCTCCGAGCTGGTCGGCATGTCGCTGCTGCCGAACGCGCTCTCGCTCAACGCGGCGGTGTTCAACTCCGCCCGGATCGTCGGCCCGGCCGTCGCCGGCCTCGCCATCGCCGCCGTCGACGTCGGCCCGGTCTTCCTGGTCACCGCGCTCAGCTCGATCGCCCCGCTGGTGAACGTGGTCCGGATGCGTACCGAGGAGCTGTACCGCAAGGACCTGCCGCCGACCGGCGAGCGGGACCAGGCCCGGGTGGTCGACGGCCTCCGGTACGTGGCGCGGCGGCCGGACATCCTGCTGCCGATGGTCCTCATGTCGGTGATCGGGATGAGCCTGTTCAACTTCCAGCTCACCCTCGCCGCGCTCGCGAAGACCGTGTTCAACACCGGCGCCGCCTCGTTCGGCCTGTTCAGCACCGCGCTCGCGGTCGGAGCGCTGGTCGGCGCGCTGGCCGGCACCGGCCGGCGTAGCCGCCCCTCGGTCTGGCTGGTGCTCGGCGCCGCGATCGGCTGCGCCGCCTTCGGCACGCTGGTCGGGCTCGCCCCGGCGTACTGGCTGGTGGTGACGCTGCTCCTGCCCGCCGGGTTCTTCATGGTCTACTTCGCCCAGGCGGCAAACCAGCGGGTGCAGCTCGGTGTCGACGCGTCCTTCCGGGGACGGGTGATGGCGCTGTGGGTGCTGGTGTTCCTGGGCACCAACCCGGTGGGCGCCCCGGTGATCGGCTGGGTGGCCGAGACGTACGGTGCGGGCGCGAGCATCTGGGCCGGCGGCCTGATCTCGCTGACCGCCGCGCTGCTGGCGCTCGCCTGGCAACTGCGCCGCTCCGGTGCCCGGCTTCGGCTGCGGATGCTGCCGATGCCCCGCTTCTACGTGGTGTCACCCGGCGCCAAGTAGCCCCGATAGCCGGTCGTACCGGCCCGATTACCCAAACGGGTGGCGGGCCGGTGCGGCAGGGCTTAGCTTCGATGTGTGGAAGTGGGGCAGGGACTGCTGCTGGCTCTGGCGATCCTCGCCGTCTGCTGCCTGCCCGCCCTGCTCGCGCTGCTGTTCTGCGCAGACGAGATCATCGATCGGGTCGCCTGCGGTTGGGCCGAGTGGCGGGAGCAGCGTCGGGAACGCCGTACCATCGCGCGGCTCGACCGGGCCATCGAGGCCGAGGCGCTGACCCGCGACATCGACCTCACCGAGTTCGACAAGGGCGGCCGCCGTCCGCTGGAACAGCTCGCCACCGACCTGCGCCGCCTCGGCGGCCACCGGCTCGCCGCCGCCGACCGCAGTGTGGTGTGGCACGGCGCGGTCATCGAGGCGTACGACGAACGGCTGCGCGCCGCCTGCCACGCGCTCGGCATCGCCGAGCATCTCGGCGAACTGGACGGCGTCGACCGGGAGATCGAGCGGGTACGCGTCGAAGGGCTGCTGCACGCCGCCGGGCTGACCCTGCCGGCCGCCCGCGCCGCGCACCACCAGCGACACCGCTGAGCGGGTGCGTCTCTTCGCGGCGATCTACCCGCCTGCCGTTGCGGTCGCGGATCTGACCGCCCGGATCAAGGGCCTGCGGGTGGCGACCGCCCGCCACGCCCGCCTGGCCGACCCGGCGAACCTGCACCTCACGCTCGCGTTCCTCGGCGAGGTGCCGGACGACCGGCTGACCGACGTGCAGAGCGCCCTCAGGATGGCCGCACGGACGCTGCGGGAGTCCCGCGCCGGGCCGCCCCGGCTGAGCCTCGGCGGCGGGGGCAGTTTCGGCCAGGGCGGATCCACTGTGCTCTGGGTCGACGTGCGGGGCGAGGCGGATGCGCTGGACACACTGGCCCGGCTGATCCAGCAGGGACTGCGCCGGGCCGGCCTGCCCTGCGACGACAAGCCGTTCCGGGCGCACCTGACCATCGCTCGCCCGGGCGATCGGCTGCCCGAGGCCGACATTCGCGCCGACCGAGACACCCTGAACGGGTACGCCGGTCCGCAGTGGCCGGCCGCCGAGCTGGTGCTGGTCCGCAGCCATCTCGGTCAGCGTGTCCGATACGACCGCCTGGCGGCCTGGCCGCTCGCCGCCTAGCCGTCGGCCGGCTGGGCATCCCGGTCGGGCTTTGCACCCGGCCGGCCGGGCGTTAAGAAGGGGCCCCTCCTCTACCGGAGGCGTTAAGAAGGGGCCCTTCCTTACCTACCAGGCCCAGGCTTCGGGGCCGGGGCCGCCGTTGCCGACGGGCGGGAACAGTTCGTCGAGGCGGGTCAGGGTGGGCTCGTCCAGGTGGACGTCGAGGGCGCCGAGGTTGCGGTCGAGCTGGTCCATGGTGCGCGGGCCGACGATCGGGGCGGTCACGCCCGGCCGGGAGAGCAGCCAGGCCAGCGCCACATCCGCCGGGTCGTGGCCGAGGTCGGCACAGAGCTTCTCGTACGCCTCGATGGTGTTGCGGTGCTCGGCCAGCGCGTCGGCCGAGCGGCCGGTGGTGCCGCGCGCCGCGCTGCCCTCGGCCATCTTGCGGATGATGCCGGAGAGCAGCCCGCCGTGCAGCGGCGACCAGGGGATGATGCCCAGGCCGTAGTGCTGCGCGGCCGGTACGACCTCCAGTTCGACGTACCGGGTCAGCAGGTTGTAGATGCACTGCTCGGAGACGAGACCGAGGAAGTTGCGCTTACCGGCCGCGGCCTGCGCCTGGGCGATGTGCCAGCCGGCGAAGTTGGACGAGCCGACGTAGATGACCTTGCCCTGGGCGACGAGCGTCTCCATCGCCTGCCAGATCTCCTCCCACGGCGTGGTCCGCGAGATGTGGTGCATCTGGTAGAGGTCGATCGTGTCGGTCTGGAGCCGGCGCAGCGAGTCCTCGCAGGCCCGGATGATGTGCCGGGCGCTCAGGCCCTGCTCGTTGGGCCACTCGCCCATCTTGCCGTAGACCTTGGTGGCGAGGACGACCTTGTCGCGGCGCCCGCCGCCCTGCGCGAACCAGCGGCCGACGATCTGCTCGGTGACGCCCTCACCGAGCTTCCAGCCGTAGACGTTGGCGGTGTCGAAGAAGTTGATCCCGTGTTCGAGCGCCCGGTCCATGATGGCGAAGCTGTCCGGCTCGTCGGTCTGCGGACCGAAGTTCATCGTGCCGAGGCAGAGTCGGCTCACGGACAGACCGGTGCGTCCCAGGTTCGTGTACTCCATGACTCCACCCTGGCACGCCGGCACTTAGAGTGCCCTCTCAACGGGCCAGGGTGGAGCGGTGGATCAGGAGGATTCGCGGGCCGCCGGGCCGGTGCCGAACAGCACGTCGTCCCAGCTCGGCAGCCGCTTGCGCGGCTTGCCGCCGGCCTCGGTGGACTCGGCGGCCGCACCGCCGGTCGCCGCCGCGGGGCCGGTGCGCCGAGGACGCAGCACAGCCAGCGAGGGTACGGCAGGGATCTCCTTCGGCGCGTCCGAGTCGTCGTCGAAGGCCGAACCCTGCCCACCACCGAGCAGCGCCGCGGCACCACCGGCGACGGCCCGCTGACGGGGCGCCTCCGGCCCGGCCAGCGCGGCCGGGGAGCGGGTGTCGAGACCACGCCCGGACGTGCCGCCGAGCGGGCGGTCCAGCGAGGCGAGCAGCGCGTCCCGGCCGGCGCGGATCGGGTCACGCCCCGGACGGGCGTGCTCGGAGGCGGCCGGCAGGCCGTGCCCACCCCGGCTCGGCTCGCCGCGCGACGGACCGGGCAGCGCGTGACCGCCCCGCTCCGGCGCGGGCTCCTGGCCGAGGATCGGCGTGGGCCGCTCGGCGCAGAGGTACTGCGCCATGTCGTCGTGCGGGGCGACGTGCTGCCGGGTCTTGTCCAGATCCCACACCGCCTGGGCGGTGGCCTTGCCGGACGGCCAGGTCGCGATGATCCGCCAGGTGCCGTCGTCGCGGCGGTAGGCGTCCCACGAGATCTTCTCGGTGTCGATGCCGTGCTGGGCCAGCCGGCCGTTGACGACCTCGGCCAGCGGGGTCGGCTTCTCCGCGCCCTTGAGCCGGGTGCGCCGGGCGTGCTGGGCGAGCATGGCCCGTTCCTGGAGCACCGGGCCGGCGTAGCGCAGGACCCGGTCGACGGGCACGCCGGCGATGCGGGCGACGTCCTCCGCGGACTCGCCGGAACGGATCCGGGCCTGGATGTCCCGTGGGGACAGCGACGGGGTCAGGTCGGTGGCGCTCGGCACCACCACGAGCGGCGGGGCGCCCGGCTCGGCGTGCAGCGCCGACGCGATCCGCTCGTCGATGGGCAGCGCCAGCAGGCGCCCCACCTCGTCGGCGAGCACCAGGGCCTGGCCGTCCTCGGAGAGGGCGACGAAGCGTACTGGGCGCATGGGCTTGCCTCCGTCCCGCTTCGCTGGCCGTCACGCCACGGGAGCCGGCCACCCGGGCGTCTCGCACCACCGTACGCTCATCTACCCGACGATGGGGACTGCGACACCCCGGCATGTCGTGACTGAGCTGCGGTAATGATCACGGTGGGTGGTCGCCGGAGCCCCGACGACCACGCACCGTGACGGCGTGATCAGAGTCGCTCGACCACGTAGTCGATGGACGCGGTGAGCGCCTCGACGTCGGCCGGCTCGACGGCCGGGAACAGCGCCACCCGTAGCTGGTTGCGGCCGAGCTTGCGGTACGGCTCGGTGTCGACGATGCCGTTGGCGCGCAGCGCCTTGGCGATCGCCGTCGCGTCCACCCCGTCGGCGAAGTCCACGGTGGCGACCACGTTGGACCGCAGCGCCGGGTCCGACACGAACGGCGTGGCGAACGACGAGCGCTCGGCCCAGCCGTACACGATGCCGGCGCTCTCGGCGGTGCGCTTGGCCGCCCAGGCCAGCCCGCCCTGGGAGTTCATCCAGTCGGTCTGCTCCGCGGCCAGGAAGATGGTCGCCAGCGCCGGGGTGTTGTACGTCTGCTCCAGCCGCGAGTTGTCGATCGCGGTGACCAGGTCGAGGAAGGCCGGGATGTAGCGGCCCGACTGCTTGACCTCGGTGGCCCGGGCCAGCGCGGCCGGCGACATCAGGGCCAGCCAGAGGCCGCCGTCGGAGCCGAAGCACTTCTGCGGCGCGAAGTAGTAGACGTCGGTCTGGGCGACGTCCACGTCCAGCCCGCCCGCGCCGGAGGTGGCGTCGACGAGCAGCAGCGAGCCCTCGTCGGCGCCCGCCACCCGGCTGATCGGCACCGCGACGCCGGTGGAGGTCTCGTTGTGCGGGGTGGCGTAGACGTCCACGCCGGCCTCGGCCACGAGCGTGGGGGCGCTGCCCGCGTCGGACTTGCGGACGGTCGGCTCACCGAGGAACGGCGCGTCGGCGACCGACTTGGCGAACTTGGCGCCGAACTCGCCGAAGCTGGCGAACTGGGCCCGGTCACGGATCAGGCCGAACGTGGCGACCTCCCAGAACGCGGTGGTGCCGCCGTTGCCGAGCACCACCTCGTACCCCTCGGGCAGGGAGAAGAACTCGGCCAGGCCGCGGCGCAGCCGGGCCACCTGGTCGCGGACCGTCTTCTGCCGGTGCGACGTGCCCAGGTAGCTGGTGGCGACGTCGGCGAGGGCGGAGACCGCGGCCGGACGGACCTTGGACGGGCCGCAGCCGAAACGTCCGTCGGCGGGCCTGATCTCGTCGGGAATCCGGATGGTCGGTACGTCAGCCACGGTTGTCTTGATCCTTCCGCGTGGGCGGGACGAGCCCTTGGTGCGGGCGCGGACCGATGGCCGGGCGTGCGCCGGGCGCACGAGGCGGCCGGGGTCCGAACCCGGCCGGCAGCGCTGCCGGCCTTCATCCTCCCACCCGGGCGGCCCGGACCGGCGGCTGGTCCCACGGTCGGTGCTGAGTCGTGCGCCACAGCGGCGCAGCGCCTCGTGTGCACGGAGGCGGGCGTTAAGAAGGGGCCCCGCCTCTACCGGAGGCGTTAAGCGGGGCCCCTTCCTTACACGTCAGACGCCGTGCGGGATGGCGTCCCAGCCCTCGACCTGCTGCGGCTTGCGCGGGCCGTGGCCGACGTACGTGGCCGACGGCCGGACCAGCCGCTGGAGCTTCTTCTGCTCCAGGATGTGCGCCGACCAGCCGCCCATCCGGGCGCAGGTGAACATCGAGGTGAACATGTGCGCCGGCACCTCGGCGAAGTCCAGCACCACTGCCGACCAGAACTCGACGTTCGTGGCGAGGACGCGGTCCGGGCGGCGGGCCTGGAGCTCGGCCAGCGCGGCCTTCTCCAGCGCCTCGGCGACCTCGAAGCGGGGCGCGCCCAGCTCCTTGGCGGTACGCCGCAGCACGCGGGCGCGGGGGTCCTCGGCCCGGTAGACCCGGTGGCCGAAGCCCATCAGCCGCTCGCCCCGGTCCAGCACGCCCTTGACGTACCCGTCGGCGTCGCCGCTGCGCTCGACCGCCTCCAGCATGCTGAGCACCCGGGACGGTGCGCCGCCGTGCAGCGGGCCGGAGAGCGCGCCGATGCCGGAGGAGATGCAGGCCGCGGCGTCCGCACCGGTGGAGGCGACGATCCGGGCGGTGAAGGTGGAGGCGTTCAGGCCGTGCTCGGCGGCCGAGATGAAGTACGCGTCGACGGCCTTGACGTGCCGCGGGTCGGGCTCACCGCGCCAGCGCTTCATGAACCGCTCGACGATGGTCTCCGCCTTGTCGATCTCCTTCTGCGGCACGGCCGGCAGGCCCAGGCCGCGCGCCGACTGGGCGACGAAGGACAGCGCGGTGACCGACACCCGGGCCAGGTCCTCGCGGGCCTGCTCGTCGGAGATGTCGAGAAGCTGGTTGAGCCCCCAGTACGGGGCCAGCATGGCGACCGCGGACTGCACGTCGACGCGGATGTCACCGGAGTGCACCGGCACCGGGAACGGCTCGGCCGGCGGCAGGCCCGGGCCGAACCGGCCGTCCACCAGCAGCGCCCAGACGTTGCCGAACGAGACCTGGCCGATCAGGTCCTCGATATCCACGCCCCGGTAGCGCAGTGATCCCCCCGCGCGGTCGGGTTCGGCGATCTCGGTCTCGAAGGCTACGACGCCCTCCAGGCCCGGTTTGAAATCGGACATGTCGTCTCCTGGCTTCGGCTCGGCGCGCCCGGGCGGGCTGATCGAGCCCCGCAGCTCAGGCGACCCTTCAGGGGTGTGGTTCGGAACATCTTGCCCGGTGGGTAACAGACTGCGCGACCCACAGCCACTGTGCGCCACGCGACATCCCCGCCGCTGGCCGTCGGTGAGAGTAGGAGAAGACTGGGTACCGGGGCCTGGCCAGCGTCGGGGGACGCCGGCACGCCCGGGAGAGGGACAACCACAGTGACAGGCGACACACCCGCCCCGGCCGGCATGCGTAACGAGTACGCCGCCGACCTGGGCCTGACCGAGACGGACCTGGCGCCGGACTGGCACACCCAGTTCGCCCGCTGGTTCGCCGACGCGGTGGCCCATCCGCTGCCCGAGCCGAACGCGATGGTGCTCGGCACGGCCGACGACCGGGGGCGGCCCAGCGGCCGCACCGTGCTGCTCAAGGGGTACGACCCGGACGGCTTCGTCTTCTACACCAATCACGGCTCGCGCAAGGGCACCGAGGTGACCGCGAATCCGTGGGCCAGCCTGGTGTTCCCGTGGTTTCCGATGCAGCGGCAGGTGACTGTGACCGGCCGGGTCGAGCGGGTGGACCGCGCCGAGACCGAGGCGTACTTCGCCAGCCGGCCGCGCGGCTCGCAGCTCGGGGCGTGGGCCAGCACCCAGTCGACTGTGGTGCCGGACCGGGTCGCGCTGGACTCGGCGTACCGGGCGGCGGCCGAGCGGTTCGCCGACGTGGAGCCGATCCCCGCGCCGCCGTACTGGGGCGGGTTCCGGGTGCGTCCGGAGACTGTCGAGTTCTGGCAGGGCCGGGCCAGCCGGCTGCACGACCGGCTGCGCTTCCGGCGTACCGAGGGCGGGTTCTTCGTGGTCGAGCGGCTCGCGCCGTGACCGATGTCACAAAGGCCGGGCGGCGGGAACCGCGCCGCTGGGCGATCGACCTGCGCCCGCTGCGCGTGCCCGCGTACCGGCGGGTGTGGACCGGCAACGCGGTCGCCATGTTCGGTTTCCAGTTCACCGCCGTGGCGGTGCCGGTGGAGATGTTCGACCTGACCGGCGGCTCGCTCTGGGTCGGTCTGCTGGGCATCGCCGGGTTCGTGCCGCTGCTGGTGTTCGGGCTGTGGGGCGGCGCGATCGCCGACGCCCGGGACCGCCGCCGGGTGCTGCTCGTCGGCGGCTGCGTGCTCTGGGCCTCGACGTTGGGGCTGCTGGTGCAGTCGCTGGCCGGGGTGCGCAGCCCGCTGCTGCTCCTGCTGCTGGTGGGCCTCCAGTCGACGGCATTCGCGATCACCTCGCCGGCCCGCAGCGCGATCCTGCCCCGGCTCGTGCCCGCCGAGCTGGTCCCGGCGGCCACCACGCTGAACTTCACCACGTTCACCGCCGCCGCCGTCTTCGGCCCGCTCGCCGCGGGCCTGATCTTCGCCGGGTGGCAGGTCGAGACGGCCCTGCCCATCGCGTACGCGGCGGACGCGCTGCTGTACACCGCGGCGCTCTGGGCCACGCTGCGGCTGCCGGCGATGCCGCCCGCGCCGGACCCGGGCGGCGGCGTCCGCAAGGCCGGATTCGCCAGCATCGTCGACGGCTTCCGCTACCTGGCCACCACGCGGGTGCTGCTGCTCTCCTTCGCCATCGACCTGATCGCGATGATCCTGGCCATGCCGCGGGCGCTCTTCCCGGAACTGGCGCAGGAACGCTTCGGCGGCGCGTCGGCGGTGGGTTGGCTCTACAGCTCCATCGCCATCGGCGCGATGCTCGGCGGCCTGACCTCGGGGTGGATCGGCCGGGTACGCCGGCAGGGGCTGGCGCTCACCGTGGCGGTGGTCGCCTGGGGCGTGGCGATCGCGCTCGCCGGCCTGGCCGGGCACCTGTGGCTCGCCGTGGTGCTGCTCGGCGTCGCCGGCGCCGCCGACCTGGTCAGCGCCACGCTGCGCCAGTCGATGCTGCTGGTCTACGCGCCGGACCGGATGCGGGGCCGCCTCCAGGGCGTGAACACGGTGGTGGTGGCCGGTGGCCCGCGCCTGGGCGACCTGCGCGCCGGTGCGACGGCCGCCGCCTTCGGCACCGGTTTCGCCATGGTCGGAGGCGGTATCGCCGCCGCCGTCCTGGCGGTGTTGCTGGTGGCGGCGTTCCCGGCGTTGCTGCGCTATCGCTCGGTCACCCCCGCCGAGGACCGGCGCTGACGGTAGGGTCGCCGGCATGGGGATCGACGTGCAGCCACCGTCCGGTACACAGTGGACCATCGCCGCCGACGGCCACGAGGCCGTCGTGGTCGAGGTCGGCGGCGGGCTGCGGGCCTACCGCTTCGACGGCGTGGACCACCTCGACGGGTACGCCGAGGACGAGGTCTGCCCCGGCTCGGCCGGGCAGGTGCTGGCGCCGTGGCCGAACCGCATCCGCGACGGCGCCTACACGGTGGGGGAGCGGTCGTTGCAGCTCGACCTCACCGAGCCGGAGCGGCACAACGCCCTGCACGGCCTGGTCAACTGGGCGCGGTGGCAGCCGATCGAGCAGTCGGCGGACAGCGTCACCATCGGCTACGACCTGCCGCCCAGCCCCGGCTACCCGTGGGCGCTGCGGCTGCGGGCCCGGTGGAGCGTCGGCCCGGACGGCCTGCGGGCCGAGCACGAGGCGACGAACCTCTCCGGCGAGCCGGCGCCGTTCGGCTTCTCCGTGCACCCGTACCTCCAACTGCCGAAGGTCGGCGTGAACGAGATGCGGCTGCGCGTGCCGGCCCGGCGGCGGGTGCTGGTGGACAGCCGCCTGCTGCCGGTCGCCGCCGCCGAGGTGACCGGCTCCGAGTTCGACTTCACCAGCCCGCGCCCGATCGGCGACCTGGTGCTCGACACCGCGTTCGGTGACGTCGAGCGGGACGCCGACGGCGGCTCGGCGGTGGTGCTGAGCGCGCCGGACGGCTCGTCCGGGCTGCGGATCTGGGCGGACCGCGAGTTCGGCTGGTGGCAGGTGTTCACCGGGGACACGCTCGGCGGGGAACGGCACCGCCGTTCGGTGGCGGTGGAGCCGATGACCTGCCCGCCCGACGCGTTCCGCTCCGGCCGGGATCTGATCATGTTGGAGCCGGGGCAGACCTGGCGGGGCGCCTGGGGCGTCCGCCCGGAGGTCTGAGCGTGGAGTTCGCCGACGTCGTCCGGCGCCGCCGGATGGTGCGCAACTACGACCCCGACCGGCCGGTGCCGCCGGAGGTGGTGGACCGGCTGCTGGACCACGCCGTCCGGGCCCCGTCGGCCGGGTTCTCCCAGGGCTGGGGCTTCCTGGTGCTTGAGGAACCGGCGGACCGGGAACGGTTCTGGGCCGCCACCACGCCGGGCGGAGGCGGCCGGGAACGCTGGCTGGCCGGGATGCGCCGGGCGCCGCTGATCGTGGTGCCGCACGCCAACCGCGACGCCTACCTGGACCGCTACGCCGAGCCGGACAAGGGCTGGGCAGACCGCGACGAGGACCGCTGGCCGGTGCCCTACTGGTACGTGGACACCGGTTTCGCGGCGCTGCTGATGCTGCTCACCGCCGTGGACGAAGGGCTGGGCGCCTGCTTCTTCGGCATCCCGCCGCAACGGATCGGGGCGTACCGGGAGGCGTTCGGGGTACCGCCGGAACTGCACCCGATCGGTGCGTTGACTATCGGTTACCGGGCCGTCGACCACCGGTCACCGTCGCTGCGCCGAGGGCGGCGTCCGGTGCAGGATGTGGTGCGGCGGGGACGGTGGACCTGAGCGGTTAGGCTGACATCCACATTGTCAGCCTGGCCTGGGGAGGAGAGCACGCCGTGATCTTCAGGGCGGTCCGGGACGGGCGTCCCTACCCGGAGCACAACCTCACGCTGAAGCAGTGGGCCGAGATTCCGCCGCGCCCGCTGCGGCTTGACCAGCTCATCACCACCAAGCGCGAACTGGCGCTGGACAAGCTGCTCGCGGAGGACTCCACCTTCTACGGCGACCTCTTCCCGCACGTGGTCCAGTGGAACGGCGGCCTCTACCTGGAGGACGGCCTGCACCGGGCGCTGCGCGCGGCGCTCCAGCAGCGCAACCAGATCCACGCGCGCGTGCTCGTCCTCGGTGACCAGGGCGAGTGACGCCTCCCTGAGTCTTGGTTAAGGTGACGCCATGACTCCTCTGGACCTGCTCGACATCGATGCCTCGCTCAGCGAGGAGGAGCGGCAGATCCGCACCGTCGTGCGCCGGCTCGTGACCGACCGGGTACGCCCGCACGTCGCCGGCTGGTACGAGGACGGCCAGGTGCCGGCCCGTGAACTGGCCCGCGAGTTCGGCAAGCTCGGCCTGCTCGGCATGCACCTGACCGGGTACGGCTGCGCCGGCGCGTCAGCTGTCGCGTACGGGCTGGCCTGCCTGGAGCTGGAAGCCGGCGACTCCGGCGTCCGGTCCCTGGTCTCGGTGCAGGGATCGCTGGCCATGTACGCCATCTGGCGCTACGGCAGCGAGGAGCAGAAGCAGCGCTGGCTGCCCGCCATGGCGGCCGGTGAGGCGATCGGCTGCTTCGGGCTCACCGAACCCGACCACGGCTCCGACCCCGGCTCGATGGCCACCCGGGCCCGCCGCGACGGCGACGACTGGATCCTCAACGGCAGCAAACTGTGGATCACCAATGCGCCGATCGCCGACGTGGGCGTGATCTGGGCGCGTACCGACGAGGGGGTGCGCGGTTTCGCCGTACCCATGGACACGCCCGGGGTGACGGCGCGCGAGATCCGGCACAAGATGTCGCTGCGCGCGTCCCTCACCGGCGAGATCGCGCTCGACGACGTCCGGCTGCCGGCTGACGCGCGACTGCCCGAGGCGATCGGGCTCAAGGCGCCGCTGGGGTGCCTGACCGAGGCCCGGCACGGCATCGTCTGGGGCGCGCTCGGCGCGGCCCGCGACTGCCTGGAGACCGCCCTGGAGTACGCGACCACGCGCACCCAGTTCGGCCGCCCGCTCGCCGGGTTCCAGCTCACCCAGGCCAAGCTCGCCGACATGGCGGTGGAGTGGAACAAGGGCATGCTGCTCGCGCTGCACCTGGGCCGTCTCGCCGACGCCGGCACGCTGCGGCCCGAGCAGGTGAGCGTGGGCAAGCTGAACAACGTGCGCGAGGCGCTCGCCATCGCCCGGCAGTGCCGCACGATCCTCGGCGCCAACGGCGTCTCGGGGGAGTACCCGGTGATGCGGCACGCCAACAACCTGGAGAGCGTGCTGACGTACGAGGGCACCTCCGAGATCCACCAGCTCGTCATCGGCCAGCGGCTCACCGGCCTGTCCGCGTTCGCCTGACCTGCGGTTTCACCCGATCGGGTCGCTCGGCGCGCGAGTGTCGCACGGTGGCCGTACCGTCATTGTCAGTCGATGTGTCGGCCGGGCTTCGATGGGTCGGGCGAGCTTCGATCGGTCGGACGAGCAGCGATGGGTCGGACGAGCAGCGATGTGTCGGGCGAGCACAGTGTCGGACGAGGACGGTGAGGGCGATGGCCCGCGACGGTGACAACGAGCCCACCCGGGAGTTCCCGGAATACCCCACCAGCGACTCCCTTCGCGACCGGGCGGAGGGCTCGCCCGAGGCGGAGCACGACCCCGCGCCGGGCGCCCCGGCGTCGGGCGGCGGTGCGGCACGCGGCCTGCTCTGGGTGCTCGGCGCCGCGGCGCTGGCGGTGGTGGTGATGCTCGGCGTGCAGGCCAGCGGCCTGCTGCCCGACTTCCGCAACCCGTTCGCCAAGGAGCAGACCGACCGCAGCCAGCCGCCGCTGCTCAAGTCGATTCGTGACCTGAGCCGCTACGTCGCCGCCGAGGGCAACTTCCAGGTGGTGGTCGACGTGCAGAACGACCGGCGCAACGTGCCCGACTTCCTGCTCAACGAGCGCACGCTGTTCGTCGGGGCGGGCCGGGTCGAGGCGTACGTCGACTTCGCGAAGATCGCCGACGGTGCCGTCGTCGTCTCCGAGGACGGCAAGTCCGCCGAGATCAAGCTGCCCGCGCCGCAGCTCGGCGAGACAGATCTGGACATGGACAAGAGCTACGTCTTCGCCGAGCAGCGCGGCCTGATCAACCGGCTCAACGACCTGGTGGCCGGCGACCCCAACCGGCAGCAGCAGGTCTACAAGCTCGCCGAGGACCGGATCACCGCCGCCGCCCGGGACAGCGGGCTCGCCGCCCGGGCCGAGGAGAACACCCGCAAGATGCTCGAAGGGCTGCTGCGCTCCCTCGGGTACGAGAAGGTGACTGTCACCTACGCGGCACCCTGACCGCGCAGTACGCCGCGCGCCCGCCCCGATGGTCAGGGGCGGGCGCGTTCGCGTGCCGGTGTCCCGGCTCGTCTCGCGTCAGCGGGTGGCGAGGTAGCGGTCCTCGTTCGGCATCAGGATCCACAGGACCAGGTAGATGATGACCTGGGTGCCGGGCAGCAGCAGCGACAGCAGGAACAGCAGCCGGACCATCCCGGCGGACATGCCGAACCGCTGCCCCAGGCCGGCGCAGACACCGGCGATCATGCGCCCCTCACGGGGCCGGACCAGTTTGCGACTCATCGTCGTCTCCCACTTCTGCGGCGATCCGCCGCGCTGATTCCACGGTAGAGAGGGGTACGCGCCGCGCCCTCAGCCCCGAGGAGGATCGGCGACCCGGGCACCCGTAGGTACTTACCCCGGACCGCCCCCACCGACTCGCCCCTGTGTCCTCTGTCGCCGTCGCCCTCTGCCGCCGTCGCCCTCTGCCGTCCGCAGCAGATCCACCGGCCGCCGCCTGATCGGCCGCTCAACGATCACTCCCCGTTGCGACGCCGTCCGCAATGCTCCGGCCCTGCTCAGCCAGGCCACGCTCGAGCCGAGCCCGCGCCCCCTCCTTCCCCACGCCCGTCGATCATGCACTTGCGGCCCTCGTTGTGCCCGATTCGCACCTTTGGCGAGGGCTGCAACTGCAAGATCGCGGGAGCGGCGGGGTGAGTGAGGGCGGGGGACGCCGTCCGGCTGGTTGCTGCGTCGAGTGCTGACCGCCTTGCGAGACATGCGTCGCGTCGACTGGGATCAGTGAAGATCTTGGTAGGAAAGTGCCCCTATGGGGGCCGTTTGGTACCAAGATCTCGGAGCTCCGAGCCGTGAGCCGTGAGCCCGGGGTGGGTCCGCCGATCTTGGAGTTGTGGCGGTTCTCGTATGCCGTGAAATGGGCTATTCCGGGTGCCACAACTCCTAGATCGACGAGGAGTGGAGGGGCCTGAGGGATCGCCCGCCGGGGAGGTGGCCCGACAAGGAGCGGGTAGGGGGCGAGGCCGGGCCGGGGCGTTGGGCATGTGGCGGAGTGGGGGCGGGTATTCATGGGGGCGAGGTAGGCTCGCCGGTCGGGCGCCCCCACCCCGGGCGCCGGCCGTCTACCCGCCCGGCGGGCGCGGCACCCACGCACCGGCTCGGATCCGCACAACGGGGACGACGGCGAGGAAAGCAGCAAAATGATCAGTGTCTTCGATCTCTTCAGCGTCGGTATCGGGCCGTCCAGCTCGCACACCGTCGGGCCGATGCGGGCTGCCCGTACGTTCGTGGCGGGCCTGAAGGCCGACGGGCAGCTCGCCGACGTGACGCGGGTACGGGCGGAGCTGTTCGGCTCGCTCGGCGCGACCGGACACGGGCACGGCAGCGACCGGGCGGTGCTGCTGGGGCTGGAGGGCGAGGCCCCGGAGACCGTCGACACCGACGCGGTCGGCCCGCGCGTGGAGCGGATCCGTGCCGAGCGGCGGCTCGACCTGTTCGGCAGCCAGGGGATCGACTTCGACCCGGACGCCGATCTGGTGCTGCACCGCCGGCGGTCGCTGCCGTACCACCCGAACGGGATGACGTTCGCGGCGTACGACGCGGCCGGGAACGAGGTGCGGGCGCGCACGTACTACTCGGTCGGCGGCGGCTTCGTGGTGGACGAGGAGGCGGCCGGGGCGGACCGGATCAAGGCGGACACGACCCGGGTACGGCACCCGTTCCTGACCGGCGCGGAACTGCTGACTGTCACCTCGGAGACCGGCCTGTCGATCAGCGAGGTGATGCTCGCCAACGAGCTGTCCTGGCGCAGCGAGGCGGACGTCCGGGCGGGGCTGCTGGAGATCTGGCGGGTGATGCGCGAGTGCGTGGAGAGCGGCTGCACCCGCGACGGCGTACTCCCGGGTGGGTTGAAGGTCCGGCGGCGCGCGGCCGAGCTGCGGCGCGGCCTGGAGGCGGAGACCGGCAGCCAGGATCCGCTGCGCGCGATGGACTGGGTGACGTTGTTCGCGCTCGCGGTCAACGAGGAGAACGCGGCCGGCGGGCGGGTGGTCACCGCGCCGACGAACGGCGCCGCCGGGATCATCCCGGCCGTGCTGCACTACTACACCCGGTTCGTGCCGGGCGCCTCCGAGGAGGGGGTGGTCCGGTTCCTGCTGGCGGCCGGCGCGATCGGCGTGCTGTTCAAGGAGAACGCGTCGATCTCCGGGGCCGAGGTGGGCTGCCAGGGCGAGGTTGGTTCGGCGTGCTCGATGGCGGCGGCCGGGCTGGCCGAGGCGCTCGGCGGTACGCCGGAGCAGGTGGAGAACGCCGCCGAGATCGGCATGGAGCACAACCTGGGGCTGACCTGCGACCCGGTGGGCGGCCTGGTGCAGATCCCGTGCATCGAGCGCAACGCGGTGGCCAGCATCAAGGCGATCACCGCGGCCCGGCTGGCGCTGCGCGGGGACGGGGTGCACCACGTCTCGCTGGACAAGGTCATCAAGACCATGCGGGAGACCGGCGCGGACATGAAGGTCAAGTACAAGGAGACCGCGCGGGGCGGGCTCGCGGTCAACGTGATCGAGTGCTGACCTCGTTGGGGTGACCCGGCGCGGACGGCCGACGCGCCGGCACGGAAAAGACGCGACCATGATGCGGTGACGTCAGGCGTCGCGGCGCTCTGGTCCGCCCGCACCTCGCTGCGCATCCTGGTCCGGCGGGATCTCGCGGTGAAGTACCAGCAGTCGGTGCTGGGCTACTTCTGGTCGCTGATCGAGCCGCTCGGCATGGGCCTGATCTACTGGTTCGTCTTCGGCGTGCTCTATTCCGGCGCGACGCGGCGGCACCTGGGTGAGGCGGCCGGGTCGTACCCGCTGTTCCTGATCACCGGCATCTTCGCCTGGATGTGGGCGAGTTCGGCGCTGACCGAGGCCGCGAACGCGCTCACCGGGCAGTCCCGGCTGATCACCACGATGAACCTGCCCCGGCCGATCTTCCCGATCGGCCGGGTCGCCGGCCGGTTCGCCGAGTACCTGGCCGGGCTGCCGATCCTGGCCGCCGTGGCGGCGATCTACGCGAGCCAGGGGAAGATCCGCCCCGGCTGGAGCCTGCTGGCCCTGCCGCTCGCCGTGGCGGTGCAGTTCGTGCTGCTGGTGGGCCTGGCGTTGCTGCTGTCGGCGGGCAACGTGCTGATGCGCGACATCGAGCGCACGATGCGGCTGGTCATCCGGCTGCTGTTCTACGCGACTCCGATCATCTATCCGTTCGACCTGGTGCGGCAGTCCGGCATGCCGGGCTGGGTCAAGCTCGGGTACGAGCTGAACCCGCTGGTCGGGATCTTCCAGCTGCACCACGCGGTCTGGTATCCGGACGAGTTCCCGGACGCCCGGCTGCTCACCATCACGGTGTCCGGCAGCGTGCTGGTGCTGGCGCTCGGCTGGTGGGCGTTCCACCGGCTCGAACCGGCAGTGCTGAAGGAACTCTGAATGGCCCCGATCATCGAGGCGGACGGGCTCGGCATCCGGTTCGTCCGCAACCGGCGCCGGCAGTTGCGGCTGCGGGAGCTGATCGTGCACCGGGGCGCCCGTGACCCGGACGCGGGCCGGTTCTGGCCGCTGCGTGACCTGTCGTTCCGGGTCGAGCCGGGCGAGACGCTGGGCGTGGTGGGCCGCAACGGCACCGGCAAGAGCACGCTGTTGCGGCTGATCGCCGGTGTGCTCATCCCGGACGAGGGGTCGATCCGGGTGCAGGGCCGGGTGGCGCCGCTGCTCGAACTGTCCGCCGGGTTCTCCGGTGATCTGACCGGCCGGGAGAACCTGTATCTGGTGGGCGGGCTGCACGGGCTCTCGACGGCGTACCTGCGGGAGCACTTCGACGAGATCGTCTCGTTCGCCGGTGAGCAGGTGGAACGCGCCATCGACACGTCGGTGCGGCACTACTCGTCGGGGATGAAGGTGCGGCTGGGTTTCGCGGTGATCGCGCACCTGCCGCACCCGGTGCTGCTTGTGGACGAGGTGACAGCGGTCGGGGACGCGGAGTTCCGCGCGAAGTGCTATGCGACCATCGAGCGACTTCTCGCGGAAGGGCGCACGCTGGTGCTGGTGTCACACAACGACAAGGACCTCACCCGGTTCTGCCGTCGGGGGCTCTACCTCGACGCCGGACGGCTGATCGTCGACGGGACGATCGACGAGGCGCTGGCCGCCTACGCCGACGCGGCGAAGCGGTGACGCTCGCCATCGTGCTCGCCGCCGGACCGGCGGCGGGCCACCGCACCGAGCCGTCGAGCCGCCCGGCCGAGCCGGGCCGCCCGAACGAGCCGACGGCGGGCCGCCCCGACGGGGAATCGCTCGCCGAACGCCTGGCCGCGCAGTGGCGCCGGGCCGGGGCGGACGACGTGCGCGTCGCGGCCGACCTGACCGAGCTGGCCGACCTGGTGGCCGCCGCGACCGGCCCGGTGCTGGTGAGCGGCGCGGACCTGGTGGCGCACACGGCCGTACTCAAGCATCTCGCGACCAGCCCGGTCGGGCCGACGGTGGCGCTGGTGCTCACCGATCCGCCCGCTCCCGGGCAGGCCACGGTGCGCGAGGAGCGCGGCCAGGTGGTCGAGGTCGGCGCCGCCGACGCGAGCGGCGTCTTCGGCGGCGCGCTGCGGGTGGGCGCGGCCGACCTGCCGGCGCTCGCCGACGCCGCCCGCCGCGCCGCCGGGGGCGGGCCGCTGCGCGCGGTGGACCGGCTCGTGGCCGACCTCGCCGCCCGGGGCACGCTGATCTTCGCCCAGAGGGTACGTCTGCTCGTGGCGCACCGGGTCGGCGACGAGGCGCAGCGGACGGCGGCCGAGGCGGCGGTGGCCGCCGTCGACGAGGACCGGGCCGAGTTGAAGCTGTCGGTGAAGGAGCGCGACGACTTCTTCACCACGTTCTTCGTCAGCACCTGGTCCCCGTACGTCACGAAGGCCGCCGCCCGCATCGGGATCGGCCCGACCGGGGTCACCATGGTCTCGGTGGCGTTCGCGGTGGCCGCGGCGGTGCTGTTCGGCGCCGGTGGACGCCCGGCGCTGGTGGCCGGCGCGGTCCTGCTCTACCTGGGTTTCGTGCTCGACTGCGTGGACGGGCAGCTCGCCCGCTACACCCGGCACTTCAGCGCCTGGGGCGGCTGGCTGGACACGATGGCCGACCGGTTCAAGGAGTACGTGGTCTACGCCGGTCTGGGCTACGGCGCCACGCACGCCGGGTTCCGGTACGGCTGGGCGCTGGCGCTGGCGGCGATGACGTTGCAGACCGTGCGGCACATGACCGACACCTGGTACGGCGCGCTGCACGACGAGGCGGCCCGCCGGCCGAAGGTGGTGAGCGCCGACGCGGGCGGCATCGGCGGCAAGCTGAACGCCGCGTCGACCCGGGTGCAGGCGGACACCGGGTCGGTGTCGTACTGGCTGAAGCGCACTGTGGTGTTCCCGATCGGGGAGCGGTGGGCGCTGATCGCGATCGCCGCCGCGCTGTTCGGGCCGCTGGTGGCGCTGGTCGCGGTGCTGGTCTGGGGCACGCTGGCGTTCGCGTACACCGGGGGGTTGCGGACCTTGCGGGCGCGGTGGATGCGCGTGCCGGTGCTGACCACCGTGGACGCGGCTCTGCACCGCGACGACGGACTGCTGGTGCGGACGCTGCCCACCGCGCGGCGACCGCTGCTGCTGGCGGTGCTCGGCGCGCTCGGCGCGGCGGGGACGCTGGTGTGGGCGCTGCTCGCGGTGCACGGCGGTGGTGACCTGCCGGTCTTCGTGCCGGTGCTCGCGCTGGTGCTGCTGCTCGGCGCGGCGCAGGGCTCGCGGGCACCGCACGACGGGCCGCTCGATTGGCTGGTGCCGGCCGCGTTGCGGGCCGCCGAGTATCTGTTCGCCATCGCGGTCGGGGTGGCCGGCCGTGCGCCGACCTGGTTGATCTTCGGGTACGTCCTGGTGCTCACGCTGCTGCACTACGACCTGACCGCGCGGCTGGAGAAGCGGCAGTCGGCACCACCGCTGCACGCGGCCACGCTGGGCTGGCTCGGCCGCTCGGTGTTGCTGGCAGCCGCGTCAACCGCCGGAACTGTGAGCTTCGCGCTGGCTACAATGAGTGCGTACCTTCTCGTGGTTTTCGTCGCGAGCGTGGTCCTCGCCTGGGTGGTCCTGCCGGCCCGCGCCCATGGGGGTGTGCGCTCGGCGGGCTGACGGAGGGCGGGCCGGATGACCTTGATCAGCTTCGTCGTGCCGGCCTTCAAGGTGCAGGGTTACCTGCGGGAATGTCTCGACTCGATCCTCGACCAGCCGTTCGGCGACATCGAGGTGATCGGCGTCGACGACGCCTCCCCGGACGGCAGCGGCGAGATCCTGGCCGAGTACGCGCTCCGCGACCCCCGGGTCCGCCCGGTCGGCCTGGCCGAGAACGTCGGGCTCGGTCCGGCCCGCAACATCGGGCTGGACCGGGCTGTCGGCGAGTACGTGTGGTTCGTCGACGGCGACGACTGGCTGGTGCCCGGCTGCCTGCCGCACGTGGCCGGCCGACTCCGCGACACCGCACCGGACGTGCTGATCGTCGACCACGTCCGGGCGCACTGGAACAACGTCGGCACCCGCAGCGCGATGCGTGACGTGTTCCCGGTCCCGCCCGGCGCGACGACGTTCACGCTGCGGGACCGGCCGGAGACGCTGAAGCTGCTGCACACCGCCTGGAACCGGGTGGTGCGCCGGGAGTTCCTGAACGAGCGCGGCCTGCGTTTCGAGCCGGGCTGGTACGAGGACGTCTCGTTCAGCTATCCGGCGCTGATGGCGGCCGGGCGGATCGGCGTACTCGACCGGATCTGCCTGAACTACCGGCAGCGCCGCACCGGCGCGATCACCCGGACCCGGGGCGACCGGCACTTCGAGGTCTTCCCGCAGTGGCACCGGGTGTTCGGGCTGATGGACCGCTGGGGGCCGGAGGTGGCCGGGCTGCGGCCGGCGGTCTTCGAGCGGATGATCTGGCACTACCTCACGGTGCTCGGCAACGGCGACCGGATCGCACCCGAGCTGCGGGCGCCGTTCTTCGCCCAGATGCACGCCGACTACGTGCGGTTCCTGCCGGCCGAGGGCTACCCGGTCCCGCCCGGCCCGGAAGGGCTCAAGCACCGGCTGGTGGCGGCCGGCCGGTGGCGGACGTTCAGCGCGTTGCGCGAGGCGCACCAGGCGGGGGAGACGGCCCGGCGGACCGCGCGGCTGGCCCGGCGACGGGTCGCACCCGTGGTGCGGGCGCGTGACCTGGCGCTGGGCGAGTACTACCGGGCCGAGCTGCACCGGCCGATCGACCCGACGCTGGCCGTCTACGCGGCCTACTGGTACCGGGGCTACTCGTGCAATCCGGCGGCGATCTACGAGGCGGCCCGCCGGCTCGCGCCGCAGGTGCGCGGCGTGTGGATCGTCCGCCGGGACCGGGTGGCAGCGTTGCCGCCCGGCGTGGAGTACGTGGTGGCCGGCACCCCCGAGTACCACCGCGTCCTGGCCCGCGCCCGCTGGCTCGTCAACAACGTCAACTTCCCGGACTTCGTCCGCAAGCGGCCCGGCTCGGTGCACGTGCAGACCCACCACGGCACGCCGGTCAAGGTGATGGGGCTCGACCAGCAGCGTTACCCGGTGGGCGCGATGGGGATGAACTTCGCCGGGCTGCTGCGCCGCGTCGACCGCTGGGACTACAGCATCACCTCGAACAGCTTCTCCACGCAGATGTGGGAGCGGGCGTACCCGGCGGACTACACCACGCTGGAGGTCGGCTACCCGCGCAACGACCGGCTGGCGCTGGCCACCGCCGAGGACAGGGGCCAGGCCCGCGCCGCGCTCGGCATCGCACCCGACGAGTACGTGGTGCTCTACGCGCCGACGCACCGGGAACACCTGCCGGGCTGGCGGCCACCGTTCGACCCGGACCGGATGCTCGACGTCCTCGGGCCGCGGGGCCGGCTGCTGATGCGCAGCCACTACTTCCACGACCGGGAGCGGCATCCTCGGGGACCGGCGGCGGACGGCGTGCTGGACGTGAGCGCGTACGACCGGGTGGAGGACCTCTACCTGGCGGCGGACGCGCTGGTCACCGACTATTCCTCGGCGATGTTCGACTACGCGGTGCTGGACCGGCCGGTAGTGGTGTACGCGCCGGACTGGGACGCCTACCGGGTCGCCCGTGGCGTCTACTTCGACCTGCTGGCCGAGCCGCCCGGGGCGGTGGCGCTGGACTTTCCCGGCCTGCTCGACGTGTTCCGCTCCGGCGCTGTCGACGGCGAGGCGGCCGAGCGGGCCCGGTCGGCGTTCCGGGCGCGGTTCTGCGCGCTCGACGACGGGCACGCCGCCGAGCGCGTGGTGCGCCGCGTGTTCCTCGGCGAAACGCCGTAAAAGCGGTTACCGGCAGGTCACTTAACTTCGGAGCCCGGCGAATGCCGCTTAATAGGACTGTCACGAGCCGAACATGGCACGTTTACCCGATGTGCGAATCGGATGATCCTGGCCACAGTCATTCCCGGGTTTGGGGCGAGGAACTGGGGAGGTGACGGTGGCCACCGTCGCGCTCAAGGATGTCACCAAGGTGTTCCCGGACGGAACAGTCGCGGTCGACACCATCAATCTGGACGTCAACGACGGCGAGTTCATGGTGCTGCTCGGCCCTTCGGGCTGCGGCAAGTCGACGGTGCTGCGCATGGTCGCCGGGCTGGAGGACCCGTCCTCCGGAGCGATCCTGCTCGGCGGTGAACTCGCGAACGACCTGCCACCACGCGACCGGAAGATCGCCATGGTCTTCCAGGACTTCGCGCTCTATCCGCACATGACGGTCGGCGACAACATCGGTTTCCCGCTGCGGCTCTCCGGCGTCGAACCGGCGCCACGCGGTGAGCGGATCCAGGACGTGGCGAGCGCGCTCGGTATCGGCGACGTCCTCGGGCGCAAGCCCAGCCAGCTCTCCGGCGGCCAGCGGCAGCGGGTCGCCATGGGGCGGGCGATAGTGCGCCGGCCCGGCCTGTTCCTGATGGACGAGCCACTTTCCAACCTGGACAGCGGACTGCGCGCCGAACTGCGGGCGGAGATCTCCGGCCTCACCCGCGAGCTGGGCGTCACCACCATCTACGTCACCCACGACCAGGCCGAGGCGCTGACCATGGCCGACCGGGTCGCCATCATGCGCAAGGGCGTGCTCCAGGACGTGGGCACCCCCACCCAGGTGTACGGGCGGCCGGCCACGCTCTACGTCGCCGCGTTCCTCGGCAGCCCGCGGATGAACCTGCTGGAGGCGTCGGTCTACGTCCACCTGGACCGTTATGTCGCGCTGAGCCTCGGTGAGCAGTCGCTCTACCTGCCCTGGGACGACATCCGCAGCCGGGCGGTGGCGCACTACCACGGTGAGCGGATCGTGGTCGGCATGCGCGCCGAGGCGCTCACCCCGGTCGCCCCGGACACCGCCGGCGACGTGCTGCACGGGCGCATCCGCTACCTGGAGCACCACGGCCACGAGTCGCTCGCGTTCCTCGACATCGGCGCCACCGCGATCGTCGTCGACGAGATGGGCACCCCCGTCGAGCAGGCCCCGCCGGGCCAGCGCGGCCTGCGCCGGTTCAACCAGGTGATGCAGCGGCTCACCGGGCGGGCCCCGGAGACGTCGGCTCCCACCCCGGAGGCCGGCGGCGGCAACCGTACGAGCGTGCTGCCCGACCCGGGCCGACACCACCGCCGCCCGGCGGAACTGGCGGTACGGCTCGCGCCGTACCCGCAGGTGTCGCCCGGGCACCCGCTCGCCGTGCAGGTGCGGATGGACGCGCTGCACTTCTTCGACGAGCGGGGCGACCGCATCGACGTCGGCTGGCGGTGAAAGGAGGGGCCCCCTGTTAACGCCTCCGGTAGAGGAAGGGCCCCTTGTTAACAACCGTCGCCCGGTGGGACGGGCCGGTGACGGCGGTACGGGCCCCAGCCGACGAAGCGGGCGAACAGGTCGGCCGGGGCGGGCGCGTCGTCCGGGTTCAGCCGGTAGAGGTCGCGCGTCGCCTCGTACATCAGCCCGCACAGGTAGATCGACAGCCCGATCCGGTTGTCCGCGTACTCGCCGTGGAGCAGCAGCCGGGCGGTCGGGCACGGCCACGGCTGCCCGCAGGACCGGCAGCACCACATCGGACGCAGCGGCGTGTGCGGGGTGGCGTGCGGCGGGTACGGCCGGGGGCGGTCCGGTGCCGGCCCGTCCGGCGGCTGCCCCAGCTGGTGACTGATCACCTGCACTCCTCTCGCTAGCGGGAACCGGACGAGTTCGGCTCCGCTGCGTGACAGTCTCGTCACGGCGCGGCTACTGTCGGGAGGCGTTCCACCCCCACCTTCCTGGCCGTCCGACCGGCCGACTTCCGTGTGCAGCCGTGTGCAGAGGTGTGCAGATGATCCGTGTGCCGTTGTGGGAACTGTTCGCCGGTGAGCTGCGCCGGTTACGTACCGACGCGGGGCTGACCCAGGAGGCGCTGGGCGAGCGGGTGAGCTATTCGGCGTCGCTGGTGGCGGCCGTCGAGCAGTGCCGCCGGGCGCCCCGCGCCGAGTTCACCGAGCGCTGCGACGAGGTGTTGAACGGCGGCGGCCTGCTGGTGCGGATCCGGGACGCGCTGATGCAGGAGGCGCTGATGCCGTGGTTCCGCGAGTGGGTGAGCATCGAGCAGGAGGCGACGGCGCTGCGCAGTTACCAACCGCTGGTGGTGCCCGGTCTGTTGCAGACCGAGGAGTACGCCCGAGCCCTCTACGAGGGGGCCGCGCAGTTCGTCGGCGAGGCCGTCGAGCGCCAGGTCGCCGCTCGGCTGGCTCGGCAGGCGGTGCTGGACGGCCCGGCGCCGCCACAGTTCGTGGTGGTGCTCGACCACGCGGTGCTGGCTCGCCCGGTCGGTGGGCCGAAGGTGATGCGGGAGCAGTTGGAGCACCTGATCGAGATGGCACGGCGGCCCCGGGTGCACCTGCACCTGGTGCCGGAGACGGTCGGTGCCTATCCGGGGCTCAACGGCGCGTTCGTGCTCGCCACCCCGGCCGACGGCGACGATGTGGGCTACCTGGACAACCCGTTGCACGGCACAATCGTGGAGCGCGCGGTGGACGTGAACGCACTGCGGCAGACGTGGGAGTCCATTCGCGCGGAGGCGATGCCGCACGGGGCGACCCTGGCGGCGATCTCGGAGGCGGCGAAGCGATGGAGTTGACCGGCGCGACCTGGCGCAAGAGCACCCGCAGCAGCGGTAACGGCGGCGACTGCGTCGAGGTGGCGGACAACCTGCCCGGTGTGGTGGGGGTGCGGGACAGCAAGGACCGGCAGGGGCCGGTTTTGGCGTTCACTCCGTCGACCTGGACGGCGTTTGTCGCGTACGCCAAACGGGCGTGAGTGACGTACCGGATCTCGGTCCCCCGCCACGGCGCACCGCCGTCGGCGTGGAGCAGGTGCGTCTCCTGGTCGCCGACCAGTTCCCGCACCTGGCCGGCCTCCGGATCGAACCGGTCGCCAACGGCGGCTGGGACAACTGGACCTTCCACCTCGGCCCCGAGCTGCTGGTGCGCCTGCCCAGCGCCGCCGAGTACGCCCTGGCTGTCGACAAGGAACACCTGTGGCTTCCGGCCCTCGCCGCTCGGCTGCCGCTACCCATCCCCGTACCGCTGGCGAAGGGCGAGCCGGGCGCGGGCTACCCGTATCCGTGGTCGATCTACCGCTGGCTCGACGGCGAGACCGCCGCCGTGGACCGGATCGCCGACCCGGTGCGGTTCGCCCTCGACCTGGCCGGATTCCTCGCGGCCCTGCAGGACGTCGACACCGCCGGTGGTCCGCGGCCCGGCGTCCACAACTGGTTCCGGGGCGGCACGCTGCGCACGTACGACAAGAAGGTCGAGCATGCGCTCGCGGCGCTGGACGGCCACGTCGACGCCGCGCTGGTTCGCGAGATCTGGGCGCGGGCGCTCGGCGCCCGCTGGGACGGGGTGGACCGCTGGTTCCACGGCGACATCGCCCCGGGAAACCTGCTGCTCGCGAGCGGCTCGCTGGCCGCCGTCATCGACTTCGGGACATGCGGCGTCGGAGACCCGGCCTGCGACCTGGCGATCGCCTGGACGCTGCTGAGCGTCGAGGGCCGGGCGGCATTCCGCGAGCGGCTGTCGGTGGACGACGCGGCCTGGGCGCGTGGACGTGGCTGGGCGCTCTGGAAGACGCTGGCGACCTACTCCCGCACCTTCGACGACCCCGAGGACGCGGAGGAGTCGGCCGAGGCGCGACGCATCCTCGGGGAGATATCCGCCGAATAGACGGCCGGTCTCACCCGGCGGCGGCCTGCTTCTCCGGCGCGAACGGCCACTCCTCGAACGACAGGCACCGGCCGTCCTCGGCGAACCGCATGATCCAGAGGTCGCGCCACTCCTGGTGGACGGGGTCGCCGTACCGGACCTGCACCCGTGCCACAGCGGTGTCGCCGTCGACCGCGACGATCTCCGATGTCATCTCGAAGACCTCGTCGGGGCCGTCGCGCTCGCTGTCCCACATGCGGGTGATGGCGGGCAGGCCGACGACCGGATCCCGGTACGGCCCCTGCTGGTAGCTCGCGTCGGCGGTGAACATCGTGCCGAGCGTCGCCGTGCCCGGTGTGCGCCACGCCTGCTCGTACGCCGCGATCCAGGCGGCCACCTGATTCCTGTCCATGGTCGCCAGCCTGCCATCCGCGTGTGTCCGGGTCTCCCAGATCGGCTGCCGGGGATCGTCGTTGTGCACGACGACGTCGGCGTGCTCGGCCGGGCGGGCCGTGGCGAAGTAGAGCCGCTGGGCGGGCAGGTACCGCTCGTGCCAGCGCCGTTCGACGTCGGCTCTCGTCGACACGCTGCTTTCGCGGATCACGGCACGATCCACCGTCTTGTCGAGCGCGGTGGACACGAAGACGCGCAGCTCCCACCGGTCGAGCAGTTCCGGGCGCAGGAGGAAGACGCCGTCGAAGACCAGCACGGCGTCGGCGGGAGCGGTCGCGAGCGGCGGGGACACCACCGCGTCCGTGGCGTGGTCGTAGACCGAGAGCCGGAAGCGCCGGTCGCCGCCGGGGCCGAGCGGGTCGAGCAGCACCCGGTTCAGCGACTGGTGGTCGTGGGTGTCGACGTAGCAGCCCTCGGCCGAGAACTCGCCGCGTCGATAGCGCCGCTCCCGGGGGAAGAGGAAGTCGTCGACTGTCGCCCGGATGACGTACCGGCCACGGGCCCGCAGGACGGCGGCCAGCTCGTCGGCGAGCGTGGTCTTGCCGGCGGCGGGCGGCCCGTCGACGGCGACCCGCGTCGGGTGCGCCACGGTGACGGACCCGACCGCGTCGGCCAGGATGTCGATCAGCTGATCGCGGCGGTGATAATCGGATTGCCCCCGCGCCGGGCCGGGAGTTTGACTGCCGTCCATGCCGTCCCTCTCGCCGGTCTTCGTCGCTGGTACGGGCCGTTCGGGCACGTCACGGATCGCCGACGTCATCGGCCAGCATCCGCTGATCCACCGGATCCCCATGGAGACCAAGTTCATCGTCGAACCGGGCGGCCTGCGGGACCTGGCCGACGCGCTCACCGAACGATACGACCCCATCGTCGGTGAGGACGCCCTGCACCGGCTGAGCGACTTCCTCACCGTACGGGTCCCCGGACGGCGGGACGACCGTGGCAAGACCGTGCCCGAGCTGGTCGGCGTGGGCCGGTACCGGGACGCCGTACACCGGCTCTGGCCGCAGGTCATCGCGTACGCGTACGACGAACCCGCACCCCCGGAGGGCTTCGGCGACGGCGACCGGCCGGCCGGGCCGTTCGGGCCGGCCAGCCGGCGGCGGGCCGTCGCGAGGCACTTCCGGGACCGGGGCGAGCTGATCGGCGTCCTGCGCGGCCTGGTCGACACCCTGTTCGGCGGGGCGGCGGCCGACGCGGGCAAGCCGACCTGGTGCGAGAAGACCCCGTTCAACCTCTTCGCCATGGACTTCCTCTGGGAGCTGGTCCCCGAGGCGACGATCGTGCACATCAAGCGCCACCCGGTCGCGGTGCTGGCCTCCCACCTGGCCCAGCCGTGGGCGCCGTCCACTGTCGTCGGTGTGCTCGCCTACCTGCTGCCGGTCTACGACAGGTGGCTGGCCTGGAAGAACGCCACCGACCTGGCGGGCCGGCGATACGTCGAGGTGAAGGCGGAAGACCTGGCGGCCGACTGGCCCGACCAGCGGCGCGTCCTGTTCGGGCGGCTCGGCGTCGAGGACTACCCCACCTCGTCGACCTTCCAGTCAGCCAAGCTGGCGCACCGCGACGGCCAGTTCGACGCGGACACCCGCGCGTACGTCGAGCGGGAACTGGGCGAGATCATCCCCGCGATGGGATACGGGTGACGGCCGCGCGGACCTCAGCAGGAGCCGGCGCGATCGATCGGGATCATCAGGCCGGCGCTCACTGCGATTCCCAGTACGGCGAATGCCAGCCACGGCCAGGGGTTCCGGATTCGGGGCTGGAGGCCTACCCGGGCCACGACGACGGAGAGAACCGCCGTCGCCGTCATCGCCAGGACCAGCAGGGCGTACGCATCCCTCGCCGCCTGCGCCGAAGCGTAGGTGTCACCGTCGCACGGCGCGGAGGGCGCCAGGAGCGGGACGCAACTGAGACAGCTCGTGACGACGAGCAGTGTGCCCAGCACGGTCACCAGAGTCGCTGCCGCCTTCGCCGCACCGGATCGCATCGACCGGACACTAGCGTCCGAACGTCTCGGCGGTGACACGACCGGGCATCAGCAAGATCAGGTGTCACGCCCTGCGGCGCAGTTCGCGGAGCACGCCGTGGCGGCGGAGCGCCCACCCCAGGCGCCGTGCGCTGGGGTGCCTGACAAGCAGCACCGCCGCCCGGCGGACCAGCCCGAACCGGTTGTCGCTCACCTGGTCGTCGACCGCCCGCCAGATCAGCTCGCGTACGCCGGCGCTGTCCAGCATCGCCCGTACCTCGTGGCGTACCCGGGGATCCTCGGCCGCGGACGTGACGGCGGTGACCAGGCCGGGCCGGTCGGCGATCGGCTCCACCGCCGCGGTGACGAGCGGCCGGCGCACGGTGTCCCGTTCCAGCAGCAGCAACACCGCCTCCCGGACCTCGGTGCTGTCGAGCCCGGACCGCAGCAGGCCCAGCGCGCTCCGCTCGACCTCGCGGTCGCGGTCCGGAAGGGACAGCGCGGCCAGCAGCACTGTCACCTCGTCGAGGTCGACGAGGTGACGCAGCCCGTCGCGGAACTCCGGTAGCGCCCACGCCACCGTCAGCCCACGCGCGAGATCGCGGTTCATGGGCCACTGGCTACCCGCAGTCGGCGGCCGGCGAAACGCCCTCCGGATGTTGCCATGACGCTTAACTGGTGTTCTACTCAACCATAACAATCTGACGGAGGGTCACCAGGGTGATCAACTTTCATGTCGACCGGTCCAGCAGCGTCCCCGCGTACGCCCAGCTGGTGCGGCAGGTCCGTGAGGCGCTGCGGATCGGGACGCTGCGGCCAGGGGACCAGCTCCCCACCGTGCGCAGCGTGGTGATCTCGTGCACCGTCAACCCGACCACTGTGCTCAAGGCGTACCGGGAGCTGGAGCTGTCCGGCCTGGTGGAGGCGAGGCAGGGGGCGGGCACGTTCGTCAGCGGGACGCTCGGGCACGCCGATCCCCACGTCATGGCCCGCCTGCGCGGCAGCCTGGCCCGGTGGCTCGGCCAGGCCCGCGAGGCCGGTCTGGAGGACGAGGACGTCCAGGCGCTGCTCGCCTCGGTGATCGCGGCGAACGCGACACCCGCGAGGAGAGAGAACGCGGAGGGCGCGGCGTGAACGGCGAGCCGGTCGCCGTCGAGGCGCGTGACCTGAGCCGGCGCTACGGCACCGTGTGGGCGCTGCGGGAGTGCTCGTTCGCGCTGCCCGCCAACCGGGTCGTCGCGCTCGTAGGCGCGAACGGCGCGGGCAAGTCGACGCTGCTGAGCATCATCGCCGGCACCCTCGCGGCCACCGGCGGCACCGTGCTGGTGCGCGGCCGGCAGGTGGTGCGGGGCGGGTCCGCCGACGGCGGCAGCCGGGTGGCGATCCTGGCCCAGGACAAGCCGCTCTACCGCGACTTCACCGTCTCGGACATGCTCCGCTTCGGCCGCTCGACGAACCGCGTGTGGGACCAGCGGCGGGCGCTGTCGTGGCTCGACCGCTTCGCCGTCCCGCTGGACCGGCGCTGCGGCAAGCTGTCCGGCGGGCAGCGGGCGCAGGTCGCGCTGGCGGTCGCGCTCGGCTCCCGCCCGGCGGTGCTGCTGCTGGACGAACCCCTCGCCAACCTGGATCCGCTGGCCCGCGTCGAGGTGACAGGCGAGTTGCTGGCGGAGGTCGCCGACGACGACATGACAGTCGTGCTGTCGACCCACATCGTCGCCGAGCTGAGCGGCGTCGGTGACCACCTGCTGCTGCTCGACGCCGGTCGGCCCGTCCTCACCGGCGACGTCGAGGAGTTGCTCGACAGCCACGTCCGGCTGACCGGGCCCCGCGCCGACCAGCCACCCGGGCCGGGCACGATCGTCCAGGCGCAGCACACCGGCCGCCAGTCCACCTTCGTGCTGCGGCGGCCGACGGCACCGGCGGCGCACGCGGTCGTGGCGCCCGGCTGGACCGCCCAGCCGATCACCCTGGACGAGCTGATCCTGACCCACCTCAGAGCGTCGGCCGCCGCGCCGCACGAGCGGGAGGCAGCCGCATGAGCCCGGTCGGCCAGCTGTCCGCACCCACGAACCGCCGCAGCGACCCCGGGTACGCCGGGGGCGTACGCGGTCTGCTCTGGCTGACCTGGCGTCAGCACCGCTGGACGGTGATCGGCACGCTGGTCCTGGCCGCCGTCCTGGTGGGCTGGATGACCTACCTGTCCGTGGAGCTGACGAACCTGTGGCACCAGTGCCACGAGACGTTCTGCGCGGAGGACTCGCCACAGGGCCGGCGGCTCGGCGGCTCCTCCAGCCTGGTCCTGACCCTGGCCGTCCTGTCGCAGGTGGTGCAGTGGATGCCGCTGCTGATCGGCGTGTTCGTCGGCGTCCCGGTGCTGACCAGGGAACACGAGCAGCGCACCCTGCTGCTGGCCTGGAGTCAGGATGTCTCCCCGCAGCGGTGGCTCTGGACGAGGCTGGCCCTGCTCGGCCTGTTCGTGGCGGCGGTGACCTCGGCCGTCGCCGGCGTCAGCGACCACCTGGAGCGACTCCAGGCGCGGGTCGCCCCGGTGAGCCTCTTCGAGTACGGGCCGTTCCTCAACACGGCGATGCTTCCGGCCGTGATCAGCCTCTGCTGGTTCGCGGTCGGCGTAGCGCTCGGCGCCGCGATCAAGCGCACGCTGCCGGCCGTGTTCGGCGTGATCGTGGGCTTCGTCGGCCTGACCTATTTCGTCCGGTGGCGCTACCCCACGCTGATGGAGCCGCTGACCGCGCACCGCGTCATCGGCGGGCCGGGCGTGGGTGTGCTGCGCGACAACGCCCTGGTCGTCAAGGGCGGCATGATCGACTACGGGGTCGACGGGCCGTCCGGCGCGTTCGACGCCTCCGGGCGTGAGCTCAGCGGGGTCGAGCTGCAACGCCTCTGCCCACCCGACAACGGCACCGGCCGGACGCTCGCCTGCTTCGTCGAGCACAACCTTCAGCAGCACCTCCAGTACCAGCCGGGCAGCCGGATCCCCGAGTTCCACCTGATCGTCGCCGGCGGCTACCTGGGCCTGACCGCGCTGGCGCTCCTCGTCGTCTGGTGGATCGTCCGCCGTACCGACCTGAGCGCGGGCTGACCAGGGGATCGGCCTTGCCGGTGTTATTACTGGCGAGTAGCGTTCGGGCATGAGCATCGACTCTCGCCAGGTGGCGGCCGGTCTCCTCGACGCCGTGCCGTTCGCCCGCACGCTCGGGATCGAGTTCGTCGAGGTGGCGCCCGAGGCCGAGGGCGGGGTCCGCGTCGTGGCCCGGCTCCCCGACCTGCCGGCGCACCACAACCACCTCGGCGGCCCGCACGCCGGGGCCATGTTCACGCTGGGGGAGAGCGCCTCCGGCGCGGCAGTCCTGGCCGCCTTCGGGCAGGTGCTCGACCGGGCCGTACCCCTGCCGGTGACCGCGTCGGTCCACTTCCGCAAGATCGCGATGGGCCCGGTGCTGGCGACCGCGCGGCTCGGCGGCGTCCCCGCCGAGGTGCTGGCCGAGCTGGACGCCGGCCGACGGCCGGAGTTCCCGGTCGAGGTGGAGGTCCGCACCGAGGACGGCACGCTCACCTCCTCGCTCACAGTGATCTGGACGCTGCGTCCGAACCGCTGAGCCCGGAACGGTGTTTACCCGGCGCGGGCTCTGGTTAGATTCAAGCGATGCTGGGCCTCCCCGAGCACGTGAGCGCGTGTCTCTTCGATCTGGACGGTGTGCTGACGCAGACCGCCAAGGTGCACAACGCCGCCTGGGCGGAGACGTTCGACGCGTACCTGAGGCGACGGTCGGCCGAAACCGGCGAGCCGTTCCACCCGTTCGACAGCGGACCGGACTACAACCGGTACGTGGACGGCAGACCGCGCGCCGACGGGGTGCGCACATTCCTGGCCTCGCGCGGCATCACGCTGCCCGAGGGATCGCCGGACGACCCGCCCGAGGCGGACACCGTCAACGGTCTCGGCAACCGTAAGAACGTCGTGCTGCTCCAGCGGATCGAGCACAACGGCGTCGAGGCGTACGAGGGCTCGGTGCGCTACCTGGAGGCGGCCACCGCGGCCGGGCTGCGCCGCGCTGTCGTCTCGGCCAGCGCCAACTGCGCCGCCGTGGTGCACGCCGCCGGGCTGGACCACTGGCTGGAGGCGCGGGTGGACGGCGTGGTCGCCCGCGCGAACGGGCTGCGCGGCAAACCGGACCCGGACACGTTCCTGGAAGGCGCCCGGCTGCTCGGCGTCGAACCGGCCCAGGCCGCCGTCTTCGAGGACGCCCTCGCCGGGGTGGCCGCCGGACGGGCCGGCGGATTCGGGTACGTGGTCGGCGTCGACCGGGTCGGCCAGGCCGGCGAACTGCTCGCGCACGGCGCCGACGTGGTGGTCACCGACCTCGCCGACCTGCTCGCCGCGGAGCCGGCCGCGTGATCCGGGAACGGGCGTACCCGGTCGAGCCCTGGCACGTCCGGGAGATGCGGCTCGACATGGACGTGCTGGCCCAGTCCGAGTCGGTGTTCGCGCTCTCCAACGGCCACATCGGGCTGCGCGGCAACCTCGACGAGGGCGAGCCGCACGGGCTGCCCGGCACCTACCTGAACTCGTTCTACGAGCTGCGCCCGCTGCCGTACGCGGAAGCCGGCTTCGGGTTCCCCGAATCCGGGCAGACCATCGTCAACGTCACGAACGGCAAGCTGATCCGGCTGCTCGTGGACGACGAACCGCTCGACGTGCGCTACGGCGAACTCCTCGCCCACGAGCGGGTCCTCGACCTGCGCGCCGGCACGCTCCAGCGGGACCTGCACTGGCGTTCCCCGGCCGGGCGCGAGGTGAAGGTCCGCACCACCCGGCTGGTGTCGTTCACCCAGCGCTCGGTGGCCGCCATCCACTACGAGGTCGAGCCGGTCGACGGGCCGCTGCGGCTGATCCTCCAGTCCGAGCTGGTCGCCAACGAGTCGCTGCCGCCGCAGAGCCGCGACCCCCGGGTGGCCGCCGTGCTGGAATCGCCGTTGCAGGCCGAGGAGGAGCTGACCACCGACGACGGCGGCCAGCTCATCCACCGCACCAAGGTCAGCGGGCTGCGGGTCGCCGCCGCGATGGGCCACGACGTGGACGGGCCCGAACGCACCACGATCGAGAGCGAGGGGTACGAGGACTGGGTCCGCACCACCATCGGCTGCGTGCTCAAGCCCGGCCAGACGCTCCGGGTGGTCAAGTACCTCACGTACGGCTGGTCCAGCCGCCGGTCCCTCCCGGCGCTGCGCGACCAGGTCGGCGCGGCACTGGCCGCGGCCCGGCTCGACGGCTGGGACGGGCTGCGCCGGGCCCAGCGCGAATACCTGGACGCGTTCTGGGACGCCGCCGACGTGCGCGTCGAGGGCGACCCCGAGGTGCAGCAGGCCGTCCGGTTCGGTCTCTTCCACGTCCTCCAGGCCGGCGCCCGCGCGGAACGGCGGCCCATCTCGGCCAAGGGCCTCACCGGCCCGGGGTACGACGGCCACGCGTTCTGGGACACCGAGATGTTCGTGCTGCCGGTGCTCACGTACACCCAGCCGGGCGCCGTGCGCGACGCGTTGCAGTGGCGGTACGACACGCTGGCCCAGGCGCAGGAACGCGCCCGCACACTGAACCTCGCCGGGGCGGCCTTCCCGTGGCGAACCATCGAAGGGCCGGAGTCGTCGGCGTACTGGCCGGCCGGGACCGCCGCGTTCCACATCGCCGCCGACGTCGCCGACGCGCTGCGCCGCTACGTGCTGGTGACCGGCGACGAGGCGCTGGAACGGGACATCGGCCTGGAACTGCTCGTCGAGACCGCCCGGCTGTGGCGCTCACTCGGCCACCACGACCGCGCCGGACGGTTCCACATCGACGGCGTGACCGGCCCGGACGAGTACACGGCGGTGAAGAACGACAACGTCTACACCAACCTGATGGCGCAGCGGAACCTGCTGACCGCGGCGGACTGCGCGATGCGCTACCGGGACCAGGCGCTCGACCTCGGCGTCACCGAGGAGGAGGCCGCCGCCTGGCGGGACGCCGCGAACGACATGCACATCCCGTACGACGCGGAGACCGACGTCCACGAGCAGGTGGAGGGGTTCACCCGCTTCCAGGAGTGGGACTTCGAGCACACGCCGCCGGAGAAGTACCCGCTGCTGCTGCACTACCCGTACTTCGACCTCTACCGCAAGCAGGTCGTCAAGCAGGCCGACCTGGTGCTGGCCATGCACTGGCGGGGCGACGCGTTCAGCGCCGCCGAGAAACTGCGCAACTTCGTCTACTACGAGCGGCGCACCGTACGCGACTCGTCGCTGAGCGCCTGCACCCAGGCGGTGCTCGCGGCCGAGGTCGGCTACCTCGAACTGGCCCACCGCTACCTGCGCGAGGCCGCGCTGATGGATCTGCACGACCTCAACGAGAACACCCGCGACGGCGTGCACATGGCGTCCCTGGCCGGCGCCTGGATCGCGCTGGTGGCCGGGTTCGGCGGGCTGCGTGACCACGACGGGACGCTCTCCTTCGCGCCCCGGCTCTCCAGCCGCCTCAGCCGCCTGGAGTTCTCACTCCAGTGGCAGGGGATGCGACTGCGGGTCGACGTCCGGCCGCACCAGACGACGTACTCGCTGCGCAACGGCGGGCCGGACACCGTCGTGGAGTTGCGGCACCACGGCGAGCCGCTGCGGGTCACCTCCGCGCAGCCGGTCACCGTGCCGGTGCCCCCGGCACACCCGAAGGGGCCGCAGCCGGAGCAGCCGCAGGGCCGCGCGCCGCTGATGCACCTGCCCGAACGCATGGACTGAGCGGCCCCGCCACCAGGGGCGGGACCGCTCGGTAGGCGTACCTCAGAACTGGCGGCCGTTCGACGGACGCCCGCCGGCGTCGCGCGGCGCCGTGGCCCGCGGGTCGTCGGCGGTACGCGCCGTCGCGGCGCGGTCGGCCCAGTCCGGCGAGTCCTTCAGCTCCTGCTCACGGCGTTCCTGGTCGGTGCGTTCCTGTTCCCGGGACCTGTCCTGTTTCGCCATGACGATCCTCGCGATCGGTCGGGGTCCGTGGTCACCCCGCGCGTTCCCGCCCGGCGGCGTCTCAACCGTCCCGGTCGAGGGCTCAGCCGTCCAGGTGCTGGGCGAAGCTGCGGCGCAGGTGGTCCTTGGGGCGGGAGCCGACGATCGAGCCGACCACCTCGCCGCGCCGGAACACCAGCATGGTCGGCGCGGACATGATCCGGTGGTCGCGCGTGGTGGCGGGGTTCTCGTCCGTGTTGACGGCCACGAAGCGCAGCGCGTCGCCGAACTCCTCGGCCAGCTCGGCCAGGTGCTTCGACACCACCCGGCACGGTGGGCACCATTCGGCCCAGAAGTCCACCACGACCGGCCGGTCGGCGGCCAGCACTGTGGCCGCGAAGGTCTCGTCGGTGACCGCTGTCAGCCGTCCGGTCCCCGTGTCCTGAGGCATGTTTCCTCCCGTTGGATGATCGCGTGGGCGAGCTGGTCGTGCAGCCGGCGGCGGACGTCGCCGAGCCGGTCGAGGTAGTCGTCCACCTCGGCGAGCTTGCGCCGCAGCACCGCCACCGAATCGGGGCAGACGTCACCGGAGTCATTCCCGGCGCGCAGGCAGGCGACGAACGGGCGGATGTCGTCCAGACCGAAGCCGATCGCCAGCAGGGACCGGATCTCGCGGACGACGCGTAGTTCCGCCTCGTCGTAGACCCGGTATCCGTTGGCGGACCGGTGCGGACGGACCAGTCCGTGTGCCTCGTAGTAGCGCAGGGTGCGGGTGCTCGTACCGGCCCGCCGCGCCAGCTCCCCGATCCGCATCCGCCGCCCCCGTCCCTCTCTGCCGATTGACGCTAAACCTTGCCGCCGACGTCAACGCAACCCTTCACGCGGGGGTGATCATGAGGTTGGCGGGGTGAGGAAGCGCTTTCTGGGCCGTCAACTTCATGATCGTCGGGGTGGGGGGTATGCGCGGGGAGAGCGGGAGGGGCGGTGAAGGGGATGCGTGAGGTTTCGGTTCCTGTGGTTGCGGGCGGGCTCGTGGGGGACGTGGTGGTGCCGGCGAGGGCCGGTGGGGTGGTGTTGTTCGCGCACGGCAGCGGCAGCTCGCGGCACAGCCCGCGCAACATGGCAGTCGGGCGCGCGCTCAACGAGCGCGGGCTCGGCACGATGCTGGTCGACCTGCTGACCGCCGACGAGGAGGCCCGGGACGAGGTCACCGCCGAGCTGCGCTTCGACATCGGCATGCTGGCCGAGCGCCTGGCCGGGATCGTCGACTGGATGGGCGCCGACCCGGAGCTGGGACGGCTCCCGATCGGGCTGTTCGGCGCCAGCACCGGTGCCGCCGCCGCCCTGGTCGCCGCCGCGGCCCGGCCGGACCGGGTGGGCGCTGTGGTCTCCCGGGGCGGGCGGCCGGATCTGGCCGGCAGCTCCCTGACTGCGGTACGCGCACCGACGCTGCTGCTCGTCGGCGGCCTGGACGAGCAGGTGATCGTGCTCAACGAGCAGGCCCGGGACGCGCTGGGCGAGCTCGCCGAGCTGCGCATCGTGCCCGGTGCCACGCACCTGTTCGAGGAGCCCGGCACGCTGGAGCAGGTGGCCGACCAGGCCGGCACCTGGTTCACCACCCACCTGCGCCAGCCGCACCCCGCCTGACCAGCCCGCGTGGCGCGGTCCCGGCGGCCCGCACCACGTGTCGGCAGTCAGCCGGCGCCGGGTGGCTGTCCGATCGTGCCAGCCGTCAGCCGTCAGCCGTCAGCCCGCGGCTTCGGCGGCTCGGCCGGGATCGGCGGCCGGGCCGGGTGCGTCGTTCCCGCTCTGCTCGGCGGCGCGGTGCCGCTGCACGGTGTCCAGCACACGCCAGAGCACCGCCGCGATCGGCACCGATACGAACGCCCCGGCGACCCCGGCGACCAGCGTGCCGGCGGTGACCACCACCAGGATGACCGCCGGATGAAGCTGCACCTGCCGCCGCATCACCAGGGGTTCGAGCAGGTTGCCCTCGATCTGCTGGACGGCGATCACGGCGGCAAGCGTGAGCAGTGCGGTGGTCGGGCCGTTCGCGGCGAGCGCGACGAGCACCGCCACCGCACCGGCCACCGTGGCGCCGATGATCGGCACGAAGCCGCCGAGGAACGTGATCAGGGCGAGCGGCAGGGCCAGCGGGACACGCAACACCACAAGCGCCAGCCCGATGCCGACGGCGTCGATGGCCGCGATGATCATCGTGCCCCGGCTGTACGCGCCGAGCGTACGCCAGCCCGCCCGTCCCGCCTCGGCGGTCAGCTCCCGGCGCGGGCCGGTCAGCCGGCGCAGCACCCAGCGCCACATCGAACGGCCGTCCTTGAGCAGGAAGAACAGCAGCACCAGGGCGAGCAGCACCGCGCCCGCGACCTCGGCGACCTTGCGCGCCCCGGCGACCGGGTCGGGTGCGCCGCTGCTCAGGCCCTGCCGGATCTGCTCGACGAGCCGGTCAAGCTGCTGGTCGGTGACGGGCAGGCTCGACGTGACGAAGTCCCGGGTGCGCTGCAACCCCTCGTCGAGTTGCTGGCTCAACTCGCTGAACTGGCTCGCGGTGAGGTTCCAGACCAGGACACCGGCGCCGCCCAGAATGCCGAGCAGCAGCAGGATGCTCAGCAGCGCGGCGAGCCCGGCCGGCACCCGCAGCCGGCGCAGGCGTACCAGCACCGGGTCGAGCAGCGCGGCGAGGAAGAGCGTGCCGGCCAGCGCCACGGCGAGCGGCGCGAGCAACACGGCGATCTGCCCGAGCAGCCACAGCCCGGCCGTCACGACTAGGAGGCAGGCGCTCCAGGTGACAGCCGTGCGTACCGGCCAGGGAAGTCCGGCCCACGTCTGTCGCGGTCCGGCGGTCGGTGCCCGCCCGGGTATACCAGCGTCGTCGTCCACGTCGCCCTCCTCGATCGTGGCCGTTGGTACCCGACAGGGATCGATCCGACACCAGGGCGGTAACCACCCACCCGGTGTTTGTGCCCCCGGCCTCAGGGAAGGCATTCAACGTATCGAAGGGAGATCGGACATGAGCGACTTCATGGACAAGGCCAAGGACTTCGCGGACAAGCATGACAAGCAGGTCGACCAGGGGATCGAGAAGGCGGGCGACGCCGCCGACAAGCGCAGCGGCGGCAAGTACGACGCGCAGATCGACAAGGGCGTCGACATGGCGCAGCAGCGCACCGGCGAAGGCGACACCGGTCGCTGACGTACGCCCGCTTCGGCGCCGGAACACGACGGCGGCCACGCCCCCGGATGGGGAGCGTGGCCGCCGCGGCGTCGGGCCGGCCTCCACAGGGGAGACCGGCCCGTGCGTCAGAAGGCGGGGTCAGGAGCTGTAGCCGCGGCCGGCGATCCAGTTGGCCAGCTCGGTCACGTCCATCCAGTACGTCGGCGCGTCCGGCCGGGCCGGGTCGGCGATCAGCACCCGGTCGCCGTCGTCCTCGTACCGCACGACTGTCACGTAGTGACCGGGGTAGCTGTGCTCCACCCCGTCGACGTCCCGGGCGGCGCCCAGGATGTTCGCCACCACCGGCCGGTCGTCGTCCACAGCGGTACGGATGTCCGCGCGCAGGCGGTCGACCTGCCCACGGGTGGCCACGTCGTCGCGGATCTCGGTGGTCCGGTACTTGCCTCCGGTGTACTCGTTCAGCACCCGGGTGATGTCGATGGCCGAGTCGGTGCCGTTCTCGGTGGTGCCGAGCTTGGCGGCCAGCTCGTCCTGGCTCACGTCCCTGCCCTCGGCCGACAGCGCGATCCGGGTCGAGGCGGGACCGCAGTAGAAGTAGTTCGGCTGCGCCTGGTACTCGTAGTCGGCGGCACGGTCACCCTTGCCCTTGACCGGGGCGGCATGGGCGGCGGCCGGGCCGGCGACGGCACCGCCGGCAGCGGCCAGGCCGGCGACGGACAGCACGCACTTACGGATGATCGGATTCATTGTCGAGGCTCCATTCGGGGGTCGACGGCTCCGTGCGGGAGACGTGGCACCAGGAGTGGCGCTCGGCGTACGGAGAGTTCAACCGCCCTACTGCGGCACGCCATTTCCAGGCGTGGCCGGGGCCACACCGGAACCGGACGGACGGCTCAGCCGGGGAGACTTCCCAGTAGCCCGGTCACCGCGATCTCGATGACCACCCGCTCCGGATTCGGGCGCGGGGTGCGATACCGCTCGGCGTACCGGCGCTCGGCCTCGGCCACCGACTCCGGGTCGCGGCGCAGCACCGCCCGGCCCTCCACGGTCAGCCACCACCGGCCGTCGACCTGGCACACCGCGACCGGGACGCCGTCCGGCCCGGCCACCGCGACGTGCCGGGCCTTCGCCGACCCGGCGGAGGTGATCACCCGGGCCAGCCGGGCCGCCGGGTCGAAGGTCACCCCCACGGGTACGACGTGCGGGGTGCCGTCGGCACGGGGTGTGGTGAGCGTGGCGAGGTGCCGGTCCGCGAAGAAGCGGGCCACCCGCTCGTCGCCCGGATCCAACCGGTGCCGTCCCGCCATGTCGTCTCCTCGTTCGGCGTACCTGTGGAACCTCAGCGGCGGGGTGCCGGCGGCAGCGTCTTCACCGGGGACTCCCCGGCGGCCCGCTGCTCGGCGCGGTGCTTGGCGACCAGCCGGCCCAGGTAGAACAGCGCACCCGCCAGGACGCCCATGTCGTCCAGGTAGATCGGGTCGGGCAGCAGGTCCACCGGCAGGATCGTGTAGATCAGCGCGCCGTAGAACGCGACCTTGCCGCCGGCGCCGAGCGCGCCGAGCATGCGGCGCGTGCGGACCAGCCGGACGGCGAGGACCACCGCCCCGGCCAGCATCGCCACCGCGACGACGGCGGCGAGCACGACGAGCACCCAGGCTTCACGGGACACGCCATCACGCTAGTCGAGCCGGGCCGGTGCCGCCCGCTGACGTGGCACCGGCCGGCAGCGAACTCTCAGGCCGCGACTGCCGCCCGTCCCCGGGCCACCGGGGGCAGCTCGCGGGTGACCTCGACGGCCGCCGCCCCGGCCGGCAGTTCCCGGGTGGTCTCCGGCCCGGCGAACCCGACGATGGACAGTTCCGCCTGCGGCTCGGCGACCGGGTGCAGTGCGGCGAACACCTCGTCGCGCAGGCTCTGCGCCGCGGCCGCGGCCAGCTCGGCTGCCTGCCAGGCGGCCTGCTCCCGCTGGGCGGCGGCCCGGTGCCGTGCCGCCAGGTTGTCCCGGACCAGCCGGCGCAGCAGCAGTTCCTGCTCGACCGGGTGCCGGGTCGGGTCCCAGCCGTTGCCGCCGAGGATGTCGCTGAGCTGCCGCACCGTGATCTCGTTGCGCCACTGGGCGTCCATCGCGGCCCGGTGCAGCCAGCGCTCCCGGTCCGCGTACTCGGCCGGGGTCCGGGCGGTCCGGGGCAGCGGCAGCGCCGCGGCGGCAGCCAGGCGCCGTACGTCGTCCTCCGCCGCCTGGTACGCCTGCCAGGCCGACTCGGCCTCCTCCTGGGCGGTCAGCCACTCCGCCCGGCTGCGCTCCGCGGTAGCCGCCGCGCGGGAGGCGGCCACGGCGACCTCGTCGGCGTACCGGTCCCGGTCCCGGTCCTGTACGCGGGCCCGCTCGGCCTGTTCGATGCTGCTCGGCCGGGCGGCGTCGCTGATCCGGTCGACGAGTTCCGAGCGGAACCGGGACGGGCGGACGATCAGCGCGGCCACCACTGTCGCGGCCACGGCGAGCAGGACCAGCCAGATCACGGCGGCCGTGGGCATGTCGGGCAGGACGGCGGAGAAGACGGTCTGCATCACCAGCACCTCAAGGTGGAACGAAGGACGATAAGCGGTTGTGGCCCGGGCATCCGGGCGGGTGCGCGTCGTGAACGGAGACGCGGCACGCGCGGCAGGGCGCGAGGCGTGCGGCCGTGAGGCCGCGCCGGGGCGTACCGGAAGGGCGCCCGGTCAGGCGCGCGGCGGACCGCGACGGGCGATGTGCGCGCGGCCGGGGTCGGCGGCGGCGACGACCTCGGTGCCGGGGACGCGCCCGGCGGAGCCGGCGGAAGAGGCTTCGGCGACGGCGGGGCCGGTGCCGGGACCGGTGGTCCGCAGGGCAGTGGTCGTGGCGTCGCCCGCCGTGAGTGCGGCGGAACGTGCGTGGCCGGCCGTGACCGCCCGCGGCGTCGCGATGTGCTCGATGACGGCGACGTGCTCGATCGTCGCGACGTGCTCGACGGCGTGCGAGGCGGTGGCGTGCGAGGACGCGGTGGCGTGGGCGGGTGTGGCGGCGATGCCCTGGAGGCCGACGATCAGCACCAGGCCGGCCACCGCCGTGCGGGCGATTCGGCGCAGCGTCGCCGTCCAGGTGGACGGGGCGAACGCTACGGGCAGCACCAATTCAACCTATCGGTCGGCAGACGATCTTGCAGCTCAAAGATCTTGCGGGTTACGTGAGCCACCACACGAGTCGGTGTGGACGGACCCTCACGCAGGCCCGACGCGAGACGGCGCGGCGCCCCTGCCGGGGTGCCGCGCCGTCTCGTGGATGCCGGGGTCAGTTGCCGCCGAGTACCGGCGGCGGAGCGGCGTCACCGTCGCCCCAGACCATCTCGTCCTCGGTGAGCCAGGTCAGCCGGCCGTCCGACTCGTCGTCGCCGTGGCCGCCGCGCCCGCCCAGCACGCCGCCGCGGCCGGCCATCGCGGGCCGCCCGTTTGCGCCGCCGGTGCGCTCGGCGGACTTGCTCCCGGCGTCGACGACGAGGCCGCGACCGGAGGTGAGCCGACCCGTGCCGGCTGCCGAGCGGGTCTCCGCGCCGGGCATGCCGCCGAGGCGGGCCGAGGCCGCCGAGTTGGGGCCGGTGCCCGCGAGCGCGCCGGTGCTCAGCACGCCGGGGGCACCGTAGAGCGAGCCGCCGCCGGGGCCGCCGGCGGTCATCGTCGCCGGGCCGCCGCCGGGGCCGAAGCCCGGGCCGCCGCCGACAGTCGGACCGCCGAGGGTGCTGGTCAGCGGAGTGGCGCCGGCCAGCGAGGTGCCGCCCGGGTCGACCGTCCCGGTGGTCGGCACCGAACCCGGGGTGCCCGCGCCGGGCTGGCCGCCCGGAGCGCCCGAACCCGGAGTGCCCGCACCGGGCGTGCCGCCGGTCGGGGCCGCGTGGTGCACGCCCGAGCTGGTCGCGGTGGCGCTCGCGCCCGGGCCGAAGCTGCCCAGGCTCGGGCCGGACGACGGCGTCTTCACCGACGGGCCGTTCTGCAGCGTGGGGTCACCGTTACCGGTGTGGCCGGGCAGCTCGGCCGCCGGCGGCTCCGGCACCACGATCCGGCTGTACGCCGAGAAGTCGTAGCCCTCGGCGAGCTTCGCCACGACCTGCACCATCCGCTGGTGCGCCTTCTCCTGCTCGGCCTTGTCCTGCTGGTGGCCGACGATCCCGCCGATCACCGCGCCCGCGGCGCCGCCGAGCAGGAAGCCCTTGCCGGCGCCGGAGAGCAGCTTGTCGTTGTCCTCCGTCTTCTCCGGGCTCTCGGCCTTGGCCTGCGCGGCCCGCAGCTCGCTGGACATCATGTCGAGGCCCTGCCGGATGCCCGTCATGCCCTCGGCGAGGCTGCCCGAGTAGCTCACGACCATGCCCAGCCGGCGGTGGAACTCCCGCGCGGCGTCGCCGGACCAGGTCTTCGTCAGCGCCTCCAGGTCGGCGGTCAGATCGCGGCCGAGGTCGTCGAGCGTGCCCTTCAGGGATGTCCACTGGGCGCTCAGCGCCTCGATCTGCTTCGGGTCGCCCGCCTTGACGTCCTGGTAGAGCTCCTCGTGGCTGACGTGCTCGTAGCGCCGTGTGTACTCAGACACGCGGGTCCTCCTTCGGCTGCTTCATCGCCTCGTCGAGCCCGGAGAGGGCGGCGGCGATGTCGGCCGCGGCGGCGGCGTTGCGGGCCTCGGCGGTCTTGTAGTTCGTCATGATCTTCTGGGTCGCCTCGCGGGCGGCCAGGATCGCCCGGCGCAGCCGGTCGACGTGGTTGACGTAGCTCTGGTGCGTCTCGGAGTAGCGACGCGCGTTGTCGGTCGCGTCGGTGAACGTCCCGAGGGCCGGCGGGCGGCACTGCATCTGGGTGTTGAGCTTGCGCAACACCGACTCCGCCTGGTCCAGGCGCCGCTCGAGCCGCTGGTGGAAGTCCTCCAAGGACAGTACGTCTACTGTCGTGCGCCCCGTCATGGCTGCATCCCCGTAGTCCTCGTCGATAACCGTACGCCGCACTCAGGTTAGTCGAAGCGTGCCAACCCGGGCGACCCGTGACGCGGATCCTCCACTTCGGATGAGGGGAGGGCGGTCAACCGCCCTGGACCTGGGCGGCCGCGCCACCGGCCGAGGGTGTCGCGGCGGGCGCCGCGGGCGCTGACGCATCGAAGTACGCCATCGCGTCCTGCCGGGACAGCGTCGGGCCGGTCGGCACCAGCGCCAGCAGTGACGCGGGCACCGCGAGCGGCGTCACGTCGCCGTATCCGAGCGCGCTCTTGGCGTCACCCCCGGCGGTGCCCAGCGGAAAGCGGATGCCCTGCGCGGTGATCAGGTAGACCGTCGACCCGGCCGCCGCCTTGCCGCTCTCGCCGGCCGTGGCCTGCACCAGCACGCCCTTGCCGCCGGGCAGGAGCACGTGCTCGGCGGTGCGTACGGCGTCCCGGCCGCCCTGCCGCGCCGGCATCGCGGTCGCCGAGGTCAGCTCGGCCGGCGCGGTGTCGAAGACCTCCAGCGTGGTGGTCGGCGGCTGGCCCGCCGGGCCGGGCCGGTAGGTGGCGCAGAGCACGGTGCGGCCCACGCGGACCTCGTGCAGCGCCGGCAGGCGGGCCGGCAGGCCGTCCGCGTCCAGCCGCTGGTCGGTGAGGAGCCGGCCCGCCTCGTCCGGAGTGATCTGCGTCACCTCGCCGCCGCCGCCGAGCAGCAGCAGCGCGGTGACCTCCCGGACGGTGGCCAGGCCCTGCCGGGTGAGCACGTAGTACTGGCCGGCGGCCTGGTAGACCTGGCCGATCCGGGCCGGCCGGCCGGCCACGGTGAGCCCGCTCGCGCCGCCGTCCCCGGCGATCGAAGGCTTGCGCAGCACCGGACCGACCGGGACCGCGTTCAGCAGTTGCTGCCCGACGGTCAGGTTCGTCGCGCCGGCCATCTTCAACGCCACCAGCGCCTGCTCGTCACCGGCCACCCGCAGCCGGGAACCGCCGGTGAGCAGGTAGCGGGCGTCGCTGGTCCGCACCACCACGGCCCGGTCGGCCAGCGACGTGCCGCCGGGCAGCGCGCGGTCGATCACCAGATGCGTGGTGGAGCGCTGCGGGTCGTTCGGATCCGGTACGTCGCACACCGACCACGGCAGCCCGACCAGGGACTTGCGATCCGGCAGGTCGTCCGGGGCGCCCACGATGCCGACCAGCCGCCCGCGTGGACGGTCCTTGATCGACGCCTGGGACATGGTGCGCGGCTGCGCCGCCGCGTCGTTGACGATCAACCGCGCCGAGGCGTAGTTGAGCGTCGGGCGCAACACCTTGTCCTCGCCGAAGTAGTACGTCGCGCCGGTCTCCCGCTCGATCACCAGCGTGTTCGGCTCCAGCGGCGCGGAGTTGCTGGTGAGCTGCCCGTACGCGCCCACGCCGCCGAGCACCACGGCTGCCGCGATGACGCTGCCGAACACCGCCATGCCGAGGCGGCGCATCGGCAGCTCGTTGGTCTCCGGGTCGCCGGAGAGCAGGGCGGAGACGATGCGGCGGGTGACGAAGCGGTACGCCTGCACCTGATCGCGGCGGGTCCGCATGACTAACCTCCGGCGGGGGTGGGTCCACGACGACAGGTCCGAGCGGCGCCGCGGGCTTCCCTACGATAAGGGGCCGTCGGGGGTGCGCCGGACCCCGTCCGCCGCCCGAACGACAGCAGCCGCCCGGCGGAGGCCCAGCATGTCCAGAAGGGACGCACACCGATGACGCAGCTCCAGGCGCCACCCGGTCGTACCGCCACCGCTCCCGCCGTACCGGCGGACCGGCCGGTCACCCCGGCGGACAGGCGCCGCCGGGGACGGCTCGGCCCGATCGTGGTCGGGCAGCTCGTGGCGGTGGAGTGCGCGGCGCTCGCCGTCTGGTTCGCCACCGCCGGCCCGACGTGGCTGCTCGCGGTGGTCGCCGTACTGGCGCTGCTGGCCGTGGGCGCGGCCTTCGCGCGCCGGGGCGGCCGCTGGTGGTACGAGGACCTGATGCTCCGCCGCCGGCTGCGCCGGCGCCGCGACCGGGCCCGGGGTGCGGCGCCCGGCGGTGACCCGCGGCTCGCCGCGCTCGCGCCGGAGCTGACAGTGGTGGAGCTGACCGAGCGCGGCACCCGGCTCGGCATCGGGCAGGACGACCGGGGCTGGTTCGCCGCGCTGGCGTTGACCGGCCGTCCCGGCGCGCCCGCCGGGTCGGTCGAGGCGGCGGTGGTGGACCGCGCGCTCGCGGTGCTCGCCGACTTCTCCGGCCCGGTCACCCAGACCCAGGTCGTCTCGCACACCCTCGTCTGGTACCCGGCTCCCGGCGCGCCGCCGTCCGCGTACCGGACCGTGTGGGTGGCGCTGCGCCTGTCGGTGTCCGACGCGCGGGCCGAGACGGTGAGCCGGGGCGGCGGGCTGCGCGGCGTGCACCGCACGGTGGCGGCCGGCGTGGGCCGGCTCGGCAAGGCGCTCAACGCCGCCGGCCTCGCCCACCGGGTGCTCGACCGCGACGAACTGCACGCGGCGGTGGTGTCCGGGGCCGGGCTCGACCTCGCGCCGGAGTCCCCGGTGGAGACGTGGACCAGCCTGCGCGGGGGCGGCTGGACGCAGCGCTGCCTGGCCCTGCGGGTACGCCCCAACGGATCGCTCGGCGCGCTCGTGGACGCGGTCACGGCCACCTCCGCGCCCTCGCACACGGTCGCCGCGGTGGTGCTCCCGGGCGGCCGGCGGGTGCCGCCGCTGCTGCGGGTGGCGGCCATGGACGGGCACGCCGAGGCGCTTGTCAAGGCGGTCCGGGAGATGGCCCGGCGCGCGGGCGTGCCGGCCCGCCCGCTGGACGGCCAGCACGGTCCGGGCGTCTACGCCACCGCGCCGGTCGGCACCGCGATGGGGACGGTCACGGTCGAAGGTTGACGATCCAGCCGTACGCGCCGCAGACCCAGAAGGTCAGCGGCACCAGCGCGACGATCAGCAGGATCTCGATGATGTCCAGGGTCCGGCCCCAGACCGGGGAGATCCGCTTGCCGGCCACTGTCAGGCCGTAGACCAGGCTGATCACGGCCACCACGGCCAGGCCGCCGAGGATCAGCCCGAGCCGTACCGCGAGCGAGCCCGCGGCGAACGTGGCGGCGGCGACAAGCGCCAGGCCGACGGTGCCGGACAGCAGCACCGGCGTGCGCTGGGCGCGGCTGAGGAACGGGCGTGCCCGCAGCAGCGACAGCAGCGCCAGCACCAGGCAGAGCAGGACCGCCGGGAGCCGGCCGTCCTCGGCGAGCACCACCTCGCCGCCGAGCACCAGCAGCGAGACGGTCCAGAGCAGGCCGGTGAGGAACCCGTCGGCGCGCTCGCTGTTGCGCAGCACCGACGGGCCGTCCACCGACTCGGTGTCGGTCTTGAGGTCGTCCGGTCCGGTGGGGATGGACGGCACCGGCAGCCGGGCCAGGCGGTAGGCGAGCATCGGCAGCGCGGGCAGCGCGCCGAACGCGACGGTCGCGACGATCGCCGCCGAGGCCGCCGCGCCGATGCCGAAGGCCAGGCTGAGCACCGCGCCGAGGCCGACCGCGCCGCCCACGCCCACCGCGCCGAGGAACAGCGGCAGGCGGTCGCCGACCGCGAGCGCGGCGATCGCGCCGAACACCACCACGGCGGTGCCGGCGAGCAGGACGTGCGGGCCGGCCAGCTCGCCGAGCGTCCGGTCCCCGGCGAGCACCAGCAGGCCGCCGACGCCCGCGTAACCGATTCCGACGAGGGCCAGCACCGCGCCGGTGCGGCTGTCACCGGCGGCCCGGGACAGCACCGCGGCGCCGACCAGCAGCGCCACCGCGACCACGAAGGCGGCGGCCGCGCCGGGCAGCTGCGGCGGGCCGGTGAGCAGCGTCGCCACCGCGCCCCCGGCCAGCGCCGAGGCGGCGAGCAGGACCGCGAACAGCCGTGTGGTGCCCACCTGCCAGGCGCCCGCCCGCTGGGTGGTGGAGGTGGCGACCGCGTCCACCACGTCGTCGAAGACGATCTCGGGGGCGGTCGCCGCACGCGGGTTGAAGTAGAGCACCTCGCCGTCGCGTACCCCGAGCTGCGCCGCGGTACGGCCACCGTCGAGCGGTTGGCCGCCGAGCCGGGACAGGGCCCAGCCGCCGTGCCGTACGCCCTCGTCGGCCAGGTCCTCGCCCGCGTACCGCAGCAGCGTGGGGAGCAGGTCGGCGAGCGGCACGTCGGACGGCAGCGCCAGGTCCATCCTGGTACGCGGCGCCACGATGGTGATCCGGCTCAGTCCGCCGGTCGCCGTCTTCGTCGCCACAGTGGCCTCCTCGTGCTCGCATACGATCCGCTGGGCCGTCGGCGCCGCCCCCACGGGTCCACGACGCCTGACGGAGATTACCTACGATGGCGGTCGCACAGGTTGCCCACCCGACGCTCACCGGCGGTGGCAGACCACGATCAGGGCCGCTTCTGGGGAGGGAGAGCCGTGAGTACGGTGGTGTTCCGCCGACTTCCGCGTCAACCGGGGCCCGCGCTGCCGCGCGGCGAGGTGCTGCTGGAGTCCCCGCCCGAGTTGCCCGAGCCGCAGGCCAAGGGCATGGGCCAGGTGCTGATGATCCTGCCGATGCTCTGCGGTGTCGGCGCGATGGCGTTCCTCTACGCGGGCCGGGGCGGCGGCATGATGACGTACGTCGCGGGTGGCCTGTTCGGTGTGTCCATGCTGGGCATGGCGATCGGCACGCTCGGCAACGGCGGCAAGGACAAGGCCGAGCTGAACGCCCAGCGGCGCGACTACATGCGCTACCTCGCGCAGATGCGCAAGCGCACCCGGCGGGCGGCCGAGCAGCAGCGCGCCGCGATGACGTGGCGGCACCCGGAGCCGGACGCGCTCTGGTCGATCGCCGCCTCGCGCCGGCTCTGGGAGCGGCGGATCACCGAGGACGACTTCGGCGAGGTGCGGATCGCGCTCGGCCCGCAGCGGCTCGCGGTGGAGATCGTGCCGCCGGAGACCAAGCCGGTGGAGGACCTGGAACCGATGAGCGCGATCGCGCTGCGCCGGTTCGTCCGGGCCCACTCCAGCGTGCCGGATCTGCCGACCGCGCTGTCGCTGCGCGCGTTCAGCCGGATCGCGTTGCGCGGCGACCGGGAGGCGGTGCTGGATCTGGCGCGGGCCGCGCTGGGCCAGCTGGTCACGTTCCACGCCCCGGAGGACCTCCTGGTGGTGGTGGTGGCCGCGCCGGACCGGCAGGCGGCCTGGGACTGGGTGAAGTGGCTGCCGCACGCCCAGCACCCGGGGCGTACGGACGCGGCGGGCGCGCGCCGGATGGTGTACGCCGCGCTGGACGAGGCGGAGACCGCGCTGGCCCAGGATCTGGGCGGGCGGCCCCGGTTCGCGCCGGAGGCGAAGCCGCTGACCACCGCTCCACACGTGGTGGTGGTGCTGGACGGCGGCGAGGTCTCGGCGACCTGCGCGCTGACCGGGCCGGGCCTGCTCGGCACGACGGTGTTCGACCTGTCCGGCGCGGTACCGCGCGACGCCGGGCGCTGGCTGCTCTGCCTGGACGCGGGGGACGGCACCGGGCTGGACCTGGTCCGTGGCGCCGCCACGTCGCGGCTCGGCCGGCCGGACCGGCTCTCCCTGAGCGCGGCCGAGGGGCTGGCCCGGCAGATCGCCCCGTTCCGGCTCTCCCAGCAGCAGGGCGCGAGCACCGAGGAGCCGCTGGCCCGCAGCATGGAGCTGCCCGATCTGCTCGGTGTCGGCGACGCGGCGACTGTGGACGTCCGGCAGACGTGGCGTCCGCGCAGCCACCGCGACCGGTTGCGCATCCCGCTCGGCCTGGGTCCGGACGGCAACGTGGTGGAGCTCGACTTCAAGGAGTCCGCGCACGAGGGCATGGGCCCGCACGGCCTGGTCATCGGCGCTACCGGCTCCGGCAAGAGCGAACTGCTGCGTACGGTGGTCGGGGCGCTCGCCGTGACGCACTCCTCGGAGGAGCTGAACTTCGTCCTCGTCGACTTCAAGGGCGGCGCGACGTTCGCCTCGCTGGACGCGTTGCCGCACACCAGCGCGGTGATCACGAACCTCTCCGACGAGCTGCCGCTGGTCGACCGGATGCGGGACGCGCTCGCCGGTGAGATGAACCGCCGGCAGGAGGTGCTGCGGGCGGCGGGCAACTACGTCTCCCGGTACGACTACGAGAAGGCGCGGGCCGCCGGTGAGCAGCTGGAGCCGATGCCCAGCCTGCTGATCATCTGTGACGAGTTCTCCGAGCTGCTGGCGGCCAAGCCGGACTTCATCGACCTGTTCGTGATGATCGGCCGGCTCGGCCGGTCGCTCGGCGTGCACCTGCTGCTGGCCTCGCAGCGGCTGGAGGAGGGCAAGCTACGCGGCCTGGACACGCACCTGTCGTACCGGATCGGTCTGCGTACGTTCTCGGCGGTGGAGAGCCGGATCGTGCTCGGCGTGCCGGACGCGTACGAGCTGCCCAGCGCGCCCGGTCACGGCTACCTGAAGACCGACACCGCGACCATGCTGCGGTTCCGCGCCGCCTACGTCTCCGGCCCGTACCGGGCGCCGGGGCAGGTGCAGCGCTCCACCCGGGCGCAGGTGCAGCGCCGGATCGTCCCGTACGGCATCGACTACGTGCCGGCGCCCGCGACGCCCAGCCCGGCGGAGGCGACCCCGGAACCGGAGCAGGCCGGCGACGGCAAGGCCGTGGCGATGCTGGACGTGCTGATCGGCCAGCTCAAGGGCCGCGGCAAGCCGGCGCACCAGGTGTGGCTGCCGCCGCTGGCGGAACCGTCCGGGCTGGCCGAGTTGCTGCCGAAGTTGAGCGTGCACCCGACGTACGGCCTGACCACCGCCGACTGGCCGGGGCGGGGCCGGCTGGCGGTGCCGGTGGGCATCGTGGACCGGCCGTACGAGCAGCGCCGCGATCCGATGATGGTGGACCTGGCCGGGGCGGGCGGCAACGTGGTGATCGTGGGGGCGTCGCTGAGCGGCAAGAGCACGATGCTGCGGTCGATGCTGGCGTCGCTGGCGCTCACCCACACGCCGCGCGAGGTGCAGTTCTTCTGCCTCGACTTCGGCGGCGGCGCGCTGCGCAGCCTGGAGGGGCTGCCGCACACCTCGGGTGTGGCGGGGCGGCGGGACACCGAGGCGGTCCGGCGGACGGTGGCCGAGGTGGTCGCGGTGATCGACGAGCGGGAGAACCGGTTCACTCAGCACGGCATCGACTCGGTGGCCAGTTACCGGCGTCGCCGGGCGGCGGGTGAGTTCGCCGACGACCCGTTCGGTGACGTCTTCCTCGTGGTGGACGGCTGGAACACGCTGCGTCAGGAGTACGAGGAGCTGGAGCAGACGATCACCAACCTGGCGAACCGGGGCCTGGGCTTCGGTGTGCACGTGGTGATCACGGCGGTGCGGTGGGCGGAGATCCGGATCAACATGCGGGACCTGCTCGGCACCAAGCTGGAGCTGCGGCTCGGTGACCCGTCGGAGTCGGAGATCGACAGGCGGGCGGCGCAGAACGTGCCGGTGGGCGCGCCCGGTCGCGGTCTGACCCGGGACAAGCTGCACTTCCTGACCGCGATCTCGCGGATCGACGGCAAGCGTGACATCGAGGACCTGACCGAGGCGTCGGTGGCGCTGGCCGGTCACGTCGCGGCGAACTGGCCGGGACAGCCGGCGCCGAAGGTGCGGCTGCTGCCGCGCAGGCTGACGGTGACCGAGCTGGCGAAGGTGGTCGACAGGTCCGCCCCGGGCATCCCGATCGGCGTCAACGAGTCGGCGCTCGCCCCGGTCTACCTGGACCTGGCGGGGGAGCCGCACCTGACCGTGTTCGGCGACGCCGAGTGCGGCAAGACCAACCTGCTGCGGCTGATCGCCCGGGGGATCGCCGAGCGGTACACCCCGGCCCAGGCGCGGCTGGTCATCGCCGACTACCGGCGTGGTCTGCTGGGCGCGGTCGAGGGGGATCACCTGCTCGACTACGCGCCGTCGAACCAGGTGTTCAGCCAGGGGCTCGGGTCGATACGCAGCGCCCTGCAGAACCGGCTGCCCGGCCCGGACGTGACCACCGCGCAGCTGCGCGACCGGAGCTGGTGGAAGGGCCCGGAGCTGTACATCCTGGTGGACGACTACGACCTGGTCGCCTCCGGTGGCAGCAACCCGCTCAGCGCGCTGCACGAACTGCTGCCGCAGGCGCGGGACATCGGCCTGCACCTGATCATCACGCGCCGGGTCGGCGGTGTCGCCCGGGCGCTGTACGAGCCGGTGCTGCAACGCCTGCGCGAGCTGGACTCGCCGGGCCTGCTGATGTCCGGCAGCCGGGAGGAGGGCGCGGTCTTCGGCAACCTGCGGCCGACCCCGCAGCCGCCGGGCCGGGGCACGCTCGTGCGCCGCCGCGACGGTCAGCAGCTCATCCAGACCGCGTGGACGGAACCCGCCTGACGGGACGGACGGCGGGAGTCCGGTCCGGTAGCGTCGGCCCGATCGATCGTCGCGAGTGGGAAAGGGGCGCGTAGGTGAGCAGCCCGTCGGGTTTCGGTGCGGCAATGGAGGGCCTGCTGCGCCAGGCGCAGGAACAGCAGCGCCGGCTGGCCGAGCTCCAGCGGCAGCGCGCGGAGCTACGGGTCACCGGGGAGAGCCCGGACGGGCTGGTGCGGGTGACTGTGGACGGCGACATGAAGGTCGGCGACGTCGAGCTGAACGCGCGGGCGATGCGGCTGGACAGCTTCTCCCTGGCCGAGTCGATGCAGGCCGCGATCGACGCGGCGTACGCCGCCTTCGAGGAGCGGCAGCGCGAGATGCTGAGCGAGATGCTCGGCGACTCCGAGACGGTCCGCCAGGCGCAGAACGGCACGCTCACCCCCGAAGACTGGTTCCGCCGCTTCGGGGTGGACCTGTCCGACCCGACCCGCAACCTGCGGCGCTGAACGAGAGGAAGGCCGACGATGCCGAACACCGTCGACGTCGACGCGATCCGGAAGGCCGGCCAGCGGCTCGACGCCCCGGACGGCCCGATCCAATACCTGCGCAACGTCGAGACGCTGCTGGCCGAGGTCAAGCTGCCCGGCACTGCGCTGAGCTGGTTCGGCACCGGGGCGGTGGAGCGGCACAACGCGGCTGTGGACGGGCACCTGGCCAACGTCCGCGGCGGTGTGGAGCATCTGCGCAGGGTCGCCGAGCAGCTCGAACAGAGCGCGAAGAACTGGGAGAAGTCGGATCAGCCCTGGGTGGTCAAGTGACCGGCCGGGTCCGCCACGGAAGGGACGCCTGATGCCACCGGAGATCCTCATCGCCAACGCCTCGGGGACGGTGACCGGCTCGGTGTCGGTCGCGCAGACCACGGCTCCGGTCCGCTCGGCGGCGGCCATCGCCAAGGGCAACCTGGTCTGGATCGCCGCCTCGGCGGCGCTGATCGGCACGATCCTCTATCTGGAGTCGTTCGACAACCAGCAGGTGAACGAGTCGATCAAGAAGTGGGACGAGGCGGCCCGCCTGCTCGGCGCGGACCAGTTCGGCGCGGCCATGGCGGCGGTTCCGCCGGACGCGGCGGAGTGGGACTTCGACGACCGGGACGCGTTCGACCTGTTCCTCCGCAAGCTCGGCGCGGAGATCAACTCGCTGGCCGAGGCGTTCGCCGCCAACCGGGACACGCTCACCGCGGCCCGCGACGCGTACAACGACGCGGTCTCCGGCCTGGCCCAGGCGCTCATGCCGATCCTGGTCGCGGTGATCGCCTCGATCGCGCTCCAGTTCTTTCCCGCCACCACGGCGCTGGCCCAGGCCATCGGCATCGCCGGCCTGGCCGCGACGGCCGCCATCCTGGTCCTGGTCTTCGGCGAGATCAGCGCGCTGCTGCACGCGCTGCTGGCCGCCTTCCACACCGACGACCGGTTCACCTTCACCGCGGACTCCCGTCCCGGCTGGGCGCCGACCGGCTCCGACCCGGACATCAAGGACATCAAGATCGACTGGGTGCGGGACTCCAAGTTCTACGGGTGACGGGAGCGACGCGTGGAAACCCTGCTCTTCTCGCTGTTGCTGTACGTGCTGCTGACCATCCCGGTCTTCGTGGTCCTGATGCTGTTCGCCGGGCTGACCCGCTCGGCGAAGCTGCGGCGGGCCGCCGAGGTGGTGGCGTTGAGCACCTGCGCGGCGCTGCTGGTGCTGGCGTTCCAGCGCGCGTTCACCAAGCCGGTGCTGTGGGTCGTGGTGGTGCTGCTGATCGCGGTGCTGGCCTTCGGCGTGTCGACGATCGTCAGATCCACACGGGAACGTCCCTGACCTCGGCGACGACCGTCCACCTCGTACGGACGACGCCGGATCGCGTTGCCGTTGAGGGCTGTCGGAATACGTCGATGGGTCATCAGGGCTGCGCGGGTTGGACGTCGTCCGCTACGGTTCGGATGAAGTGTCCGTCGGTGGGGTGTGTACGCCTTGCCGCGGGGGAGGGCGCGGCGGAACCGCCGCCACAAGATGACGGAAGGGTGTGAAGCATGGCGTTCGAGGTCAGTGCAGCGACTCTGCACACCGCCGCGAGTGACGTGCGGTCCACGCGCAGCGACGTCGACGGCGAGCTCAAGAAGCTGTGGAACGTGGTCGACGACCTGGCGATGGCCTGGAAGGGCCAGGCGTCCACGGGCTTCCAGGGCCTGATGAACCGCTGGAACGAGGACACGGCGAAGCTGCTGACCGCGATGGACAACATCGCGGACCTGCTCGACAAGTCGGGCACCACGCACCAGGTGAACGACGAAGAGCAGCAGCAGATGCTGGACAAGTTCCACGCTGCTCTCAACCCGTGATCCGCGAAGACAGGCAGAGGAGGAATCGATGAGCATCAAGGTTGATTACGCTGTTCTGGAGAGCAGCAACCAGCAGATGCAGGCCATCTCGCGGACCATCGACGAGAAGCTGGACACGCTACGGGCGATGCTGACCAAGCTCGAGTGGGAGGGCCAGGACCGGGCCGCCTACCAGCAGCACCAGGCCCAGTGGGACGCCGCCGTGCGGGACATCAACAAGGTCCTGAACGAGATCGGCGGCGCGGTGGGCATCGCGCGCGAGAACTACATGACCACGGAGATGAGCAACTCCAAGGTCTGGGGCAACTGACCCCGACCGGTCCACAGCGGCTCCGCTCCGGCTCGTGCCGGGCGGAGCCGTCGTGCATCGTCAGGCGTCCTGCGGCACGTCGCGCCGGCCCGGCCGCCACCCGCGCCGCCGTCCGCGTACCAGGATGGGCCGCAGCGTCAGCAGGACGCCGGCCAGCAGCGCGCCCACGACGGCGACCCAGATCGCGACCGGGCGCTGCCAGGCCAGCGGGTCGGCCGGCGGCGCCGGTGGCGGCATGGCGCCCAGCGGCGGGTCGTTCCGGGTGCCGAGCAGGCTGGTGACCGCCCGGTACGGGCTGACCATCCCGTAGCCGACCTCGGCGTTGTGCCCGTCGGGCGGGTTGTCGGCGGTGCGGGTCAGCCGGTAGGCGACCTCCTCGGCGCTGATGTCCGGGTGGGCGGCCCGCACCAGCGCCGCCGCCCCGGACACGTACGCGCTGGCGAAGCTCGTCCCGCCCTGCGGTTCGGCCCGGTAGCCCGACCCCTGCGGCGCGGGCCCGACGATGTTCAGGCCGGGGCCGGCGATGTCCACATAGTCGCCGCTGACCGAGCTGCCGACGTGCCCGCCCTGCTCGTCGATGCCGGCGACGGCGATGACACCCGGGTACGCCGCCGGGTAGGCCGGCCGGTCCTCCCGGTTCTCCTGCCGGTTGCCGGCGGAGGCGACGACGACCACGTCCTTGCCGAGCGCGTACTGCACGGCGGACTTCAGCGCCGGGTCGTCGAGCGTGACCAGGGACAGGTTGATCACGTCGGCGTCGTGGTCGACGGCCCAGCGGATCGCCTTGCCGATCTCGGCCGGCACGTTGGGGTCGAAGTTCTCCTTGTTCTCGGCCAGCACCCGCAGCGGCAGGATCTTCGCCTCCGGCGCGATGCCGGTGTACGGCGAGCCGGTGCCCTCCCGGCCGGCGATGATGCCCGCGACCATGGTGCCGTGGCCGACCAGGTCGCACTGTCCCTTCAGGCGGACGAGCTGGTTGAAGTCCTCCCCCGGCAGCACCCGTCCCCGTAGCAGCGGGTGGGCCGGTGAGACCCCGGAGTCGATCACCGCGACGGTGATCCCGGCGCCCTTGCCGACCCGCCACGCGGCAGCCGGGTCGAGGCGGCTGATCGCCCAGGGCACCTCGGTGGGGGCGGGGCCGCCGGTCGGGCCGCACTTCGGGGCGGCCAGCGCGGGCGCGGGCACCGCGAGCGCGCCGCCGAGCAGGGCGGCCACCGCCGCTCCGGAGAGGACGGACCTGATCCGGTGTCCGGCCCGGACGCGTCCCGTGGTCGCGCCCGGCCGCAAGCTGTCGCGCACGCGCTGAGATTACCCGCCGCGCCCGCTCGCGCGGGCACACGTGGTGCCCGGCCGGGTCACCGGTCGGCGGCGGCGTCCCCGGCCGGCTCGGCGGCGAAGAGGGCCAGCAGGGCGCCGACCTGCTGGTCGGCCTCGGCCGGGTGCCGGAAGCGGCCCTTCGGGTTGATCGTGTACTCGTTGCGCCGTCCCACCCGCGTACGCCGCAGGTAACCCCCGGCCTCCAGGTCGGCGACGATGGCCTGGGCCGCCCGCTCGGTCACGCCCACCTCGTCGGCGACGTCACGCAGCCGGGCGGTGGGGTTGCGTGCGATAGCCAGCAGCACGTGGCCGTGGTTGGTGAGGAAGGTCCAGTTACGGCGGCTCCCGTCCTCAACTGGTGTGGTCGCCATGGTGGTCATGCTATGGCCACCGCCGCCACCTGCCGAATCGGCGCGGTCCGGAGGCGGGCGGCGACGGGAAAGTATGAAATGCGTATCACGAATCTTGACGGCTCCCGAGGGGCGTGTGAACGTTGGTCGCGAGGCCGTCCGGCCTGGTAGTTCCCTGGTAGACGAGGTGAGCGACATGACGCCGAGGACCCCGGAGCAGGCACTTGCCGAACTGCGTGCCGGTAATCACCGGTTCGTCACCGGCGTCCCCCAGCATCCGAATCAGGACGCCGGCCACCGGGCGGCTGTCGCCGACGGCCAGCACCCGTTCGCGGTGATCGTCGGCTGCTCCGACTCGCGGCTCGCCGCCGAGATCATCTTCGATCGCGGCCTCGGTGACCTCTTCGTGGTGCGTACCGCCGGGCACACCGCCGGGCCGGAGGTGCTCGGCAGCGTCGAGTACGCCGTCACCGTGCTGGGCACTCCGCTCGTGGTGGTGCTCGGGCACGACTCGTGCGGCGCGGTCCAGGCCGCCCGCGAGGGGGTCCGGACCGGCGCCGCCCCGGCCGGGCACCTGGGCGCGGTGGTGGACGCGGTCTCGCCCAGCCTGCTGCGCGCCGCCCGCCAGGGCGTCGAGGACCTCGACGGCATCATCGACGTGCACATCGCGCAGACCGTGGAGACGCTGCTGGCCCGGTCCACCGTGCTGGCCGAGCGGGTGGCGGCGGGGCGGTGCACGGTGGTCGGCATGTCGTACCGTCTCGCCGGCGGCGAGGTGCGGACCGTGGCGCAGGCCCCGGCCCCGCTGCCCGCCCCGGCGGCGCCCGCAGACCCGGCGCTGGCGAGCTGATCCACGGGAAGACGAAAGGGGCCGCCCGAGGGCGGCCCCTTCTTCGTGGTGTCCGGCGTCAGAGCAGCGACATGTGGACGTGGTCGGTGTGGTTCGACGGCCCGCTGTAGGAGCGCCAGCCGGTGGCCGGGAACCAGATCTGCCGGTTCCAGATGACGTAGTAGATGCCCAGCCGGTCGGCGTTGCGGATGAGGAAGGCGGCCACCTCGTTGCCGTACCTGCGGGTGTCATTGTTGTGCCAGGGTGCGAAGCCGCTGTTCTGCAGCGACCAGTCGCACGCCTTGCCCTTGGGGTGCTCCCACGGCCCGCCGGACCGGTAGCAGCCCACGAAGCGCTTGAAGCCCGCGCGCCGGACCTCCTTGTAGGCGTGCAGCGTGCGCGGCGTGACGCAGCCCGAGGTGGTCGGGTCGTCCTCGCTGCACGACTCGGCCTTCCACCCGCCGTCGGCGGTGCGGCCGGGGGCGATCTTGGCGACCGGTGAGGTGGCGGAGACCAGTCCGCCGGTGAAGCCGAGACCGCCGACCAGCTTCAGCGCGCGCTCGGCCTGCACCTTCTCGCGCTCCATCGCGTTCTTCTGCTTCTCCTGCTCGCGGACCTCGGCGTCCATCGCGATCTTGGCCTGCTCGGCGCGGGTCTTGACCGCGTTGATGGCGGCCAGGCGCTGCGCGTTGAGGAGGTTCAGCTCGTCCAGGGCGTTGACCCGGCGGACGAACGAGTCGGGGGAGTTGCTCTCCAGCAGCATCGCCATCGCGCCCATCCGGCCGGTCCGGTAGGACTGGGCGGCGAGCTGGTTGACCTGCGGGCTGAGCGCGTCGAGTTCGGCCTGTGCCGTCTTCACCTCGGCCGCCAGCCGCCGCTGGCGGTCCTGCGACTTGGCGAGCTTCGCCTTGGCCTGGAGGAAGTTCCGGTTGGCGGAGTCGATCGCCTCGGTGATGAGCGGCGGTTCGCCGTCCTCCTCGTGGCCCGAGGGGTTGCCGGGTGCCGCCGCGGCGGGGGCCGCGGTCGCCGGCGTCGGCCCGGCCAGCACGGCCAGTGAGGCCAGCACGGCCACCACGGGTGTCAGCCAGCGGCGCAGGGGTGCCGTCACAGTGTTCCCTTCCGTCGGCCGCCGACCGGGTTAGCTGACGGGTTCGGGACGGAAGTGGCCCCTACCGCTGTCGCGGATTCACCCCATGTACCTGGTTCCCCGGCTCGCCCGTGGGCGATTGGGCGGCGGCACCGCTGGCGCCGGTGCGCGCCTTCGGCGGTGACCGGCAGCGAGGTTACCCGACAGCACTCGTGAGGATCTACGTCCGGAAGCCGACCAATAGCGAGATTTCGCCGTGGCGCACCGTGACCAGCGTCGCGTTTGAAATCGATGGTCACGCTGCGGAGTCTCACCATGCGGCCTCCGTACTCCTTCCGCCGCCGAGCGCCTCCAGCGCGTCGTCCCGTCCGGCCGGCGGCCGGGGCGCGGGCGGCGCCGGCTCCGCGCCGCGCGGGCGCCGTCCGGCGGTGGTCACGATCGCGGCCAGGCCGGTGGTCAGCGGTACGGCGGCGATCAGGCCGAGCGTGGCCACCGCGCTGCGGACGATCTCCTGGGCGAGGAACTCGCTGGTGAGGATCTCGCTGACCGGGCGGGAGTCGGCGACCAGCAGGAGCAGCAGCGGCAGCGAGGCGCCCGCGTACGCCAGCACGATGGTGTTGACGGTGGACGCGATGTGGGCCCGGCCGACCCGGGTCGCCGCGCGGTAGAGCTGCCGCCGGGACAGCCCGGGGTTGGCGTGCGCCAGTTCGGTGACGGTGGCCGCCTGGGTGACTGTGACGTCGTCCAGCACGCCCAGCGAGCCGATGATGATGCCGGCCAGCAGCAGGCCGTGCAGGTCCACGTCGGCCTGGAACATGGACAGCGTGGTGGCGTCCTCGCTGCCGAAGCCGGTCAGGTGGGTGGCGGACGTGGCGAGCAGGCCGAGCACGCCGGTGATCACCAGGCTGCCCAGCGTGCCGAGCACCGCCACCGACGTCTGCGCGGTGATCCCGTGGGTCAGGTAGAGCACCACGAACATGATCAACGCGGCGCCGACGATGGCCACCAGCAGCGGCGGCTGGCCGGCGCCGATGCCTGGCAGCACGAAGCCGAGCAGGATGGCGAAGCTGGCCGCCAGGCCGGCGAGCGCGGCCAGCCCGCGCCAGCGGCCGAACGCCACGATCGCGGCGGCGAACAGCACCATCAGCCAGATCAGCGGTGTGCCGCGCTGGTGCTCGGCGATGTTGTAGGACTTCACCGCCGGGTCGGCCGGATCGGTCAGCTCGACCAGGACCACCTCGTCGCCGACCGCGACCCGGGGCGCGCCGGGCCCGGCCGGGATCGGCGTCTCGACCTGGCGGCCCGCGTCCGGGCCCTGCTCGGCGGTCACCGTCACGGTGCCGCAGGGGCCGCCCCCGCCGTCCGGGGCCTCCGGGGTCGGCGGGCAGGGCTCGGTGACCACCCGGGTCACCGTGCCGTGGTAGCGGGGGACGTCCGCGCCGCCGACCGGCTCCCGGTCCTGCCGGGGCCAGAGGACCAGCGCCGCGATCACGGTGAGTGCGAACAGCGGCACCACCACTGCGACGAGCAGCCGGCGTACGCCCGGCGGCGCGGCGGGTGCGGGGCGGGTGTGGTCGGCACCCACGGCGTCTCTCCCAACGGTCGGGGCGACGCCTGGTCCGCCGGACCGGTCTGGTCACCCGGGCGGCGCGGACGTGTCGACCACGTCCGGGTCGTCGCCCGGCCATGGTAGGCAGCCTGACCTCACCGGGACCGGTGACGCTCGCCTCGCGTGATCAGGCCAGACCGGCCCGGCGTCGCCGGTACTCGTCCTCGTCGATCTCGCCGCGCGCGTACCGCTCGTCCAGGATGCGCCGGGCCGTCGTCGGGCCCAGGTACTGGGGGCCGGTCCACCGCACGGCCGCCCAGACGAGCCCCGCCAGCACCGCGAGCACCAGCAGGGACCAGATCCACATCCAGCCCATCATCGGGCTCTGCCACATCATCGGGCCGCCCTCCGTCCGTCGCCGCGGGTCCGCCGGGGTCGGCCTGCCCGCCACTTCGACGGTACGACCGGCCCGACGCGTCGGCGCGGGTCGATGTGCCCGGTTCCGGGGGCCGGAGGTCCCCGCTCAGCCGCGCTTCATCAGGCGGCCGACGGCGGCCATCATCTCGGTCGCCATCTCGTCGGCCCGGCCCTCGGCGGCGCCCTCGTGCATGCAGTGCCGGGCGTGGCCGTCGAGCAGGCCGAGGCCGACCTTGTCCAGCGCCGCCTGGATGGCCGAGATCTGGGTGAGCACGTCGATGCAGTAGCGGTCGTCCTCGACCATCTTCTCGATGCCACGGACCTGACCCTCGATGCGGCGGAGCCGGGCGAGGAGTTGGTCCTTGCTGGCGGTGTAGCCCCGGGTCGGGCTGGACGGCGCGGTCATGGAACCGAGGATAGCGTACCCCTCGGGGGTATGCTAACGTCTCGAACGTACCCCTGGGGGGTATAAGATCGGAGGGCGAGATGGAGAGCACCTACCAGGTGAGCGGCATGACCTGCGGGCACTGCGTCAACTCGGTGAGCACCGAGCTGAGCGCGCTTCCGGGCGTCACCGACGTCCAGGTCGACCTGGCCGGCGGCCGGGTCACCGTCACCAGTCAGGACCCGCTGGACGTGGACGCGGTCCGCGCGGCGGTCGACGAGGCCGGCTACGACCTCGTCGGTGCGTGACGGGTCCGACGGACCCGCGGAAACCGAGGAGACACCAATGAACACGGCGACGAAGCTCAGTGGCTTCGCCCTCGGCCTCGTGGCGGTGTTCGGCGCGGCGTACGGGATCGGCAACCTGGCCGATCCCGTCACCCCGGCCGCCGAGACCCGCCACGACGACAGCGACAGCGACCACGGGGCCGGCGACGCCGGTCACGGCGACGAGAGCCAGGCGGGCGGCGCTTCCGCGCACCTGCCCGGCGGCCTGCTCGTCTCCGAACGCGGCTACACCTTCCAGCCCGCCGCCGCCCCGGCGGGGCAGTTCGCCTTCCGGATCACCGGCCCGGACGGCGCACCCGTCACCCGCTACGAGGTGGCCCACGACAAGCGCATGCACCTGATCGTCGCCCGGCGGGACCTCTCCGGCTTCCGGCACGTCCACCCGGAGATGGACGGCGACGGCACCTGGCGCGTCGCCTCGCCGTTGGACGGCCCCGGCGTCTGGCGGGCGTTCGCCGACTTCACCCCGGGCGGCGGGGAGCCGCTCACCCTCGGCCTGGACGTCACCGTCCCCGGCGAGCTGGCCGCCCGGCCGCTGCCGGCACCGGCGACCAGCACGACTGTCGACGGCTACACGGTCACCCTGACCGGCACGCCGGAGCCGGGCCGGACCAGCCGGCTCACGCTCTCCGTCAGCCGCGACGGGCGGCCGGTCACCGATCTTCAGCCCTACCTCGGCGCGTACGGGCACCTGGTGGCACTGCGGCAGGGCGACCTGGCGTACCTGCACGTGCACCCGGAGGGCACGCCCGGCGACGGGCAGACACCCGCAGGCCCGGCGGTCACGTTCGCCGCCGAGGTGCCGTCGGCCGGGGCGTACCGTCTCTACCTGGACTTCCGGCACGGCGACGCGGTGCACACCGCCGAGTTCACCGTCCTGGCCGGCGACCAGACCGCGCCGGCGCCCGCCGCGCCGACATCCACCCCCGCACCGACCCCGGACGCCGGACACGGCACCCCCGGGCACGGGCACAGTTGAGCGCCGGAGGTGCCGCGATGACTGCCACGGGAAAGGCGCTGCCCACCGCGCCGAACCTGATCGAACTGGCGATCGGCGGGATGACCTGCGCGTCCTGCGCCGCCCGGATCGAGAAGAAGCTCAACCGGATGGACGGCGTCGAGGCGACTGTGAACTACGCCACCGAGAAGGCCACCGTCCGGTACGCCGACGACATCGCGCCGGCCGACCTGATCGCCACCGTCGAGAAGACCGGCTACACCGCAGTGGTGCCGCCGCCGCCCGAGCAGGCGGAGGCGGCAGCGGCCGGGGAGCCGGTGGACGAGATGCACGCGGCGCGTACCCGGCTCTGGGTCTCCGCCGTGCTCACCGTGCCGGTGATCGTGCTCGCCATGGTTCCGGCCTGGCAGTTCGACTACTGGCAGTGGGCCTCGCTCACGCTGGCCGCCCCGGTGGTGGTCTGGGGCGGGCTGCCGTTCCACCGCGCCGCACTGGTCAACCTGCGGCACGGCGCGGCGACCATGGACACGCTCGTCTCGCTCGGCACGCTGGCCGCGTTCGGCTGGTCGCTCTGGGCGCTGTTCTTCGGCACCGCCGGCATGCCCGGGATGAAACACCCGTTCAGCTTCGACATCACCCGCGGCGACGGCGCCGGCAACATCTACCTGGAGGCCGCCGCCGGGGTGACGGTGTTCATCCTGGCCGGGCGGTACTTCGAGGCCCGCTCCAAGCGCACCGCCGGGTCGGCGCTGCGCGCGCTGCTCGAACTCGGGGCCAAGGACGTGGCGGTGCTGCGCGACGGGCAGGAGACCCGGATCCCGGTCGGCCGGCTGGCGGTCGGTGACCGCTTCGTGGTCCGGCCCGGCGAGAAGGTCGCCACCGACGGCGTGGTCGAGGAGGGCACCTCGGCTGTCGACGCCAGCATGCTCACCGGCGAGTCGGTGCCGGTCGAGGTGGGGCCGGGCGACGCCGTGGTCGGCGCGACGGTGAACGCCGGCGGCCGGCTGGTGGTCCGGGCCACCCGGGTCGGCGGCGACACCCAGCTCGCCCAGATGGCGCGGCTGGTGGAGCAGGCGCAGACCGGCAAGGCGGCGGTGCAGCGGCTCGCCGACCGGATCTCCGGCGTGTTCGTGCCGATCGTGATCGCGCTGGCCGCGGGCACGCTCGGCTGGTGGCTCGGCACCGGCTCCGGTGCGACCGCCGCGTTCACCGCCGCGGTGGCCGTACTGATCATCGCCTGCCCGTGTGCGCTCGGCCTGGCCACGCCGACCGCGCTGCTCGTCGGCACCGGGCGCGGCGCGCAGCTCGGTGTGCTGATCAAGGGGCCGGAGGTGCTGGAGTCCACCCGCCGGGTCGACACCGTGGTGCTGGACAAGACCGGCACCGTCACCACCGGCCGGATGGCGCTGGCCGAGGTACTGCCCGCCGACGGCGAGGACGCCGCCGAGCTGCTCCGGGGGGCCGGCGCGCTGGAGGCCGCCTCCGAGCACCCGATCGCGCGTGCCGTCGCCGAGGCTGCCGCCGACGCCGGGCCGCTGCCGCCGGTCGGCGAGTTCGCCAACGCCGAGGGGCTGGGCGTGACCGGCACCGTCGACGGCCGGACCGTGGTGGTCGGCCGGGCCCGGCTGCTGCGGGAGCGGGGTCTCGACGTACCCGAGGAGGTCGAGCGGGCCGCGACCGGCGCGGAGGCCGCCGGGCGGACGGCGATCCTGGCCGGCTGGGACGGGCGGGCCCGGGGCGTGCTCGCGGTGGCCGACGCGGTGAAGCCGACCAGCCGGGCGGCCGTCGCCCGGCTGCGTGAGCTGGGCCTGAAGCCGGTGCTGCTCACCGGCGACAACACCACGGTGGCGAAGGCGGTGGCGGCCGAGGTCGGCATCGACGAGGTGATCGCGGAGGTGCTGCCCGCCGACAAGGTCGCGGTGGTCGAGCGGCTCCAGCGCGAGGGCCGGGTGGTCGCCATGGTCGGCGACGGGGTGAACGACGCCGCCGCGCTGGCCCGGGCCGACCTCGGGCTGGCCATGGGCACCGGCACCGACGCGGCCATCGAGGCCGCCGACCTGACGCTGGTCCGGGGCGACCTGATGGCCGCGGCGGACGCCATCCGGCTCTCCCGGCGGACCCTGGCGATCATCAAGGGCAACCTGTTCTGGGCGTTCGCCTACAACGTCGCGGCGCTGCCGCTGGCGGCGGCCGGGCTGCTCAACCCGATGCTCGCCGGGGCGGCGATGGCGTTCTCGTCGGTCTTCGTGGTGGGCAACAGCCTGCGGCTACGACGCTTTCGCCCGATCGGGTGAGGGGATTGAGCGGACGGCCCCCGGGGTAACCAGTTGTCGTCAGGCAACCGCACCAGTGGAGGTCATCATGGGTCTCGACGACAAGATCGACAACACCTCGCAGGACGCCACGGGCAAGGTCAAGGAGGGCATCGGCCGGGCGACCGACAACGAGCGCCTCGAGGCCGAGGGCCGCAACGACCAGGCCGGTGCCAAGCTCAAGCAGGCCGTCGAGAAGGTCAAGGACGCCTTCAAGAGCTGAGTACGCGACGCACACACACCACCGGGTCGGCCCACGGGCCGGCCCGGAGTGCTGTGTACGGACGGTGACGTTCCAGAGTGGCGGAGGCCACCGTCCACATCGATCCGGCGGGACCACCGGTGTCGGCTCCGGTGCATAGGATGCGAAGCGACCTCGAATGGGAGGAGCGTCGCGGATGGCCGATCCCGCCGACCCGTCCGGCTTCGGCCGGGTGCTGTCCGAAACCATGGCCGCGCTCCAGCGGCAGACCGCCGCGGGCGAGCAGGTGGCGCCGCCGGAAGGCGTGGGCGAGGCAGCCGACGGCCTGATCCGGGTCACCGCCGGCCCACCCGGGCAGGTCACCGGGCTGACGCTCGACCCCCGCGTGATGCGGATGGCCAGCGAGGCACTCGCCGAGGAGATCGAGGCGGCCGTCAACGCCGCTCTCGCCGACCTGCGGGAGCAGGCCACCACTGCCCCGGGCGAGGTCGACCTGGGTTCGCTCGGTGAGCAACTGCGCCGCATCCAGGCCGACGCGGGGCGCCAGTTCAGCATGTTCACCGATGCCCTGATGCAGGCACAGGACCGGCTCGCCCGCCAGGACGGGCGCTGATGCCGGTCGAGATCGATCCGGAGCGGCTGGGCGCCTCCGGGTCGGCGCTGGACTCGGTCGCGACCCGGTTCGGTGCGGCGCTCACCGCCTTCCAGGCCGAGCTGGCCGGCTTCGGCCGCCCCTGGGGTTCCGACGACATCGGCTCACTCATCGGCGCCGCCCACGACGAGGTCTCCGCGTTCGCGTTCGAGTGCTTCGACGGCGCGCTCAACGAGATCGCCGCAGCCGGCGCCGACCTCGGCCGGATGGCCGTCAGCTACGCCGAGACCGAGGCGGCCATCACCCGCAACCTCGACGGCCTGCGGCGGATGCTGGGAGGCTGAGCATGGGCATGGAGCTACCCGGCGAGTTGCGGTCGCTGCTCGGCGTTCTCGGCTACACCTGGCCCGAGGCGGACGAGACCAAGCTCTTCGAGATGGGCAACGCCTGGATCCGGTTCTCCGACACCCTCTCCGGGGTGGTGAGCGAGGCGAACACCGGGGCGGCCACGGTCTGGACCCAGCACATCGGCCAGGACATCACCGCGTTCCAGACCTGGTGGAACAAGGAGGACAGCCCCGCCGACAGCCTGCGCGACGGTGTCACCGCCGCCGTGCTGACCGGCACCGGCCTGATCATCTGCGGCGCGATCGTGCTCGCCCTCAAGGTCGCCGTCATCGTGCAACTGGTCGTCCTCGCCATCCAGATCGCGCAGGCCATCGCCACCGCGGCGGTCACCTTCGGCGCCTCGCTGCTGGAGATCCCGATCTTCCATGCGCTGGCCAGGACCATCGTCGGCAACCTCGTCCAGGAAGCCCTCTGGAAACTCGTCGACGGGTGAGGTGACATGGGCGGGGGCAAAGCAGGCGGCCGGTTGATGCGGGCCGCGTTGCGCTTTCTCAAGCGCACGAAGACGCGTAACCGGCCCGACCGGATGAACCCGCACTTCACCGAGCACGTGATGGGCGGCCACGTGAAGCCGGGCATGCCCAAGGGGTCGGGCTACCACTACCGGCCCGGCGGTGAGGACTTCCCCGACCGGCGGATCAAGCCGGGCACGACCCAGCGTGACACCCGCACCGGCGTCTACACCGCTGAACCCGAGTTCTTCGACCCCACACTGGACCCGCCGAACGGAAGGTGGAAGGCCAAGGCGGGCAACGGCGGCGTCAGCACGTTCTTCCCCGACCACTGGACTCCGGCACAGGTCGACAACGCCATCCCCGCAGCCTTCCAGAATGCCGTTCCGGCCGGCCCGAACAAGTGGCGCGGGACGTACAAGGGGGTAACGATCGAAGGCTTCTACAATTCGTCCGGCGGGTTCACCCACGGATGGCCTGTCTTCCCGACGGCAGGAGGTGGTCACCCGTGAGCTTCATGCGGTTCGCATACGATCAGTTCGGACTCCCGGTCTTTCAGGCCGGCGACAAGCGCTTCGACGCGCTGGGCTCATGGCTCACCACCGACATCTCCACCCATGCCCTGGTCGCCCTGGACGCGTTGGCCATGCTGGCGGACGTGGCTCAGGGCCGGCCGCCGTTCGAGGAGTGGAGCAGCGATAACTACGAGGTGACCTTCGAGCCGGGGGGCGTCTCCATCAGCAACCAGTGGGTCGACAGCGAGCACGGCCGGTACCCGCTCCCGGAGTTCCGAGAGGCGCTGGAACAGTACTGGGCGTTCCTGCGCAACAGCCCCGACAATCCGCACGTGGTGCGGGAGTTCCACCCCGACCTGCCGCATTGGGAAGCGGCGTTGCTGCGCTGGGAGGAGAAGTGGGGCCGGCCGCACCCGGACCGGGGACGGTTGTTCTGAGCAGGCAGGTCGGGACGGCTCGGCCGCTGCCGTGAGTCCGCTCGCGTTCTCCGACGACGAGTTCCGGTTACCGCTCTATCACGCGGACGACGCACGGTACGAGGCGTTGGGAGCGTGGTTGATCACCGAGATATCGGTCTCCTTCAACGCCTGCCTTGCCGCGTTGGCCCTGGTCGACGACGCGTCGAACGGCGGGGTTCCCGGCGAGGAGTGGGACAGCGAAGGTTTCGACGTCCAGGTGGACGGCTGTCGCATCAGGTTCCAGAACCAGGTGCTCAAGTCCCAGCACGGCGAGTATTCCGTTCCGGAGGTTCGCGATGCGGTCGAGCGGTACTGGGGCTTCCTGGTCGACAGGCCGGAGCGCGCCGACCTGATCCGCGAATATCGCCCGGATCTTCCCTGGTGGCAGGCGGAACTGCTCCAGTGGGAGGAGAAGTGGGGCCGGCCGCATCCGTACCGTGGGCGGTTGTTCTGATCGACACCGGTCAGCCCGGCCGGACTGCGCTGTCGTCGGCCAGGCGCGCCGCGCGTACCTCAAGATGACGCCGCTCCGGCAGGCTCGTGGTGGCCCGCGCGGCGGCCAGGTAGGCGGCCCGCGCCTCCGCGCGGTCGCCGGCCATGTCGAGCAGGTGCGCGCGGACGGCGGTGAGCCGGTGGTGGCTCGAGGTCCGGCCGTCGGCGTCGAGCGTTGCCAGCAGCGCCAGCCCGGCACGCGGCCCGTCCACCATGGCCACCGCGACCGCCTGGTTGAGCGTGACCATCGGGTTCGGCGCGACCCGGGCCAGCACCCGGTAGAGCGCGACGATCTGCCGCCAGTCGGTGTCCCCGGCGGTGGGCGCCTCCGCGTGGACAGCGGCGATCGCCGCCTGCACCTGGTACGCGCCGGGCGCCGACCAGGTGAGCGCTTCGGTCACCAGCGCCACCCCCTCCGCGACGGCGTCCCGGTCCCAGCGGGTGCGGTCCTGCTCGGCCAGCGGCACCAGTTCGCCGTCCGGCCCGGTACGGGCGGCCCGGTGCGCGTCGGTGAGCAGCATCAGTGCCAGCAACCCGGCCACCTCGCCGTCGTCCGGGAGCAGCCGGCGCAGCTCCCGGGTCAGCCGGATCGCCTCGGCGGTCAGCTCGGCCCGGTGCAGCGCCTCGCCGCTGGAGGCGGTGTAACCCTCGTTGAAGATCAGGTAGAGCACGCGCAGCACGGCGGCGAGCCGATCGTCGCGGTCGGCCGGTGACGGCAGCGTGAAGCGGGCGCCGGCCGCCTCGATCCGCTGCTTCGCACGGCGGATCCGCTGGCTCATCGTCGCCTCCGGCACCAGGTACGCGCGGGCGATCTCGGCGGTGCTCAGTCCACCCACGGCGCGCAGCGTGAGCGCCACCTGCCCGCTCACCGGCAACGCCGGATGACAGCAGAGGAACAGCAGCCGCAACGTGTCGTCGGCGCCCGGCGGGTCCTCGTCGGCGGGTGGGGCGACAGTGGCGTACGCCGGCTGCCGCACCGCCACCGCCACCTCGCGTTCCCGGCGGGCGTGCTCGCTGCGCCACTCGTCGGTGAGCCGACGCGTGGCGACGGTGACCAGCCAGGAGCGGGGACGGTCGGGCAGGCCCTGTGCCGGCCACTGCACGGCGGCGGCGAGCAGCGCCTCCTGGACGGCGTCCTCACAGGCGTAGAACTGGCCGTGGCGGCGGACGAGCACGCCGAGGACCTGCGGCGCGAGCGTACGCAGCAGGTCCTCGACCGCAGGTGCCGTCACATCTCCGTCCCTGCCTGATCCATCACCGCGCGCACCTCCAGCACGCCGAAGCCGTGCCGTACGTCCGGCCAGCGCGCGGCGATCTCGGCGGCTCGTTCCGGGGTCTCGCAGTCGACGGTCAGATAGCCGGCGAACTGCTCCTTGCTCTCCATGAACGGCCCGTCGGTGATCTCGACGCCACCGGCGGCCGGGCGGGCCGTGCGGGTCTGCGAGGGGTGGGCCAGCGCCTCGCCGCCGACCAGCTCGCCGGACTCGGTCAGCTCCTTCATGATCTCGTCGACCTCACCGAAGATCGCGGTGCGTTCCGCCTCGGTCAGCTCCTCCACGAAGCCGGGCCGGTTCCAGATCAGCAGCATGTACTTCACTGTGCACTCCTCGGGTGGGGGCCACCGGCGGTGGCGCCTCGCAGACGGGTCGGAGCCGCTCCGCCCGATCCGACATCATCCCCCGGGAGAAGTTCAGCGGCCGCCACGCAGCGGACGGCGTGCCGGGCGGTCGGGGTCGAGCGAGGCGCGGTCCGCCGCGCTGGTGCCGGAGACCCAGCCCTGCTCGTCGCGCACCTGGAGCCGGTGCCGGGTGGTGCCGGGAAAGAGCTGGTCGACCCGCTCCCGGACGGCGTCCGAGCGGGCCGCGAGCACCGGCAGCAGCCGGTCGTCGTCGAGTTCGTCCGCCGCCGCCGCGCTCGCCTCCCGCAGCCGGTCGCCGATGCGCAGCGCGAACGCGTTGAGGAACGACTCGTCGTAACCCTTGGTGCGCCGCCCGCCGGCCCGGCCGCGTTCGCCCCGGCCGCGCAGCATCGCGGCGGTGGCCTGCACGAGCAGCGAGGTGTGCAGCAGCTCGACCGCCGCCAGGTCGGCCGGGAAGCCGAGCACTGTGGCGAAACCCAGGTCGTCGGACCAGACCGACTCGCACCGGTTCGCCGCCGCCACCTCCTGGATGAGCAGCGCCTTCGCGGCCGCGTACGGGGCGTCGACGCCGATCCGCACCCCGCCCGGGGCGCCGGACCGCTCGGCCCCGGCGTCGAGCAGCGCCGCGTCGATGCTGTGCCGGGCCATCAGCTCCTGCGCCTTGGCGGTGAACGCCTCCGCCTCGGCCGGGTAGCCGGTCGACTCGGCCTTGGCGAGCAGCGCGCGTACCCGGTCGAGCATCCGGGAACCGCTCGGTGTCGCGGCGGCGAGTGCGGTGCCGGCCGAGCCGGGTGGCGGCCGGAGCGCCGCGATCGGCGGCAGACCCGCCACCAGCACGACCGCGTCGACCGCGTCCCGCAGCGCGGTGATCCGGTCACCGTCGGCGCGCCGGTCCAGCCAGCCCGCGTCGTCGTCCCAGCGGGCGCCGGTCTCGGCGAGCTGCTCGTCGAACCAGGCCGGTACCGGGGCGGGCAGTGTGCGCCGCTGCGCGGCCATCGCGTCGCGCAGCAGCCGGGCGCCGCGTGGGGTGAGCCGCCGGATGGCGAGCCGGTCCAGGTCGGCGGGCTGCCAGCCACGCGGCCAGAGCCGGCCGACGTCCCGCGTCAGCCGGGCGAGCAGCGCCGCGTCCACCGCCGCGCCGTCGGCCACCACGAGCCCGTCGAGGGCTCGCTCGGCAGCGCGTACGTCGGTGCCGCGCGTGGTCGCGACGGCGGCGTCGAGCAGTCGCTCGGCTGGTGACACGGGTGGCTCTCCCTGGACTCCGACAGGCGGCAGGTCGCCCACCCCGGCACCGACGGTACCCGGCCCACCAGTTCAACCGTCCGGGCCCGCCATCCGTACCCTTGCCCGGAGCGGGCGGCGCGACGGATGGAGATCGACGTGGGTGGGCACGGGCGAGGGCTGCACCGGCGGCGCAGGTCGCGATCAGGGCGGATCCTGGCGGTGGCCCTGGTCGGTGCCGTGCTCGCCACCGGCGGGTACGCCGCGCGGCACCCGGACCTGCTGGGCCGCACCGAGGCGCCGACCGTGTCGGCGGCGGCGAGCGCGCCCGCGCCGGACGCCCGCCGCTCGCCGACTGTCGCGCCGGTCCCGGCGGCCGGCCGGGTGGCCCCCGCCATCGTCTACCCGGCCCGGGGCGCGGGCACGTTCCGCACCGCAGGCACGGCCGGCGCGATCGCCGGGCGCTCCGGTGAGCTGCTGCGTTACCGGGTCGCTGTCGAGGACGGCATCCGGAACGTGGACGTGGAACGCTTCGCCCGGGACGTCGCGGCCACCCTCGCCGACCGCCGGGGCTGGACCGGCGACGGCCGGTGGCGGCTGCAACGGGTGGGCCGCGACGACGCGGCCGACTTCACTGTGCTGCTCACCACGCCGGTGACCCGGGGGCGGCTCTGCGACGACCCGAGCGACCGCTACACGTCCTGCCGCAACGGCGACCAGGTCGTGATCAACGTGGCCCGCTGGGTGTACGGGGTGCCGCACGTGACCGATCTCGACCTCTACCGGCACTACCTGCTCAACCACGAGGTCGGTCACCGGCTGGGCCGCGGCCACGAGCGCTGCCCCCGGGGCGGCGGACCGGCGCCGGTCATGGTGCAGCAGACGCTCGGCCTGCACGGCTGCACCCCGAACGCGTGGCCGCTGGTGGGCGGCGAACCGCTGGCCGGGCCGCCCGGCCAGTACGACGACCCGATCCCGGCCGGGGATCACTGAGCCGGCCGGGCCGTCACCGGGAGAACGAGGCCCAGATGTTCTTGGTCTTGTCGGTGCCGTACCAGCCCACGTCGAGCGAGACCGACTGGGCCAGGAACAGGCCCCGCCCGCCCGAGTCCGTCGGACTGATGTCGGTCAGCTCCGGCACCGAGCTCACGTCGTGGTCGGCCACGTCGAGCAGGAACCGGTCGTCGGTGGCGAGCAACGTGACGATGGTGGGCGGGCGGCCGTGCCGCAGCGCGTTGCTGGCCAGCTCGGTGGCGACGAGCACCACCAGATGCGGCACCTCGTCCAGGTGCTCGCCCTGCACCAGCCCGTGCCGGTTCAGCGCGTCGCGCAGCGAGGCGCGCAGCTCACGGAGATCCTCGGGACTGTCGAGCACCCACTGCTCCAGCTCAGTGGCCTGTGGCGGCGGCGGCGAGGTGCGCAACTGTCCCATGATCTGGCTTTACCCTGCGTAGCCGTTCGTTAAGCAGGTCAGCGCCGCAGAAGCGCGAAGACGCCCCACCCCATGTGTTCACGCTGGAAGCGGACGTAGCGCAGCGGGTCGTCGGTCAGCTCCCGCCGCAGTTCCGGGGCCAGTTCGTCGTCCGGGTTGGCGTCCAGCCAGCGGCGCAGGTTCAGCCAGTGCGCGGCGGCGTACCGGTCCCAGCTGTCCTGGTCGGCGAGGACCATCTCGACCAGGTCCCAGCCGCACTCGCCGAACGACTCGACCAGGCCGGGCAGGTCGCGGAACTCGTCGCGGGACCGGGCGTGCGAGCCGGTGACCGTCTCGTCGTCCGGCGGGTCGCGCCGCCAGTAGGGCTCGCCGACGAGCGCCATGCCGCCGGGCCGCAACGCGCGGCCGAGCAGCTCCAGCGTGCCCGGCACGCCGCCGCCGATCCAGGTCGCGCCGACGCAGGCGGCCACGTCGACCTGCCGCTCCGGGGTGTACGCCCCGGCGTCGCCGTGCACGAAACGTACCCGGTCGGCCACGCCCAGTTCGGCGGCGCGTTCCCGGGCGGCGGCGGTGAAGACGGTGCTGATGTCGACCCCGGTGCCGGTGATCCCGTGGTCGCGGGCCCACGTGCAGAGCAGTTCACCCTTGCCGCTGCACAGGTCGAGCAGGTCGTCGCCGGGCCGCAGCCGGATCGCGCGGCCCAGCGTGGCCAGCTTGACCTCGTCGAACGGGTTGAGGACGCGCAGGTCGCCCTCGCGGATGGTGAACTGGCGCGGCAGGTCCGGTGAGGTCATCCGGGCAGCGTGCCGCCGTACGGCGGGCAGCGGCAACCGACTTGCGTCTGGGCCGTTGCAGGTCTCCTGGGGTACGGTCACGGCATGGTGGTCGAGGAACACTGGTGGAACGGCGTCAGCAACCCTCGCGGACGGCGTGACGTCTACATCCGCACTGACGGAAGCCAGTGGCAGGTCCAGGCGCAGATCGGTGGGGCATCCGGCCGATCCAAGATCCAGCAGTGCCCGAGCCGCGGCTCGGCGAGCATCCTCGCCGGCGCGTGGCGTGCGAGCGGTTCCGGCTGGCGGGCGATGCCGCGCTGACCGCACGCTCAGTCACGAGGGCCGTGCACGGCGCGGTCGACGAGTGACTCGGCGACCTCCCGCAGCTTGCGGTTGGAGTCCTGCGAAACCCGGGCCAGGATGGCGAACGCCTCGTCGGCCGAGCAGCGCCGCTGCCCCATGATGATGCCCTTCGCCTGCTCGATCACGGCCCGGCTCTGCATCGCCTCCTGCATCTGCTGCGCCAACGTCGCCGTGCTCTCGTAGAGGTGGACGTTCGCGAGCGCGATGGCGGCGTACCCGGCCAGCGTCTGCGCGAGATCGACCTGCTGGTCCAGGACGCCGGGGGACGCGCCGTAGATGTTGAGCGCGCCGACCATCGCCTCCTGGATGGGCAGGCCGATCGACAGCGAGCTGGCCGCGCCCGCCTCGTGCGCCCGGGCCGCCCACTCCGGCCAGCGGCTCTCCGCCGCCATGTCCGGCACCAGCATCGCCGCGCCGGTGGTGGCCGCGTCCAGGCACGGGCCGCGGCCCTGCGCGTACTGCCACTCGTCGAGCGTCAGCGCCAGCTCACCGGTGTACGCGGCGGTGTGCGCCTCCGTGCCCTGCACCAGGGTGACCGAGACTTCGGCGGTACCGGGCAGGGTGTCCTTCGCGACCTGGGCGATGGTCGACAACACCACGTCGAGGTCGACTTCGTCGTACTTGATCCGACCGAGTCTGATCAAGGCAGCGGCGAGGTCGGGGTGGGCCTGCGGCATGAGCGGTGACGTCCTTGTGGGAAGCGGCGGGGATCGGCCCGTGGTGACGGGCCAGCGCCCCGATTCCGGCATGGATCGGGACCGGCGCCGCTTCTTGACGCACGTTGGTGACGCCCCGGACGGGACGTCGGCTACCCGGACAACTCTACGACCCGGAGCGGGTGGGTACGACGGGACGTGCCGACCGATCGCCGGCGGCCGGTAGCGCCGGTCGATCGACGACCTCGAACGCGGCGAGCGTGCCGGTGACGGCGAGGACGCGACGGGCCACCGGGGAGGGCCGGTACAGGACCAGCCGCCGGCCGTTTTCGGTGAGCACCCGCCGCGCCAGCACCAGCGCGCTGATGCCGTACGCGCCGAAGAAGGTGACCTCCGACAGGTCGATCACCACGAGCGGGGCGGACGCCGCGACGGCGGTCCGCACGAGTTCGGTGAGCAGGTGCGCGTTGCTGAGGTCCACCTCGCCGGCCACCGCGATCCGGGTCACGTCCGCCCCTATGTCGCAGCTCAGCCACATGATCGGCTCGTCCGGCCGGAACGCTCCGGACGCCGTGGGAACCTGATGACAGCCGAAGACCGGCCGTTCGCCCGACATGTCACCTCCGACCTCGGCGTTTCGAGGACGCCCCCGGCGAGACGCGCGGCGAGCGGGAGGGCACATGTCTTGACCCGTTACCAACATACGTCGGCCGGGTGGAGCACGCAGCGTGGGACGCGTTCCGATCCGGCCGTCCCGGGTACCGTCAGCGGAACGGACCGATGCCGACGATCTCCGCCAGGAGAGGATCCCCGCATGGAAGCCCCCCGTATCGACCCCGGTGAAGCGCTCGCGGAGCTGAGCCGGATCCGGCTCGACGAGGTGGCACTCGACGACGTCCTGGCGCGCGTCGCCGACCTGGCGAACCGGGCGGTCCCGGGCAGCGCCGAGGTCTCCGTCTCCCTGGTGCAGGCCGGCGCGAACCGGGCCATCGCCTACACCAGCGACCTGGCCCGCAGCCTCGACGAGTGGCAGTACGCGCACGACGACGGCCCCTGCCTGGACGCCTCGGTCAGCGCGGTGAGCCTCTGCCTGCCCGACCTGGCCGACGAGCCGCGCTGGCCGGGCTGGGCCGCACGGGCCCGCGCGGCGGGGGTGTGGAGCTCGCTGTCGATCGGGCTGCCGATCCAGGAGGCGGTCACCGGAGCGCTGAACATCCACGGCAGCGTCCCGCACGCCTTCGACAAGGCGTCGATCGAGCTGGCGGAGGAGTTCGCCGCGTACGCGGCGGTCGCGCTCGCCAACGCCCACCTCTACGACAGCACCGCGACGCTGGCGCGGCAGATGCGGGAGGCGATGCGCAGCCGGGCCGTGATCGAGCAGGCGAAGGGCATCATCATGGGCCAGCGGCGCTGCACGGCCGAGGAGGCGTTCACGCTGTTGGCGAAGCTCTCCCAGGACTCCAACCGCAAGCTGCGCGAGGTGGCCGAGGCGCTCGTCTCCCGCGCCGCCGCCCGCTGACTCACGCCTCACCGCTCGCCGGGTTCCGCCACCTCCGGGGGATCGCCGCCGCGTCCGACCCGGTGGCCGGGATCACCGGCTCCGGAGGCGGCGTGAAAAGCGCGTCAAGAAACCGCGCTCGCGCGTGATGGTCCCGTCAAAGCCCCTGTCCGTACCGCAGGACCTGGCGTTGTGATTGGCCGGCGCGGCCGGGAGGCGGTCGCGAGGACATCTTCCGCTAGGAGAGATCAGCCGTGTCTGACGTGCTGTTCGTGATGCTGACGGTGGGGCTGTTCGCGGCTCTCGCCCTCGTGGTGAGGGGCGTGGAGAAGCTGTGAGCGCCGTCAACGCCGTCGGCCTGGTGCTGGCGATCGGGCTGGGCGTGTTCCTGGTCGTCGCACTGCTGTTCCCGGAGCGCTTCTGATGAGCACGACGACAGCCGGCGTGCTCTTCGTCCTGTCGCTGGTGGTGGCGCTCGTCGCCGTGCACCGGCCGTTCGGCGACCACATGCACCGGGTGGTCGCCGGAACCCGGTCGTCCCGGATGGAGCGGGGGATCTACCGCCTGGTCGGGGTCAACCCGGCCGCCGAGCAGACCTGGGGCGTGTACGCCCGCTCGGTGCTGGCCTTCTCGGCCGTGTCCCTGCTGTTCCTGTACGCGTTCCAGCGCCTGCAGAACCACCTGTGGCTCTCGCTGGGCTTCGACCCGGTGGTGCCGCACGGCGCCTGGAACACCGCCGTGTCGTTCGTGACGAACACGAACTGGCAGTGGTACTCGGGTGAGTCGACGATGGGCCACCTGGTGCAGATGGCCGGCCTGGCGGTGCAGAACTTCGTCTCGGCCGCCGTCGGCATCGCCGTCGCGGTGGCGCTGGTCCGGGGCTTCGCCCGCGGCCGCACCGGCGAGCTGGGCAACTTCTGGGTCGACCTGACCCGGGTCACGCTGCGGATCCTGCTGCCGATCGCGGTGCTCGGCGCGCTCGCGCTGATGCTCGGCGGCGTGGTGCAGAACCTCTCCGGCGGCACCGACGTCACCACGCTGACCGGCGGCACCCAGACGATCACCGGCGGGCCGGTGGCGAGCCAGGAGGTCATCAAGGAGCTGGGCACCAACGGCGGCGGCTTCTACAACGCCAACAGCGCCCATCCGTTCGAGAACCCGACCGCGTGGACGAACTGGCTGGAGATCTTCCTGATCCTGGTGATCCCGTTCAGCCTGCCCCGGGTCTTCGGCCGGATGGTCGGGCAGAAGCGGCAGGGCTATGCCATTGCGGCCGTGATGGCGATCCTCGCGCTCGCCAGCATCGCCCTCACCAACGTGTTCGAGCTGGCCGGCCACGGCACGGTGCCGCAGGCGGTCGGCGCGGCGCTGGAGGGCAAGGAGGTGCGCTTCGACGTGTCGAACTCGGCCACGTTCGCGGCGGCCACCACGCTCACCTCGACCGGCGCCGTCAACTCGTTCCACGACTCGTACACCGCGTTGGGCGGCATGATGACGCTCGGGAACATGATGCTCGGCGAGGTCGCCCCCGGCGGTGTCGGCGCGGGCCTGTACGGGCTCCTGATCCTCGCGGTGATCACGGTGTTCGTGGCCGGCCTGATGGTCGGGCGCACGCCGGAATACCTGGGCAAGAAGATCGGCTCACGCGAGATCAAGTTCGCCTCGGTGTACTTCCTGATCACCCCGGCGCTGGTGCTCTGCGGCACCGCCGCCGCGTTCGCCACCGGCAACGCCTCGACAGCGCTCAACGTCGGGCCGCACGGGCTGTCCGAAGTGCTCTACGCGTTCACCTCGGCGAGCAACAACAACGGCTCCGCGTTCGCCGGCATCACAGTGAACACGCAGTGGTGGAACACCGCGCTCGGGCTGTGCATGCTGCTCGGCCGGTTCCTGCCGATCATCTTCGTGCTCGCGCTCGCCGGCTCGCTGGCCCGCCAGCAGCCCACACCCGCCTCCGAGGGCACCCTGCCGACCCACCGGCCGTTGTTCGTCGGCATGGTCGTCGGCGTCACTGTGGTCCTCGTCGCGCTCACCTTCCTTCCCGCACTCGCGCTCGGCCCGCTGGCCGAAGGGCTGTGACCACCATGAGAGACAAGGACATGACCGCACCTGTGCAGACCGCCGACGCGCCGGCCCTCGGCGAGACACCGGCCCCCGGCACGCCGGGCCGCCGGGTCGGCGGCGGGCTGCTCGACCCTCGCCAGTTGATCGCGTCGCTGCCGGACGCGCTGCGCAAACTCGACCCGCGCACGCTGTGGCGCAACCCGGTGATGCTGATCGTGGAGATCGGCGCGCTGTTCACCACTGTGCTCGCGGTGGCCGACCCGTCGGTCTTCGCGGTCTCGATCACCGTCTGGCTCTGGCTCACCGTGATCTTCGCGAACCTGGCCGAGGCGGTCGCCGAGGGACGCGGCAAGGCGCAGGCCGACACGCTGCGCCGGGCCAAGCAGGACACCGTCGCCACGCGACTCGTCGGCTGGACGCCGGGCGCCGCCGCGAACGCGTACCGGGACGAGGCGGTGCCCGCGCCGCAACTGCGGCAGGGCGACGTCGTCCTGGTCGAGGCCGGGCAGGTCATCCCGGGCGACGGCGACGTGGTCGAGGGCATCGCCAGCGTCGACGAGTCGGCGATCACCGGCGAGTCCGCCCCGGTGATCCGGGAGTCCGGCGGCGACCGCAGCGCGGTCACCGGGGGCACCCGGGTGCTCTCCGACCGGATCGTCGTCCGGATCACCCAGAAGCCGGGCGAGAGCTTCATCGACCGGATGATCGCGCTGGTCGAGGGCGCCAACCGGCAGAAGACGCCGAACGAGATCGCGTTGAACATCCTGCTGGCCGCGCTGACGATCATCTTCCTGCTCGCCGTCGTCACGCTCCAGCCCATGGCGATCTTCGCGAAGGGCTACCAGGCCGCGGCGCCTGACACCGCCGCGATCACCGACTCCGGCGTCACCGGCGTCGTACTCGTGTCGCTGCTTGTCTGTCTCATCCCGACCACCATCGGCGCGTTGCTGTCCGCGATCGGCATCGCCGGCATGGACCGGCTCGTGCAGCGCAACGTGCTGGCGATGAGCGGCCGGGCGGTCGAGGCGGCCGGCGACGTCAGCACGCTGCTGCTGGACAAGACCGGCACGATCACGCTCGGCAACCGGCAGGCCGCCGAGTTCCTGCCGGTGACCGGCGTGGACGCGGCCACGCTCGCCGACGCGGCGCAACTGTCCAGCCTGGCCGACGAGACCCCCGAGGGCCGCTCGGTGGTGGTGCTGGCGAAGAACGGGTACGGGCTGCGCGAGCGCGAGCCCGGCCTCATCCCGCACGCCACGTTCGTGCCGTTCACCGCGCAGACCCGGATGAGCGGCGTCGACCTGGACGCCGACGGCGGCGTCCGGCACGTCCGCAAGGGCGCCGCCGCCGCGGTGACGAAGTGGGTACGCGAGAACGGCGGCCACCCGACCGAGCAGGTGGGCGAACTGGTCGACGCGATCAGCGGCAGCGGCGGCACGCCGCTCGTGGTGGCCGAGCACACCGCCGGGGAACCGGCCCGGACGCTCGGCGTCATCCACCTCAAGGACGTGGTGAAGGCCGGGATGCGGGAGCGCTTCGACGAGATGCGCCGGATGGGCATCCGGACCGTGATGATCACCGGCGACAACCCGCGTACCGCGAAGGCGATCGCCGACGAGGCGGGCGTGGACGACTTCCTCGCCGAGGCCACGCCGGAGGACAAGCTCGCCCTGATCAAGAAGGAACAGGAGGGGGGCCGGCTCGTGGCGATGACCGGCGACGGCACGAACGACGCGCCCGCGCTGGCCCAGGCGGACGTCGGCGTCGCCATGAACACCGGCACGTCGGCCGCGAAGGAGGCCGGCAACATGGTCGACCTCGACTCCGACCCGACCAAGCTGATCGAGATCGTGGAGATCGGCAAGCAACTGCTGATCACCCGGGGCGCGCTGACGACGTTCAGCATCGCCAACGACATCGCGAAGTACTTCGCGATCATCCCGGCCATGTTCGCCGGCATCTACCCGTCGCTGGACCGGCTCAACATCATGCGCCTGGAAAGCCCCGAGTCGGCGATCCTCTCCGCAGTCGTCTTCAACGCGGTGGTCATCGTGGCGTTGATCCCGCTGGCGTTGCGCGGCGTGCGCTACCGCCCGGCCGGCGCCTCCACGTTGCTGCGCCGCAACCTCCTGCTCTACGGCCTCGGCGGCATCGTGGTGCCGTTCGCCGGCATCAAGCTCATCGACCTGCTCGTCCAGTTCGTCCCGGGGATCTCGTGATGCGCCTTCCCAGTTGGCTCTCCCAGCACCTGGCCGCCCTGCGCGCGGTGCTCGTCTTCACCGTGCTGCTCGGCCTGGTCTACCCGCTCTCCCTGGTCGCCGTGGGCCGGCTCCCCGGCCTCGACGGCAGGGCCGACGGCTCGCTGCGCACCGTCGGCGGACGGACCGTCGGCAGCTCGCTGATCGGCCAGTCGTTCACCGACGCGGACGGCAACCCCGTACCGCGCTACTTCCAGTCCCGCCCGTCGGCCGCCGGGGACGGCTACGACCCGACCTCGACGGCGGCGGGCAACCTCGGCCCGGTGAGCGTGGTGGACACGCTCACCGGCGACCCGGAGACCTCGGCGCAGAGCCTGCTCACCCAGGTCTGCGCCCGCAGCAAGGCGGTCGGGGAACTGGACGGCGTGGACGGGCGGCGCCCGTACTGCACGCCGGACGGGGTGGGCGCGGTGCTCGCCGTGTTCCGCGCCGACGGTCTCACCGGCCGGATCACCCGCGTGGTGAGCGTCAACCAGGCCGCATCCGCCACACCGTTCGTCGCCACGTGGCAGGGCGTGCCGGTGGAGGCGGCCCGGCCCGGCCACGACTACGTGGCCGAGGGCGGCATCGTCACACCGGTACGCGGGGACGGTCCGGCCCGGCCCTCCGTGCCGGCCGACGCGGTCACCGCCAGCGGCAGCGGCCTCGACCCGCACATCTCCCCGGCGTACGCGGAGATCCAGGTGGCCCGGGTGGCGCGGGAGCGCGGCGCGGACCCGGCTGCGGTACGGCGGCTGGTCGCCGAGCACACCACCGGCCGGGCGCTGGGCTTCATGGGCGAGCCCGGTGTGAACGTGCTGGAACTCAACCTCGCGCTGGACGAGGCGTTCCCGGCGCGCTGACGGAGGCGTTAAGAAGGGCCCCCTTCACCTCGCGAGGCGTTAACAGGGGGCCCTTCCTTGCACTCGGGGAGGATGGGGGAGTGGGCAGGGGTGAACTGCGGATCTATCTCGGGGCCGCCCCGGGCGTCGGCAAGACGTACGCGATGCTGGAGGAGGCCCAGCGCCGGGCCGAGCGCGGCACCGACGTGGTGATCGGCCTGGTCGAGACGCACGGCCGCCGGCACACCGCCGAGATGATCGGCGACCTGGAGACGGTGCCGCGCCGGTCGACGACCTACCGGGGCGTCGAGTTCACCGAGATGGACCTGGACGCGGTGCTGGCCCGGCGGCCCGAGGTCGTGGTGGTGGACGAACTGGCCCACACGAACGTGCCCGGCTCCCGTCACGACAAGCGCTGGCAGGACGTGCGGGCGTTGCTCGACGCCGGGATCAGCGTGCTCTCCACCGTCAACGTGCAGCACCTGGAGTCGCTGAACGACGTGGTCGCGCAGATCACCGGCACCACCCAGCGGGAGACCGTGCCGGACCAGGTGGTCCGGGCCGCCGAGCAGGTCGAGCTGGTGGACATGACGCCGGAGGCGCTGCGCCGCCGGATGGCGCACGGCAACATCTACCGGCCCGACAGGATCGACGCCGCGCTGGGCAACTACTTCCGGGTCGGCAACCTCACCGCGCTGCGCGAACTGGCGCTGCTGTGGCTGGCCGACAAGGTCGACGAACAGCTCGACGCGTACCGCGCCCAGCAGGGCATCTCCGACACCTGGGAGGCGCGGGAACGGGTGGTCGTCGCGCTGACCGGCGGCCCGGAGGGCGAGACGCTGATCCGCCGGGCCGCCCGGATCGCCGCCCGCAGCAAGGGCGCCGACCTGCTCGCCGTGCACGTCGCGCGCAGCGACGGGCTGGCCGGCGCCGACCCGGCCCAGCTGGCCCGGCAGCGGGTGCTGGTGGAGAGTTTGGGCGGCACGTACCACCAGGTGCTCGGCACCGACATCCCGGCGGCGCTGCTCGACTTCGCCCGGGGTGTCAACGCCACCCAGCTCGTGCTCGGCGCGAGCCGCCGGGGCCGGTTCGCGCAGGTGTTCGCGCGGGGCGTGGGGGTGACCACCACCGCGCTGTCCGGCCCGATCGACGTGCACCTGGTCACCCACCCGCAGGCGGGGCGCGGGCGCCGGGGCACGGCGGTGCCCGCCGCGCTGTCCCGGCGGCGACGGCTGATCGGGTACGCGCTCGCGCTGCTCGGCATGCCGGCGCTCACGCTGCTGCTGCGGACGCTGCCCGATCTCACCCTGACCAACGACATCCTGCTGTTCCTCGCCGGTGTGGTGGGCGTGGCGCTGGTCGGCGGGCTGTGGCCGGCGCTGGTCGCCGCGCTCGGCGGCTCGCTGCTGCTCAACTGGTTCTTCACCCCGCCGTACCGGACGCTCACCATCGCCGAGGCGGACAACCTGCTCGCCCTGGGTGTGTTCGTCGGCGTCGCCATCGCGGTGAGCTGGGTGGTTGACGTGGCGGCCCGGCGTACCCGGGAGGCGGCCCGGGCCTCCGCCGACGCGCAGACGCTGGCCACCGTCGCGGGCAGCGTGCTGCGCGGCGAGCGGCCGTTGCCCGCGCTGCTGGACCGGCTGCGGGAGACGTTCGGGCTGCGCGCGGTGAGCGTGCTGGAGCTGACCGACGAGGGCGGGGGCCGCCCGGCGCGTGCCCGGGAGGCGGACGCCTGGCGGGTGGTGGCGAGCGTCGGCGACCGGCCGCCTGGCAGCCCGAGCGCGGGGGAGACGGTGGTGCCTGTGGACGACCGGCTCAGCGTGGTGCTCGCCGGGCGGCGGCTGGAGGCGGCCGACCGGCGGGTGGTCGAGGCGTTCGCCGCGCAGGCCGCCGTCGCGCTGCGCCAGGAACGGCTGGCCGAGGAGGCCGCCACCGCCCGCCCGCTGGCCGCCGCCGACCGGATGCGGACCGCGCTGCTCGCGGCGGTCAGTCACGACCTGCGTACGCCACTGGCATCCGCCAAGGCGGCGGTGAGCAGCCTGCGCAGTCACGACGTCGAGTTCGACGCGGACGACCGGGAGGAACTGCTCGCCACCGCCGACGAGTCGCTGGACCGGCTGGGCCGGCTGGTGGCGAACCTGCTCGACATGAGCCGGTTGCAGGCCGGCGCGCTGGGCGTGCGCGCCACAGCGATCGGGCTGGAGGACGCCGTACCCCTGGCGCTCGACGAACTGGGTGCGGCGGCGGCCGAGGTGACCACGGACATCCCGGCCGACCTGCCGGCGGCGCTGGCCGACCCGGGCCTGCTGGAGCGGGTGCTCGTCAACATCGTGGCGAACGCGCTGCGGCACAGCCCGCCCGGGCGGCCGCCGGCGATCACCGGCAGCGCGCACGCCGGACAGGTCGAGCTGCGGGTGATCGACACCGGGCCGGGCATCCCGGCGGACCAGTGGGAGCACGTCTTCCTGCCGTTCCAGCGCCTCGGCGACCGGGACAACCAGACCGGGGTGGGTCTGGGGCTGGCGCTGTCCCGGGGACTGGCCGAGGCGATGGGTGGCAGCATCACCCCGGAGACCACGCCCGGTGGCGGTCTCACCATGGTGCTGCGGCTGCCGGCCGCCAGCCAGCCGGAGGGGCAGCGGGAATGACCCGGATCCTGGTCGTCGACGACGAGCCGCAGATCCTGCGCGCCCTGCGGATCAACCTGCGCGCCCGGGGCTACGACGTGCAGGTGGCCGACAGCGGCGCCGCCGCGCTCAAGGCCGCCGCCGGGCACCCGCCGGACCTGGTGGTGCTCGACCTCGGCCTGCCCGACCTGGACGGCACCGAGGTCATCCGGGGCCTGCGCGGCTGGACCGGTGTGCCGATCATCGTGCTCTCCGGCCGGGCCGGCAGCGAGGACAAGGTGGCCGCGCTCGACGCGGGCGCCGACGACTACGTGACGAAGCCGTTCGGGGTGGACGAACTGCTGGCCCGCATCCGCGCGGTGACCCGGCGGCTCGCCCCCGCCTCGCCCGCCGTGCCCGCGCTGCGGATCGGCCGCCACACCGTCGACCTGGCCGACCGGACCGTCACCCGGGACGACGGCGTCGAGGTCAAGCTCACCCCCACCCAGTGGGCGATGCTGGAGAAGCTGCTGCGCAACCCGGGCAAGCTGGTCAGCCAGCGCCAGTTGCTGCACGACGTGTGGGGACCGGAGTACCACCACGAGACGAACTACCTGCGGCAGTACATGGCCCAGCTGCGGCGCAAGCTGGAGGACGACCCGGCCCGGCCCCGGCACCTGATCACCGAGCCGGGCATGGGCTACCGCTACCGCCCCTGACGTTTGCGCGGGCGCCGGCGGGGGATTCGGCGAGCCGGTCGGGCGGCGGGGGAGGGGCATGGCGGACAACCGGTCCTCGGAGGGGTTCGGCCGGCAACTGGACGAGCACGCCATCGACGCCGGCGTGGCCGAACCGGAGCGCCCCGACGGGCTGGTCGACAGCGGCGTCTACGTCGGCGGCGTACGCCGGGCGTCGCCGGTCAGCCTCGCCGACACGTTCCGCTGCCTGCAACAGCTCGACGACGCGATGGCCTGGATCGGGCTGCGCCGGCCGGGCCGGGAGGAGGTGGCCACGCTGGCCGCCGAGTTCCAGCTCCCCGACCTGGCCGTCGAGGACGCGATCAACGCCCACCAGCGTCCCAAGCTGGAACGCTACGGCGACACCCTGTTCGTGGTGCTGCGCGCCGCCCGCTACCTGGACGCGCGGGACGCGGTCGAGTTCGCCGAGCTGCACCTGTTCCTCGGCCCCGGTTTCGTGATCACCGTGCGGCACGGCGGCACGCCCGACCTGGCCGGCGTACGGCGGCGGCTGGAGGCCGAGCCGGAGGTGCTCGCGCTCGGCCCGGAAGCCGTGCTCTACGCCGTGCTGGACCGGGTGGTGGACGGCTACGCGCCGGTGGTGGCCGGGCTGGAGAACGACATCGACGAGATCGAGACCGAGGTGTTCGGCGGCGACCCGAACGCCAGCCGCCGCATCTACGAGCTGAGCCGCGAGGTGATCCAGTTCCAGCGGGCCGCCCGGCCGCTGCTGAAGGTCGTGGACGAGCTCACACACGGCTTCGACAGGTACGGCACGGACGAGGAACTGCGCCGCCGGCTGCGTGACGTGGCCGACCACCTGACCCAGGTGGTGGAGCGGGTGGACGGGTTCCGGCATCTGCTCCAGAACATCCTCACCGTCAACGCCACGCTGGTGTCGCAGGCGCAGAACGAGGAGATGCGCAGCCTGACCGCGGCGAGCTTCGAGCAGAACGAGGAGATCAAACGGGTCTCCGCGTGGGCGGCGATCCTGTTCGCGCCGACCCTGATCGGCACCGTCTACGGGATGAACTTCACCCACATGCCGGAGCTGGGCTGGCGGTACGGCTACCTGTTCGCGATCGTCCTGATGCTCGCCGTCTGCGGCGCGCTCTATCTGCTGTTCAAGCGCCGCGGCTGGCTGTGAGCCGGGCCGGGCCGGAGCACCGGTCATCGGTGATCCACTAAAGTGTCCGGGTGGCTACCCCCTGTCGTTCGCGTGTCCTCCGGCCTCGGTGCTCCGGAGCGGAACGCTGATCGGGGACACGGTTCCGGCGCCGCGCGGCGGACGCCGGACCAGCGACGGAAGACGAGGGCTGGCCGGCCACTGTGCCCGGCTCGTCGCGTCCCGGCCGTTCGAGGTGGCCATCGTGGTGCTCATCATGGCCAACGGGATCGTGCTGGGCATCGAGACGTACCCGAACCTCGGCGCCGCCGAGCCGGTGCTGCGGTGGACGGAGTGGACGTTCCGGGCGATCTTCGTCGTGGAGATCACCATCCGGGTGCTCGCGTACGGCCGCCGCCCGCAGGACTTCTTCCGGCACGGCTGGAACGTCTTCGACCTGCTGGTCACCGCGGCCATCTTCATCCCGGGCCTGCGCGGCGACTCGGCGGTGCTGCGGTTCATCCGGGTCGCCCGCGTCCTGCGTCTGGTCCGCTTCTCACCCGGTCTGCGGACCATCGTCAACGCGCTGTGGCGCAGCCTGCCCGGCGTCGCGGCCTTCCTCGCGCTCGCCGCCGTCACGCTCTACGTGTACGGCATGGCGGGCTGGCTGATCTTCGGTGACCGTTACCCCGAGCAGTACGGCGACATCGGCCGCTCGCTCGTCACGCTGTTCGTGCTGCTGTCCCTGGAGACGCTGCCGGACCTGCTGGAACAGGGTCTGGAGGTGTCGCCGTGGACGCTGCTCTACTACGTCAGCTTCGTCATGATCGCGGTGAACCTCCTGCTGAACATCCTCATCGCCGTCATCGTCAACTCGATGGAGGAGGCGCGCCGGCTGGAGATGACCGAAGGGCTGGCCCCGGACTACGACGAAGACGGCGACGGGATCCCGGACGAGGTGGACCGGATCGCGATCAGCCAGCGCCTGGACGACCTCCGCATGGTGATCGCCGAGCTGGAACGGGAACTGCGCATCGACCGGGAGGAGCCGCCGGGCGCTGCCCGCCGCCGCCAACACTCGGACCACTGATCAGTGGCGGTCATGACAGTTCCGTGACGAAAGCGGCTTCCGGGTTTGGTCGAGTGGTTGATCTGGGCAACCAGCCAGTCGCCAACACATCCGAGGGAAGGACGGCTCTCGTGGAGGTCACGGGTTTCTTCACCGCGCTCATCATCGGTCTCATCATCGGTGCGCTCGGGCGCCTGGTGGTACCGGGCAAGCAGAACATCCCGATCTGGCTGACCCTGCTCATCGGTGTGGTCGCCGCGATCGTCGGCACCCTGGTGGCCGGCGCGTTCGGTGTCGACGACACCGCCGGCATCGACTGGATCGAGCTGGCGCTCCAGGTCGGCTTCGCCGCCATCGGCGTCGCCATCTTCGCCGGCGCCTACGGCCGCCGTCGCCTCTGAGACCGAAGGAAGGGCCCCTTCTTAACGCATTCCGCATAAGAAGGGGCCCTTCTTAACGCGTGCGCGGCTACTCCCGCCAGCCGGTCAGCTCGACGCCCTTCGCCAGTTCCACCCGGAAGCCCAGGACGATCTCGCCGCTCTCGCCGGGCGCCAGCGACAGCCGCCAGGTCAGCTCGCCCAGCTCCGTACGCTCGGCCGGCGGCGGCGTCAGCGTGGTCTCGCGTACCACCACCGCCTCGTCCCGGGACACGGGTAGCTGATCGCGCACCTCGACCGTGGCCGCCCGGGGCGTGTGGTTCGCCACCGTGATCCGGTACTCCACCTCCCGCCGCCGCGTCGACCCGAGCGTGGCCCTGCTCTCGGTGCGCCGGGACAGCTTCCGCTCCACCCGCAGCCGGTCGTCCACCCCGAGCGCCAGCTCGGTCTCCTCGCCCGGCGCCCACGTCGTCAGCCGCGTCGCCGCCACGAAGTCCGCGCCGTGGAACACCGACGCCCGGCCGGGCAGCAGCGTGTGCTCCGACGTGTTGCGTACCGTCGCCCGCAGGTGCGCCTCGGCGGCGCGCACCGGCACGGTCACGTGGTCCAGCCGGGCCGGCAGCTCCAGCACCGCGATGGTGACCCGGTGCGTGCCGCCGTCGGCGGGCACCGCCACCGGCCGGGCGGGCCGGTAGGTAGCCGCCGTCACTCCCTGCTCGGCCTCGGCGACGCTCTCCCGCACCGCGGGCCGGGGCGCCGCGGCCCGCGCCGTCTCCGGACGGCCCGCCGGCGCCGCGCCGGGCGCCGGCGGCGGCACCATGCCGCCGAACGACGCGGCCGACATGGCCATCGGCGGCTGCGGCCGGAGCCGGTCGAGATACCAGGGCGACAATTCGGGTACGCCGCTGGCCGCCGCCGGGCGGGCGGTGGAGAGCTGGAGCTCGCACTCCGGCCAGTCCTCCCCGGTGCCCTGGCTGACCAGCCCGAACCAGGTGACGGTCATGGTGTCCCCGACCAGCCGCAGGTCGTAGGAGGGCGTCCAGCGGGCGCCGTCCACCAGGTACGTCAGCTCCAGCTCCACCTCGGTGTCGTCCGCGTCCACCGAGACGGAGACGTCGGCCGCCAGCCGGTCCGGCTCCCGCTTGCCACGCGTCGCGTCCAGTTCCCGGTCGACAGCGGCCAGTTCCTCGGCCAGCTCGGTGCGCCGACGGGCCAGCCCGCGCCGCCGGGCGCGTGACTCGGCGAGCTGACCGGACACCGAGTCGGTGAAGGCCGCGACGTCGGCCGGGGCCGCGTCGCCGGCGGCCAGCGCCCGGGCGTACGTGCCACCCGCGCGCTCGGCCAGCCGGGTGAGGAACTCACCGCGCTGGTCCTCGATCGCGTCGGTGTCACCGACCTCGGCCAGCTCGTCGGCGAGTTCCCGGCGCCGCCGTTCCAGCTCGACGACCTGGGCGTCGGTGCTGCGCGCCCGCCGCCACGCGGTCACGTCCACCCCGAGCACCGTCACCGCGCCCCGGCCACCCACCCGGATCGAGTCCCGGCGCAGGCCCGGCGGGAGCGGGGCGACGCGTACCCGGTGGTCGCCGGCGGCCAGGCGGACGCCGCCGCGGCGGGTGACCCGGGCGCGGTCCGGGTAGACGGTCACGCCGACGACAGGCGCATCGATCTCCACAGTGTCCACCGCGGCGAGGGTAGTTCAGGCGCGCCCGTGCGGCGGCTACCGCAGGTGCAGCCGTTCGTCGACCGCGAGAGCCGCCAGTTCGCGCGCGGTGAACGGCAGCGGCGCGGCGGGCGTCTGCCTGTCGTACGAGCCCTGCGCGACGAAGACCACCACGCCGTCCGGGTGCCGGTAGGCGGCCCACTGGTCGAACCGGTCGTCCGCGCCGGGCCGGACCACCACGCCCACCGTCGCGTCGCCGACGGTCACCGGCTGGCACTCGCCACCCATGCGCCAGAACTCACGGGCCAGGGCGCACGGTTCGGCCGGCAGCCGGTTCCCAGGCGTGTGCACCTCGGTGAGCAGGCGTCCCTTCCACGTCCCCTTTGCCACGTCGACAGAGGCCATGTAGCTCCACACCTCGACGCCGTCGACCCGGCCGGTGAAGTCCGCCTGATGCGTCCCCGGCGTCTTCTCGCCGGTCCCGCCGGGCGTGGTCTTCTCGGCGGTGTAGCCGGCGGGCACCCCGGCGAGGAGCCGGTCGAGCAGCAGGGCGCCCTGGTCGTACCGGGTGCCCGCCCGTGCGGTGCGGTCCTCCTGCGGCAGGCCGTCGGGCCCGGTCGGCATCGGTTCGGCGCTTTTGTCCGCCGACGGCGGCGGGGCGGCCTGCGGCAGCGCGGCCGGTGGGCGACGATCGCCGCCGTCCGGGGTGGAGATGGCCACGACGCCCGCGACCGCGAGAACCGCCGTCGCCGACCCGGCGCACGCCCGGACGGCTCGCCGCCTGTTGCGAGCCCGCCGGGCGGTACGCAGCATGCCGTCGACGCTGAGTCGCGGTGCCGTGGCGACGCTGAGCATCTCGTCGCGAAGAGCCTCGCGCAGCTGTTCTCCGTTCATCGTTGCCCCTTCTCGCTCGGTGAGTGCACGGGTGACAGGAGACCGCGCAACGTGTCGAGGCCGCGGGCGGACTGGCTCTTCACCGTTCCCGGCGAGCAGTCCAGCAGCGCCGCCACCTCGTCGATCGGCAGGTCCTCCCAGTAGCGGAGGACCAGGACGGCCCGCTGCCGGGGCGGTACGGCGGCGAGCGCCTGGAGCATCACGAGCCGGTCCTCGTGCGGACTCGCCGGCATCGGCGAATCGGCGTCGGGCGTGCCCACCCGTTCCCGCCGCCACCAGCCCCGCCGCCGTTCGTCGAGGAAGGACCGGACGATGATCTGGCGCAGGTAGGAGTCGAGCACCTCGTGCCGGGCGATCCGGTCCCAGGCCAGGTACAGCTTGGTGAACCCGGTCTGGACCAGATCCTCCGCGCGCGGTGCCAGTCACCGCAGAGCAAGTACGCGGTGGCGCGCATGGCGTGGTGCCTCGCCGAGAAGTACTCGGCGAACGCCGTGTCGCGATCACTCATTCGGACCTCCGATCAGATTCGGGATAGTCACGTCGGTTGTGGCGCCCGAGGTTGCTCGGAAGGCGGAACAATTCGATACGTGACCGGCACCGGCGTGTCCTGCGCCACCCGGCGGGCGGCCGCCGTGACTTACCCGGACCCACGGGAGGCGATCGGAGCCGACTTCTGGCACCGTGGATGGGACCAGCCATACCGGCTAGCGTCGAGGGGGATTGGTGGAGTTCTCGCTGACGACCAGGCAGGGGCCTGTCGGCCCGGTGATCGAGGTCGCCGGTGATCTGGACATGGCCAGCGCGCCGCAGTTGCGTGACCGGTTGCTCGAGGTGGTGGAGGCCGGTGCGGGGGCGGTGGTCGTCGACCTGACCCAGGTCGGGTTCGTGGACTCCAGCGGCCTGGGCGCACTCGTGCTCGCCTACAAGAGCCTGCGGGAACGCGAGGGCTGGATGGGTCTGGCCGGCGTGCGCCAGCCGGTACGCAAGGTTTTCTCGATCACCTCGGTGGACCGCGTCATCCCACTTTTCGAGACGGTGCGAGAGGCGGAGGAGGCCTCACCGGCGGCGGTGCGCTGAGCGTCACTCGTCGGGGCTGACGCGGGCGGGGTCGGCGCCGGCGGTGGTGTTCCGTGGCCCGTGACCGTCGTACCAGTCGATGACGAGCATCGTGGCGTCGTCGTCCAGGACCGGCCCGGCGGCTGCCAGCACCGCGTCGGACAGCGCTCGCACCGCCTCGCGGGGGTGCAGGTGGGCGAGGCGGAGCAGGGTGGCGGGCAGGTCGACGTCGGCGGCGTTGCGGTCCCGCATGCCGTCGGTGACCAGCACCAGCCGGTCGCCGGGCAGCAGGGACAGCTCCCCGCTGCGGAAGCCCTCCTCGGGGAACATGCCGAGCGGGAAGTTGGCCGGCAGGTCCACCGGCAGGACCCGGCCGCCGCGGACCAGCATCGGTGGGATGTGACCGGCGTTGAGCAGTTCGCACCGGCCGGTGGGCAGGTCGACGCGGCCCAGCACGGCTGTGACGTACGCGCCGCGCACGTTGGCGTGCTGGGCGATGGCCCGGTTGGCCTCCTCGGCCTGGGCGACGAGGCTGCCGCCGCGCCGCCGCGTGTTGCGCAGGCTGCCGACGCCGAGGGTGGCGGTGAGCGCGCTCGCCACGCCGTGCCCCATGGCGTCGGTGACGCTGAGGTGCAGGACGTCTCGCGCCAGGCTGTAGTCGAAAGTGTCCCCACCGACGCTGGCGGCCGGCTCCAGCCAGCCGGAGAGCGTGAAGGCGCCGGCCTCGCAGGTGAACGAGGCGGGCAGGAGCCGGCGTTGGATCTCGGCGGAGAGGCTGAACGGCGTGGTGCGCTGCCCCCACTCGAACAGGTCGGTGTGCCGGCGGTTGGCGATGACGACGAACGCCAGCGCGTGCGCCGTACGGGCGATCCGGGCGACCGCCGCGTCGTCCGGCTCGCCGGGCAGGTCGATCTCCAGAAGGCCGATCGCCTCTCCTCGCTCGGTGACCGGCGCGACCACCGTCCACCGGCCGTGACCGGGGATCACCCGGGCGGTCTGCTGGCGTAGTGCCTGCTCGTAGGGCCCGCCGTCGAAGGGGAGGACCTCGGCGGCCTCCTCGTCCTGTCGACGGCCGGGACCGTCGTCAGCCGGCTGATGGGTCAGCCGGACCAGCGCGCGACCGCTGAGGTCGGCGATGAGCAGCGAGACGCTCAGTGCGTTCAGGGCTGCGGCGATGGTGGCGGTGACGGCCTCGACCGCCTCCACCGGTGCGCCGTCCTCGGCCGACTGCAGTATGCCGGCCACTACCGCCCGTTCGCTGTTCTCCACCAGTCGAGCATATTCAGCCTGCTCGCGGGTCGCCTGGCGAGCGGGACGCCGGAGGCCGTGGCCGTCGACGCGGCTCTATTGCATAAAGTTTGCAACTACAGGATGCTGGCAGCAGCGGGTGGGTGCCCGGGCACGCGATGATCTGATCTTCGCCGGGGCACCCGCCCGGTTGCTGCCGGGACGACGGTCCGAAGGAGCTGCCGGTGGGGATCAGGCCCATGCCCGTACGCGTGGCGGCGGTGCTCGCCGCCGCCCTGCTCGCCGCCGCCTGCTCGTCGCCGACGGCGTCGACCGGCACGAGCGGGGCCGGCACGGTGGTGGTCGCCACCGCCGGTGAGCCGGACACGCTCAATCCGGTGCTCAACTACGGGGTCGACGGCGCGTCGTTGATCTTCGACGGGCTGGTCGCCCGGGACGCCCGCAACCAACTGGTGCCGGCGCTGGCCCGCGAGCTGCCCACCGTCTCGGCGGACGGGAAGACGGTCACCGCGAAGCTGCGCGAGGGCGTGCGGTTCCACGACGGCAGCCCGCTCACCGCGCAGGACGTGGTCTTCACCTACCAGGCGGTGCTGGACCCCGCTGTCGACTCGACGCTGCGCTCCGACCTCGACATGCTCGCCTCCGTCGCCGCGCCCGACCCGGCGACAGTCGTGTTCACGCTGAAGTACGCGTACGCGCCGTTCCTGCAACGGCTGGCGCTGGGGATCGTCCCGGCGAAGGCGTTCGCCGGGCAGGACGTCAACAAGGCCGCGTTCAACCGTAAGCCGGTCGGCACCGGCCCGTACCGGTTCACGTCCTGGACCCCGGGTGACCGGCTCGTGCTCGCGGCGAACGAGGCGTACTGGGACGGCAAGCCGGCGAACTCCGGCGTGGTGGTGGCGTTCGTCGCCGACGACAACGTCCGTGCCCAGCGGATGCGGGCCGGTGAGTTCGACGCGGCGGAGCTGGCGCCGAAGCTCGCCTCCGGCTTCGAGAGCCGCGACGGCTACCGGGTGCACAAGGTGCCGACCGCCGACTACCGGGGCGTCATGCTGCCGATGGGCAACCCGGTCACCGCCGACCTGGCGATCCGGCGGGCGCTGAACGTCGCGGTGGACCGGCAGGCCATGGTGACCGGTGTGCTCGGCGGCGCCGGGGAGCCCGCGTTCGGGCCGGTGCCGCCCACGTCGGAATACGCCGAGCCGTCGATCGTCGGCAAGCCGGCCGCCGACACCGCCGCGGCGACCGCCGCGCTGGACGCCGCCGGGTGGAAGCCCGGCCCGGACGGCATCCGGGTCAAGGACGGGCGGCAGGCCGCGTTCACGATCCTGTACCCGGCCACCGACAGCCTGCGCAAGGAACTGGCCCTGGCCGTCGTCGCCGACGCGAAGAAGGTCGGCATCACTGTCACGCCGGAGGGCCTGACCTGGGACGCGATCACCCCGCGGATGAAGACGGACGCGCTGATCATGGGCTACGGCACGCCGTACGACCCGGACTTCGTCTCCTACAAGCTGTTCAGCTCGGCCTTCGCCGGGCAGGGCTTCTTCAACCCCGGCTCGTACCGCTCGGCGGTCACCGACGCCGCGTTGCAGGCCGGCCGGGACAACGCCGACCCGGCCGCCCGCAAGGCCGCGTACGCCACGTTCCAGAAGCAGCTCGCCGCCGACGTGCCGTGGGTGTTCCTCACCTACCTCCAGCACACCTACGTGCTGAAGGACTCCGTGACCGGGGTGACGCCGCGGGTCGAGCCGCACGAGCACGACGTCGCCAACAGCATCTGGTGGAACGTGCACACCTGGACGAAGAAGTCGTGACCGGCCGGCGGCGGCTGGCCGGGGCAGGCGTCGTGGTCCGGCGCCGGCTGCTGGTCGCAGTACCGGTGCTGGCCGCGACAAGCATGGGCATGTTCGCCCTCGGCGCCGCCTCCCCGATCGACCCGGCCCAGCAGTACGCGGGCGCGGCGGCGTTCACCACCAGCGAGGAGAACCTGGCGCAGATCCGCGCCAACTGGGGCGTCGACGACCCGCTGCCGGTGCGGTACGCCCGCTGGGTCGGCAACCTGCTGCGTGGCGACCTGGGCTGGTCGACCAGCCGGCACGAACCGGTCACGTCCGTGCTCGCGTCCCGGGCCGGCTGGACGCTGCTGCTCGTCGGCACCGCGCTGGCCCTGGTGCTGGTGGCGAGCGTGCTGCTGGGCACGCTGGCCGCGTACCGGCGGGGTGGCTGGTTCGACAGGGCGCTGCGCGCCGTCGCGTACGCGGTGCAGTCCATGCCGGTGTTCTGGATCGGTCTCGCGGCCATCGCCGTGTTCGCCCTCACCCTCGGCTGGTTGCCCGCCGGGGGGCTCACCGACATCACCGCCACCGGCACCGACCCGGCCGACGTGGCCCGGCACCTGGTGCTGCCGGTGACAGTGCTGGCGATCTCCCAGGCCCCGTGGTTCGTGCTGTTCGTCCGAGACGCGGTCGCCGAGAGCCTGCGCGACGACCACGTCCTGGCCGCCCGCGCCCGAGGGCTGCCCGGCCGGGTCGTCCTGTTCGGACACGCGCTGCGTACCGCGCTGCTGCCGTTCCTCACCCTGGTCGGCACGCACCTGCCCGAACTCGTCGGCGGCGCGGTCCTGGTGGAGACCGTGTTCTCCCTGCCCGGGCTCGGCGCGGTCACCGTCGAGGCGGCGCTGGGCGCCGACTTCCCGCTGCTCGCGGCCACGACGCTGGCCACCGCCGTCGTGGTGCTGACCGCGAATCTGCTCACCGACCTCGCCTACGCCGCCGCCGACCCCCGGGTACGCCTCGATGACTGACCTCGCCCTCCCCGCGCGCGTCCGGCGCCTGCGCCGTCCCGGCAGCGTGGGCACGACAGTCGCCGTCGTCATGCTCGCCGGTGTCGTGGCCGCCGCGCTGCTCGCCCCGGTCCTGTGGCCGCTGGACCAGAGCGCCGTCGACCTCTCCCGTACCCGGCTCGCGCCCTCGCCGGAGCACCTGGCCGGCACCGACGACCTCGGCCGCGACGTGGCTGTGCGCAGCCTCTACGGCCTGCGCGTCTCGCTGCTCGTCGGCGCGGTCGCGGCGCTCGTCGCCGCCGTCATCGGCGGCCTGGTCGGCGCGCTCGCCGGCAGCGTCGGCGGCTGGGTCGACAGGGCGCTCATGCGCGTCGTGGACACCGTCGCCGCGCTGCCGCACCTGCTGCTGGGCATCTTCATCGTGGCGATGCTGCGTCCCAGCCTGGGTGCGGTGATCGCGTCCATCGCGCTGACGCACTGGCTGTCCACCGCCCGGATCGTCCGCTCCGAGCTGCTCAGCCTGCGTAACCGGCCGTTCGTGGACGCCGCGATCTCCGGCGGCGCGAGCCGGGCCCGGGTGCTCACCCGGCACCTGCTGCCGCACGTGCTGCCGCGCCTGGCGCTGGCGACCACGCTCATGGTGCCGCACGCCGTCTGGCACGAGACCGCGCTGTCCTTCCTCGGCCTCGGCCTGCCGCCGCACCTGGCCTCGATCGGCAACATGATCAACGACGGGCAGCGGTCGCTGCTCACCGGCGCCTGGTGGGCCAGCATCGTCCCCGGCCTCCTGCTCGTGGCGGCCACGCTGGCGCTCGCCGCGCTCACCGGCCGCTGGCGCGACCGCCTCGACCCGCGCGTACGGGCGGAGCTGCACCTGTGACCGCCCCGGCGCTGCTGACCGTTGACGGGCTGACCGTCCGCTTCCGGCTGCGGGACGCCGTCGTGCACGCCGTCACCGACCTGAGCCTCACGCTGCGGCCCGGCGAGCTGCTTGCCGTGGTCGGCGAGTCCGGGTGCGGCAAGTCCGTCCTCGCGCACGCCCTGCTCGGCCTGCTGCCGCGCAACGCCACAGTCACCGGGCGGGCCGACCTGCGCGCGCCGGGCCGGGACGAGGTCGATCTGATCGGCGTCGGGGAACGGCACCTAGCCCGGCACGTACGCGGCCGGGCCGTCGGCCTCGTCCCGCAGAGCCCCGCCACCGCGCTCACCCCGGTGCGGACCGGCCGGAAGCTGCTGGCGGAGACGCTGCGCGCGCACGGGCACACCCGCCGCGACGCGCCCGCCGCCGCCGACCGGATCGCCGCCGACGTCGGTCTCGACCCGGCCGCCCTCGACCGGTACCCGCACGAGCTGTCCGGCGGCATGGCGCAGCGGCTCGCCACCGCGCTCGCCCTCGCGCCCGACCCGCCGGTGCTGCTCGCCGACGAACCCACCACCGGCCTCGACCGGCCGCTCGTCGACCACACCCTCGACCTGCTGCGCCGCCGCTGCGACACCGGCGCCGCCGTCCTGCTCATCACGCACGACCTGGCCGCCGCGCGCCGCGTCGCGGACACCGTCGCGGTGATGTACGCCAGCCGCATCGTCGAACACCGCCCCGCCGAGGCGTTGTTCGACGACCCGGCCCACCCGTACACCGCCGGGCTGCTCGACGCCCTGCCCGACCGCGCCTTCGTTCCGGTGCCGGGCCACCCGCCCGCGCTCACCGACCTGCCCGGCGGCTGCGCCTTCGCCCCGCGCTGCGCCCGCGCCACCGACACCTGCGCGACGCTGCCCCGTCTCGCCGCCGACGGCGCGGGCCGGGTCGCCTGCCACCACCCGCTTCGCGAGGAGGTACCGGCATGACGGTCACGGTTCCGGACGCCACCGACGCCGCCGCCCGGGGCGCCGCGCCGGCCGGCGGGCTCGCCGCGCACCAGGTCTGCGTCGCGTACGGCGGGCAGCGCGTCCTCGACCGGGTAGACCTGCACATCGCCCCCGGTGAGACGGTCGGGCTGCGCGGGCCGTCGGGCAGCGGCAAGTCCACGCTCGCCCGCGTCCTCGCGCTGCTGCACGCCCCGGACAGCGGGCACGTCACGATCGACGGGCAACCGCTCGACGGTGTCCGCCATCGCCTGCCGGCGCAAGTGCGCACCCGCGTGGCGATCCTGTTCCAGAGCCCGCGCGCCGCCACCGACCCGCGATTGAGCCTCGCCGACATCGTCGCCGAGCCGCTACGCGCCACCGGCACACCGCGCGAGCGGGCGGCCGCCCGTACGGCGGAGCTGGCCGAGCTGGTCGGACTCACCGCCGACCTGCTGACCCGCCGCCCGCACGCGGTCAGCGACGGGCAACTGCAACGCGCCTGCCTGGCCCGTGCCCTGGTGCACCGGCCGGACTACCTGCTCTGCGACGAGGCCACCGCGATGCTCGACGCCTCCACCCAGGCACACGTCGCCGCCGTCATCGGCGACTACCAGCGCCGGCAGGGCGCCGGGGTCCTGGTCATCACCCACGACCCGGCGCTGATGGCCCGCTGGGCCACCCGGGTGGTGGACCTGCCGGCGGCGTGACGTCGCGTCACTCCTCGACGGGTCGGCGTACGGCGCCCACCGCCCCGGCGACGACGGCCCCGAATCCGATCGCCATGAGCGGCATCCCCATCTCGAAGGGCAGTTCACCGACCCAGTCGATGCTGTCGCGCTCCGGCAGCGCGTCCAGGCTCACCGCGACCACGGCACCGGCGAGGAACATCCCGGCCACCGCCGCGCCGACCGCGAGCTTGGCGCACGCCACGCTCCGGCCGGCCCAGAGTCCGGCGAGGACGGCGATCGCCAGGGACACCACGACCAGCCAGGTCCAGCCGCCCTCGGCCTCCAGGTAGGTCCAGCCCGAGTACGACCACTGGTGGAGGCGGCTGGCGCGGAACCACGGGATCAGGTAGCCGAGCAGCGCGGTGGCGCTGCCGACCAGGAGCAGCAGGTCGGGGGCCGGGCGGTACCAGCGAGGGGAGTCGTCCATGCGTCCGGAAGGTAGCAGCCACCCTGATCCACTCGCACGGGTGGCGGTTCCGGGCCGCGCGCGGTCGCACGCGGCCCGGAGTGGTCAGCACCAGCCGTTTATCGGCCCGTTGACGCCGGTGGAGAGGTAGGCGTCGGACACCCAGCTGCCGTCGCTGAGCCGGTCCCACAGCGCTGTGGTGCCGTACCGGCCGGTGTGCGAGGTGCCGTTGGCGGAGCAGGCGATGGTCACTGTGGCGCCGTCGGCGACCGACCCGAGGGCGCCGTACCCCGTTCCGGGACCGGACCGCCGGGTCAGCGTGCCGCCGCCGTTGGCGTCGACGACTCCCTGGTTGAGCCCGAGCGCGCCGTAGTTGTAGAGGGCGCCGCCCACGCCGGCGAAGGCGGACCCGTGCCGGGCGCCACCCTGGTACTCACCGGCGCCGTTGGCGATGTCCCACTTCCCGATGCCGTGACCGGCGATCGGGACGTAGGCCGAGTTCTGCCGCAGCCCGAAGTGCACGTGCCGGCCGGTGGCGGAGCCGCCGCAGGTGACGTCGGTGCCGGTGTAGCCGAGGTACGCGCCCTGCGCGACGGCGGCGCCGTTGACGGAGATGCTGCTCCACAGGTGGTAGTAGTCGGTCGAGTACCCCCGGTCGTGGATGACCCGGATCCACCCGGTGCACATCGTGTACGCGGTTCCGGCCCGCGCGGCCCGGACCACCTGGTCGCCGCCGGAGAGGTCGATCGAACTCCACGGCGCGCCGCCGCCCCAGCCGTGCGGCCCGCCGGTGAGCGTCCACGTCTGCCCGACCGCGAACGGCAGCGCCATTCCGGTCCGGAAGTCGCTCCCGGCGTACATCGGGGTGACGGGCGTGCGGAACACCGCCTTCTCGTCCTGGCTCACCAGCGGTGACGCGGCGGCCAGGTCACCGAACGCGGCCTCGCCGTCGAAGGCGACGGTCCAGCCCTTGGCGCCGGCCCGCGCGAGGAAGACCGACCCGGTGGGGTGCGCGTCGGCGGACCGGTCCGCCAGCAGCACTGCGGTGCCGAACGCCCACCCGCCGTTCGCCCGGGTGACGGTGACCCGGGTCCGCTGCGGCCCGGCGGTCCGGGCGGCGGCGTCGGCCTGGCCGAGGAGTTTGGCGGTCACCGCGTCGGTGACGGGTGCCGGTGCCGGGCGGGGTGCGGCCGAGGCCGGCGCCGGCGCCACGGTCCAGGCGCCGATCGCCGCCAGAGTGAAGGAGAGCACGAGCCGTCGCATGGGGCCTCCTATCGACAAGCATCACTGAATGGCGAGGTTATCGAAGGGTGTGAAAATTGTCTACGACTCACGCGTGCTCCGATGAAGGATCTGTGCGCCGGGAGGGTGCCCGGAACGGATCGCGGACGAAGGCGGCGCACCAGCGGGTTGATCCGAGGCTGACCGGGTAGCTGAGCGGTATGCGAGTACCGACCCTGGTCAAGACCGCGGCGGCGGTGGCCGCGACCGCAGCCGCGGGTGCCGCCGTCACCTCGTCCGCCACCTCCTCGCGCTGGTACCGCGGCCTGCGCAAGCCCGCGTGGCAGCCGCCGTCCACCGCGTTCCCGCTCGTCTGGACCCCGCTGTACGGGCTGATCGCGGTCGCCGGCGCCCGGGCGCTGGACCGCTCCGAAGGGCCCGAGCGGGCCTCCTTCGCGCGTGGCTACGCGCTCAACCTGGCGCTCAACGCCGGCTGGTCGGCCCTGTTCTTCGGTGCCCGGAGACCGGCCGCCGCGCTGGCCGAGATCGCCGCGCTGAACCTGTCCAACCTGGCGCTGCTGCGCCGCGCGGCGCGCACCGACGGTCCGGCCGGAGCCGCACTGGCCCCGTACGTTGCGTGGACCCTCTTCGCCACCGCGCTGAACGGCGCCATCGTCCGTCTCAATCGCGGCAGGTGAGCCCGGTGCTCCCGCCGGGCTGGGCGAGGGCTGGGCGGAGCGTCCGTTTCCGCTGACCGTGCTCCGCCCGTTTCCATGGGGTGGGAACCCCGCGCATTTTCCATTTCGTCTCCCAGGTGCCCGTCACCCGCCTCGGCCTCGCCGAAATTGGCGGAAGTCGGCGATATCGGTTTCGGGCCGGTTCGCATGGCCGCGCATAATCATGGCGATATCGGTATCGTTCCGCCCTTGTAGTGACCAGTCCCTTCTGCGGGCTGTGGTGCGGTCTCGGAAAGAATCGCCGTTCCGGCACTTCGATGAAATAAGGGCCCGACCGCCTCAGGGCCCGTGACATTCGGCGGCGCTCCGCCGCTATAGTTCGACCATCCCCTATGGAGTGTGCCGGAAAGCGTCTGATCTGCGTGATGACACCTGGGCTGGGAAATGCGTCAACGGGCCCGTGCTTCGCCGGGCGGGAATCGCAGTTGGCGCGTATCGGGAAAGTCCGGGACGCGGCATTCGGCCAGGGCCGGCAGATGGTGTGTGAAGTGGTCGGCGAGCCGGGTGTCGGCAAGACCCGCCTGGTCCACGAGGCCCTGCGACGATGCGCCCCCGCCGTCGTCTGGGCCGTCGGGACGTGCGCACCGGACGAGCGGGGAGTTCCCTTCCACGTGTTCCGGCACGCCCTCACGAAGGGCCAGCCACCTCGGCGCGGGCTGCGGTCCGGGCGACCCGCGGAGAACTGGGCGGAGGCCGCCGCGCCGCCACCGGCACCGGAGCGGGCGTCGGACGTCAGGCGGTTCCGGACCTACCAGGCGGCCCGCCGGCTGATCGGGCTGGCTGCCCGGGACGGACTGGTGCTGGTCCTCGACGACCTGCACTGGGCGGACGCCTCCTCCGCCGGCCTGATCGCCCACCTGCTGCGGTATCCGGTGCCGGCGCCGCTGCTGCTCGTGCTCGTCTACCGCCCGAGGCAGACGGCGACCCCGATGCCGTTCGGCCCGCCGGAATCCGACGAGAACGCCGATCCGGAGCCGGCGTCCCACGACCGGATCGAACTCTTGCCGCTCAGCCTCGCCGAGGTCGCGCTCCTGCACCCCGACGCCGATCCGGCGGAACTGCGCGCCCGGTACGACCTGACCGGCGGCAACCCGGGTTACCTGGCGGCGCTTCCGGGCGGACCCGCTCCGGCCGGCACCGACCCGATCCGCGACGCGCAGAGCGCCCGGCTGCCCGACGCGGCGGTGGCCGCCCTGCGCCGCGAGTGGGCCGACCTGCCGCCCGTCGAGCTGGCCTGCCTGCGGGCCGGGGCGATCGTCGACGCGCCCTTCGCCCCGGAGCTGCTGGCCGAGGTGGCGCAGGTGCCGACGGCACAGGCGGTCGAGGCCGCTTGGCGGCTGGCCCGGCTCGACCTGATCCGCCGCGTACCCGGCACCGGACGGTTCGCCCTCCGGCACCCGGTGCTGCGGATGGCGGTCGCCCAGGACACCGACCCGGCGTGGCGGGTGGAGGCCTGCGCGCGGGCGCTCACCGCGCTCGTCGATCTCGGCGCGCCGCCGGTGGACCAGGCGCGCTACGCGGAACGCCTGCTCGCCCTGCCGAACGGCCGTTGGGCCGAACGCTGCGCCGACGTGCTCTCCCGGGCCGCACAGGAGATCCGGCGTGAGGCGCCGGATCTGGCCGTCCACTGGCTGCGGCAGGCGTTGCGGGCGCTGCGGCCGACGGCCGGTTCGACCCAGCGCCGCCGCGACGTGTCGCTCGCGCTGGCCCAGATCACCGGCGAGGCGGGCAACCTGGCCGAGAGCCGGGCCCTGCTCCAGGAGATCGTGCCGTTGTTCCCCGCCGACGAGGAGGGACGACGGGCCCGCGCGGTGGCGCTGTGGGCGCGGGTGGAACGCCTGCTCGGTAACTACGCGGAGGCGGCGGCGATCAGCCGGCGCGAGCTGGCCGCCCTGCCGGCCGGCACCGGGCCCACCGGCGGCTACCGGCTCGCCACCGAGATCGGTGTCGCCGGCATCCTGGCCGGCCGCCCCGTGACCGCGCTGCCCGACGCGCTCACCGCGGATCCGGGCGGCTCGGGCGTCGACCGGGCCGGCCTCCTGGCCGTACGCAGCCTGGCCGCCGTGCACGACGGCGCGCTCGACGAGGCGCGTGGGCTGCTCGACGCCGGAAGCCGCATCGTCGACTCGCTCCCAGACCGGGACCTGCGCGACCACCCCGACTGCCTCACCGCGCTCGGCCTGAGCGAGTCGTACCTCGAACGGCCGGCCGACGCGGTGCGGCACCTCGACCGTGGGCTGACGCTCGTCCGCGCCTCGCACCGCGACGACGGGCTCTGCCAGCTCCTGCTCGCGCGCAGCCAGGTGGCGTACCACGCGGGCCTGCTGGGCACGGCCATCGGACTGGCCACCGAGGCGGGCATCGTCGCCCGGCGCATCGGCAGCCACCACCTGCTGAGCTTCGCCCTGGCGTCCGAGGCGGAGGCGACGGCCTGGCGCGGCGACCCCCGGGACGACGACCGGGCGGTGGCGCTGGGCCGCAGCGCCGTCGGAATCGCCACCGACCCGGCCACCTGGTGCGGCCGTGCCGCGGCGACCGCCCTGGCGACTGCCGCGTTGCTGGCCGGTGACCCGGCGACCTGCGCCGAACTGGTGCACTCGGCCGGCGGTGACAGCCGGCTGAGCCGCCTCCAGCCCGCCGTCCGGCCGATGTGGCACGAACTGCTCTGCTCCGCCGCGCTCGCCGCGGGCGACGTGGCCGGCGCCGAACGGCAGGCGCGGCTGGCCATGGCCGAGGCGGAGCAGGTGGGCCTGCCCGGGCAGCGGGGCTTCGCCGAGTCGGCGTACGGCGAGGTGCTGCTCGCCCGCGGCGAGATCACGGCGGCGCAGCTCCACCTGGAGACCGCTGTCGACCTGTTCCGTTCCGGCGGCATGGCCCTGCGGCGCAGCCTGGCGCTGGCCTCCCTGGCCCGGGCGGCCGAAGCCGCGGAACAGCCCGGCCCGGCGGCGCGGGCCCGCCGCCGCGCGCTGGAACTGGCCGGATGGTGCGGAACGGAACGGGTCGGCCTGCGACTGGCCCGGCCGGTCGGCCCGCGCGCGGCTGCCGCCCTCACCGACCGGGAATGGCACATCGCGCGGCTGACCGCGACCGGAGTCACCAGCCGGCTGATCGGGCGGCAGCTCAACATCAGCCCGCGCACCGTGGAGGCGCACCTGACCCGGATCTACCGCAAGGCCGGCGTCACCTCCCGGTCAGGGCTGGTCGCCTGGGTCGCCCGGCTCGATGACACCGATCGGTGACCGCTGCCCGCGCGGGATGACGTCGTTCCGTGCAACGCCCACGGGCCGGGTAGCACGAGGCCGCGCCGCCACCGGCAGGGGCCGACCGCCGCTCACATACTCGACTGCACCGGGCGCGATTCCCGTGCACCGGTTGTGGATGGAGGACGAGATGCTGGGCAGAAGATCCGTCAGGGGCCCGCGTATCCTCGCCGTGCCGGCGATGCCGTTCGCCGCCGCCACAGTGGCGCTGCTCGTCCTGACCGGCTGTGGTGGTGAGCCGGTGGACGCGGCGACCCCGGCCCCCGACGACCCGGCCGCCTTCGGCCGGGACCGGGCCGCGCTGGTGCTCACCGCCTTCGACCAGGCAGACTCGGCCGCCTCGGTGGCCGGCGACGTCGAGACGCTGCGGACCCAGGAGGTCCCGCCCTCGCTCGACCTCAGCATCGCAGCGGTCCGCCGGGCCGCCTACAACCAGCAGACGCAACCGTCGTTCCAGCACATCAACCCGGCGTTCGCGGTGCCGCCCGGCGACCCGTCCTGCTTCCTCGTCACCGCCACCCTCAAGCTGGCCGGCTCGGAACTGGCGCCCACCGACGTCAGCCAGTTCGTGCTCGGCGCGGACGGCCAGTGGAAGCTCAGCCACAACGTCCAGGTCACCCAGTCCGCGCTGGTGGCCGCCCGGAGCATCGACGGGCGGGCGGCCACGGCGGGCGGCGCCGCCCTGGACGAGACCAGCCGGCGGGCCCTCGCCGCCGAGGTCTTCGCGCGCAGCATCGGGTCGACCACCGGCAACCGGTCCCTGCTCGCGTCGAGCCCGCTGCTCGACGGTCAGTTCGCCGGCGGCTGGGAGGTCTACGGGCAGCAACTCGCCGGTGCCGGTGCGGGGGTCCGGCGGACCCTGGACCGGGCGAAGTGGTCGGACTGCGCGGTCACCACGCCGGCCGGCACGCTGACCTTCCTGACGATCCACGCCGCCGACACGCTGAGCCCGGCGCCCGGCGGCCCGGCCACCGTCCAGATGGTCCCGCAGAGCCCGGACCTGATCGCCACCGGCCACCGTACGGCGGTGCGCGGCAAGTCGATCCGGGTCACCCGGGTGGAGACCTTCCTGCTGCTCGTACCGGCGCAGGCCACCGGCACCTCGGTGCTGGGACTCAACGACACCGCGCTGACAGTCACCGCCGGCTGACCGGGCACCGTCCCGCCGACGGCTGAAACCGGTGGCATCACGCGGGATCGGACGCTCCGAACGCGACGATGGCAGCAACCGTGATCGCCGGCGGGGCCGGCGGTGCCGCGCTCCGGCCACCAGGCTCGGGAGGAACCATGTGGCGTCCGCGCTTCCGATCGGACTACCTGCCGGTGCGACTGCCCGACGGCCCGCTCGTGGTGCTGGGCGAGACCCGAAGCCTGCTGGTCGACGATCCGGTCGCCGCGGACCTGGCCGGCCAGCTCGACGGCGCCGCGCCGCTGGCCGACGTGGTGGCCCGGCTCGCCACCCGGCACCCGGTCGCCGCCGTCGCCGCCGCCCTCGCCCGGCTGCGCGACCACGGCCTGCTGGCGTCCGGCCCGGCGCACACCTCGCCGGCCGAGGCCGCCGGCTGGGACGCCCGGGGGGTCCCGCCCGAGGCGGGGCGGCGGTGGATGGCCGGCGGCCAGGTCACCGTCGTGGACCTCGGGGCGCCGCGGGTGGCCGAGACGGCCGACGCGCTGCGTGCCCTCGGGCTCGCCGTGACGGTGGCCGGGCCCGAATCGGCCGACCTCGGCGATGACGACGCCCAGGTGCTGGTGCTGCCGTCGTCGATGCTCGACCCCCGGCTCGCGCCGATGAACGACCGTCACCTGGCCGCCGGCCGCGCGTGGACACTGGCCCGGCCGCACGGAAACGTGATCTTCCTCGGCCCGCACCTGGTGCCGGGCCGTACCGGCTGCTGGGCCTGCCTGAGGCAACGCTGGCAGGAGAACGAGCAGGTGAACGCCTTCCTCGGCGCCCAGGACCCGGCCGGCCCGCTGCCGCAGCCCGGACGGGCGGTCCTGCCCGGACTCGCCACCACGGCCGCCGGCCTGCTCGCCGCCGAACTCGCCGTGCTCGCCGTGCTCGGCACGTCGCCCCGCCTCACCGGCCGGATGGTCGCCCTGGACACCCGGGACCTCAGCACGGAGAGCCACCGGCTGGTGCGCCAACCACAGTGCCCCGCGTGCGGCGACCCGGACCTCGTCCGCAAGGCCGAACCGCGCATCGACCTGCCGCCGAGCGGCGCCCAGCCCAGCCGGTCCGGGGAGTCCCGCACCCGGGACGCCGCCGAGACGTACGCGGCACTCGTGCACCACGTCAGCAGGTACCTGGGCGTGGTGAGCCGGCTGACCCCGCTGGAGGCCACCGACAACGGCGTCACCCACACCTACTCCGCCGGGCACAACTTCGCCCAGCCCAGCCGGCTCGACGGCCTGCGCCGCAACCTGCGTGGGCAGAGCGGTGGCAAGGGCCGGACCGACCTCCAGGCCCGGATGAGCGCGATCGGGGAGGCGGTCGAGCGCTACTGCGGGGTGTGGCGCGGCGACCGTCCGGTGCACCGGGCGGCCTACCGGCAGCTCGGTCCGGACCGCGCGGTGCACCTGCGGGAGCTGCTGCTGTTCTCGCAGCGGCAGTACGCCGACCGGAACCGGCTCAACCGCGACCTCGGCCACCTGCACCGGGTTCCCCGCCCGTTGCCCGACGACGTGGAGCTGGACTGGACCACCGGCTGGTCGCTGACCCGGCGGCAGCCGCGCGAGCTGCCCGCCGCGTACTGCTGGTACGGCCATCCGGAGCTGACCGGGCTGGGCGTGTGCTCGGCCGACTCGAACGGCTGCGCGGCCGGCGGCAACCTGTCCGAGGCGATCGTGCAGGGCTTCTGCGAACTCGTGGAGCGGGACAGCGTGGCCCTGTGGTGGTACCACAGGTCCCGGATGCCCGGGGTGGACCTCGCCTCGTTCGCCGACCCGTGGGCGGTGGCCTGCGCCGACCACCACGCCCGAGTCCTCAACCGGGAGCTGTGGGCCCTCGACCTGACCGCCGACCTCGGCATACCGGTGTTCGCCGCGGTGTCCCGGCGGGTCGACGGCGGGCCGGAGGACGTCCTGGTGGGCTTCGGCGCGCACCTGGACGCGCGGGTCGCGCTGACCCGCGCGCTCACCGAGGTGAACCAGTTCCTGCCCGCCGTCGGCGGGCCCGGCTCCGGCCCCAACCGGTACGGCGTCGGCGACCCGGACACCACGCGCTGGTTCGGCACCGTACGGGTCGCCGACCAGCCCTGGCTGTCCCCGGATCCGGCCAGACCGTCGCGCACCCTCGCCGACCATCCGGCGCTGACCACCGGCGACGTGGGCGACGACGTGCGCCGGTGCGTACGCCGGGCGGAGCGGGCCGGCCTGGAGGTGATCGTCGTCGACCAGTCCCGTCCGGACGTGGAGCTGGCGGTGGTGAAGGTCGTGGTGCCCGGCATGCGGCACTTCTGGCGCCGGCTCGGCCCGGGACGGCTGTGGGACGTGCCGGGCCGACTGGGCCGGACCCCGCTGGCCGCCGACGAGACGTCGGCCAATCCGCTGAACGTGTTCTTCTGACCGGCGCTCCCGGCCCGCCGGGAACGTGGAAGGGATGTGGGGATGAGCACCGTGGCGGACCCGACCGGCCGGTGGCCGTCGTGACCGGCGCCGCCGGCCCGCCGGTGCAGGAGTCGTACCGGCTGCGCCGGGACGCCGAGCTGCGGCTCGGTGAGGACGGCTCGCTGGTGCTGCGGCAGACCCGCTTCCGGCTCACCCTGGAGCGACCGGGCATGGGCCGGCGGGCGCTGCTGCTGCGGCTCGCCGCCGACTGGGTCGGCGACGTCGAGGTGGGACGGCTGATCAGCGGCCTGGAGGGGGAGAGCCGGGTGTTGCCGGCCCAGTTGCTGCTGCGCCGGCTGCTCGCCCACTGCTGGCTGGAACGCCGCGTCCAGGTCGACGACCGGCCGCTGCTCGACCTCGTACCCACCGGCCTGGGCCGGGGCAGCCTGCCGGAGAGCCGTCCGCACACCCCCGGGGTCCGCTACCGGCTCTCCCGCTTCGCCACCCTCCAGCACGAACGGGGAACGCTGGTGGCCGCGTCGTCGCTGAGCACCCTCACCGTCGGCTGCGCCGACGCCGCCCTCGGTGCGGTCCTGGCCGCCGCGGTGCCGGGCCTCGGACCCGACACGGTGGCCCGCACGCTCGGCGTGTCGCCGGAGGCCGCCGGCCGGGTGCTCGACGAGCTGGCCACCGCCCGGATCCTGGTCACCGACGCCGAGTACGAGGCGGAGCACGACGACGCGCCGCTGGCGTACTGGTCACCGGAGGAGCTGCGGCTGCACCACCGCTCCCGGGCCGGCCGGCACGCGCTGCCGGTGGGCGGCACCTACCGGATGCGGGAGCGCTTCGCGCCGCAGCCGTTGCGCCGCCCGTACGACGGGGACCGGGCGATCGAGCTGCCGCTGCCCGACCTGGCGACGATCGCCAAGGCGGAACCCGCGTTCAGCCAGGTCGTCGCGGAGCGGCGCACCGTACGCGAGCACGACGACACCGCGCCGCTGCCGCTGGACCGGCTGGCGGAGTTCCTGTACCGGACGCAGCACACCACTGTCGCCGGTGAGGCCGGCGGGCAGGAGGTGGGCCACCGGCCCTACCCCGGCGGCGGCGGGGTCTACGAGCTGGAGATCTATCCGCTGGTCGCGCGCTGCGCGGGGCTCGACCCCGGGCTCTACCACTACGACGCCGTCGGGCACCGGCTGGAACCGGTCGCCGGGTGGGGCGTGGCCGCCGACCGGCTGCTGGCGTACGCCCGGGCGGCCGGCGCCATGCCCCGGCCGCCGCAGACGGTCCTGGTGGTCACCGCGCGCGTGCAGCGGCTGATGTGGAAGTACGAAGGGATGAGCTACGCCATGATTCTCAAGGACGCTGGTGTGCTGACCCAGCAGATGTATCTCGTCGCCACCGCGATGGGACTGGCGCCGTGTGCTCTCGGCGCCGGGGACTCCCAGGCCTTCGCCGAGTTGTCCGGGCTCGACCCGCTCGTCGAACCGAGCGTGGCGGACTTCCTGCTCGGCTCCCGCCACCCCGCCGGCGCGGGAGGCCGGCGGTGAAGTTCCGGCGGCAGGCGCTGCGCCAGTTGGAGGCGCCCGAGCAGCTCGACCGGGCGGTCCGGCTGACCACCGTGCCGAACTGGCTGGCCACCGCCGCTCTGCTCATCGTCGTGGTCGCCGCCGGGGTCTGGTCGGTGCGTACGGTGGTGCCCCGGACCGTCGAGGCGGCCGGCGTGCTGATCCACTCCAACGGCATCTCCGCACTCGACGCGCTGGACAGCGGTCAGGTCACCAAGGTGTGGGCGTCACCGCACCAGCGGGTGACGAAGGGCACGCCCCTCTACAGCCTGCGGTCGATGGACGGCAAGGTGCGGGTGGAGAACGCGCCGGGTGACGCGTACGTGGTGGCCTGGCTGGTGTCCGAGGGCGAGATCGTCACCCCCGGCACGCACCTGGCCGACCTGGAGCGGCTGGACACCGCCGGGGACGCGTTGCAGGCGGTCGTCTACGCCCCGGCCGTCGCCGCGCCGCTGCTGCAACCGGGCGTACCGGTCGAGGTGGCCGCCGCGGCGGCGCCGCGCAACGTGTTCGGCACCCTGGCCGGGCGGGTGACCACCATCGGCGCCTTCCCGGAGACGGAGGCCTCGCTGCGCGCCTTCCTGGGCACCGGGCCGGACGTCCGGCGGCTGCTCGCCCGGGGCAGCGTGGTGCGGGTGACCGTCACCCTGGAACCCGACCCGGCCGCGCCGGGTGGCCTGCGCTGGACCAAGTCCCCGCCACCGTTCCAGCTCAACTCGGCCAGCGAGGTCACCGCCTGGTTCACAGTGGACCGGGAGCACCCGATCGACTGGTTGCTGGGCCGATGACCGCGCCGACGACAGCCGCCACCGCGACGCCGGAGATTCCCCGGATCCGCCGCCGACGGGTGCGTACGCCCACCCTGATCCAGATGGAGGCGGTGGAGTGCGGCGCCGCCGCGCTGGGGATCCTGCTCGCCCACCACGGCCGGCACGTACCCCTGGAGGAGCTGCGCCGGGTGTGCGGGGTGAGCCGGGACGGCTCCACGGCGGCCACCGTGCTCCGGGGCGCCCGCAAGTACGGCATGGTGGCCAAGGGTTTCCAGATGGACCTGGCCGGCCTGGCCACCGTCGCGCTGCCGGCGGTGCTGTTCTGGCGGTTCGAGCACTTCGTGGTGCTGGAGGGGCTCGGCCGCAAGGTCTACATAAACGACCCGGCCACCGGGCCGCGCGCGGTGAGCTGGGAGGAGTTCGACGGCGCCTTCACCGGCGTCGCGCTCACCATGGAGCCCGGCCCGGAGTTCCGGCCGGGCGGCACCCGATACCGGCTGCTGCGGGCGCTGGCGCAGCGGTGGCGCGGCCCGGGTTCGGCGATCGCGCAGATGCTGCTGCTCGGCCTGCTGATCGCCGTGGTCGGCTTGACCATCCCGGTGATGGCGAAGGTCTTCGTCGACCGGGTGCTGTTGCAGGAGGACCGGGCCGCGTTCGCCGGGCTGGTGGCGGCGGTGGCGGTGGCGACGGTGCTGACCTTCCTGGCCAGCCTGCTCCAGCAGCGCCTGACCGTACGCGCCGAGACGGCGCTCGCCCTGAGCAGCGCCGCCCGGTTCTTCCGGCATCTGCTGCGGCTGCCGCCGGCCTTCTTCGACCAGCGGCAGGCCGCCGACCTCGGCCAACGGGTCCGGGGCAACGAGGTGGTCGCCGAGGTGCTCACCCGCCGGGCGGCCACCACAGTCGTGGACACCGGACTGGTGCTGGCGTACGGGGCGCTGCTCTGCCAGTACGACCTGCTGCTCGGTCTGTGCGCGGCGGTCCTCGCCGGGCTGAACGTCAGCGTGCTGCGTTACGTCGCCTCGACCCGGTCGACTGCCGTCGCGGGCCTCCAGGCGGACCGCAGCAAGATGGTGACCACCGTCTACACCACGCTTCAGATGATCGAGACGGTGAAGGCCGGCGGCGAGGAGGAACGCGCCGTGGCCCGGTTCGCGGCGCGGCACGCCACAGTCGCCTCCCGCCAGCAGCGGCTGGGGGTGCCGACGGCGGTGCTCTCCGTCCTGCCCGCGTTCCTCGCCTCGGGGACCACGGCGGTGCTGCTGGGGCTGGGCAGCCGGCAGGTGGTGGCGGAGGCGATGAGCGTCGGCGTCCTGGTCGGCATGCAGAGCCTGGCCGCCGCGATGAACCGGCCGTTGGGCAACCTGACCGCGCTGGGCTCGCGGCTTCAGGACATGAGCGCCGACCTCAACCGGCTGCGCGACGTGGAGCGGTACCCGCTGCCGCCGGCCGAGGACCGGCCCGCGCGGCGGTTGACCCCGATGGAGGGGCACCTGCGCATCGAGGAGGTCACCTTCGGCTACAACCCGCTGGGTCGCCCGCTGCTGGAGAACTTCAGTCTGGACCTGCCGCCGGGCGCCCGGGTGGCGCTCGTCGGGCGGTCCGGCAGCGGCAAGTCGACTGTGGGCCGGCTGGTCGCCGGGCTCTACCGCCCGTGGACCGGGCGGGTCACTGTGGACGGCCTGGAACGGACGGCCACCGACGACGGCCTGTGGGCGGCCACGGTGGCCATGGTGGACCAGGACCAGCGGCTGTTCGAGGGGACGATCCGCGACAACGTCACCATGTGGGACCTCACCGTCGCCGACGAGGACGTCGTCGCCGCGTTGACCGACGCCTGCCTATACGACGAGGTGGCGGCCCGCCCGGGCGGCCTGGCCGGTCCGGTACGGGAGAACGCCCGCAACTTCTCCGGCGGGCAGCGGCAGCGGCTGGAGATCGCCCGCGCGCTCGTCCGCAATCCCCGGGTCCTCGTGCTCGACGAGGCCACCAGCGCGCTGGACGCCGAGACCGAACGCCGGATCGATCTGCACCTGCGCCGCCGGGGGGCGACCTGCCTGATCGTGGCGCACCGACTGTCCACGGTCCGCGACTGCGACCTGATCGTCGTGCTGGACGGCGGCCGGGAGGTGGAGCGCGGCACCCACGAGCAACTGGTCGCCCGCGACGGCGCGTACGCGCGCCTGGTCCGGGACCACTGACCGCCACGACACGAGGAGACGCTGATGAGCGGCGCGGTGGAGGGTCCCGCGGCGGGTAGCCTGATCGGCTTCTGCGCCGAGGGCGTACGCGAGGTCTGCCGCCTGGACGACCCGGTGGCGGGCTGGCTGGTGACCGGCGGCGAGGCCGACCTGTTCGCGGTGCGCCGGACCGGGTTGAACCCGTCCCGTCGGCACCACGTCGCCCGGCTGCCCGCGGGCGGCCTGGTGCCGACGTCCACGGCGATCGGCGTGTGGCAGCTGATCCTGGTGCCGCTGCCCGGCACGGAACTGCGCGCGCTGCCCCGGCCACACCTGTCCCTCCTGGAGCGGCAGGTCCGGCCCGGCCTTCCGGCGGACGAGGAGGTCTCGCCGCGGGCGCGCGGCGCCGCCACGGAGTTGGTCGCGGCGGTGGACCTTGTGCTCGTCGCCGTCGCCGACGCGCTGCGGCGGGGGCAGGCGCCCCGGGAGGCGTCCACCCTGAGCGGGCACGAGATCGTGTCGCTGGCGCAGGGGAGCACCCTCGTCTCCACCGGCGGCGCCTGGTGGCTGCGTAGTGCCGGCGGGCAGTTGCGCCGCAACGACGGGGGCCCGGCGGAGGTGTCGGGGGAGCGCGAGCTGTTGCTGATCGCCGAGCGGGACTGGGTGGTGGCCGAGTCGCCGTGCGCGGTGGAGAGCCACGGCAGCTGGGACCTGCTGGTCACCGGCCAGCTCCGGTCGGCTGTCGACCAGCACGTGGTGCGGCTGCTGCGGCTGGTGGAGAGCCGGATCGAGGAGGCCGACGCGGCACTGCTGAACGGCGTGGAACGGCGTCGGCAGATCGACGCCGAGATCCTCGCCGCGGCGGCCCGCCGGTCACTCGGGGTGATCGGCGCGGGCGCTGCGCTTGCGGTCCCGGACCCGGAGGCCGGCTTCGACAGGTACGGGCGGGCGGCCTCGGTGCTCCGGGTGGTGACCGAGGGGATGGGCAGCCCGGTCAACGAGCCGGCGGACCGCGGCCGCGCGCCGCTGGACGACCGGGCGGCGGTGCGTGCGGTGTCCCGGGCGTCCAGCCTCTTCTTGCGCGAGGTGCGGCTTCCGGACCGGTGGTGGCGGCGGGACCTGGGGCCGCTGGTGGGGTGGCGGACCGGCGACGATCCGTCGGCCGCCGTCGCGGTGCCGTTGCTGTTCCGTCGCGGCCGCTACCACCACGTCGACCCGGAGACCCGCGCGTACGGGCCGATCGACGCGGCGGGGGCAGCGGCGCTGGCCGCCGAGGCGACCCAGGTGCAGGCGCCGCTGCCGCCGGTCGCCCGGATGCGTCACCTGCTGCGGGCCGGGCTCGTGGGCGCGGCCCGCGACGTGCGGGGGCTGCTGGTCGCCGCCGCCTGCGTGGCGGTGCTGGGCCTGGGCGTGCCGCTGGCCACCGGCGAGGTGCTCGGCCAGCTGGCCCGGCAGGGCGAGGTGGACGGGCTGTTCGGCTTCCTCGCGCTGATGCTCAGCGCCGCGGTGGTCGCGGGACTGGTCGGTGTGATGCAGAACCTGCGGTTGCTGCGGCTGGACGGCCGGTTGCAGTCCGGCACGCACATGGCGATCTGGGACCGGCTCATGCGACTGCCGGCCCGGTTCTTCACCGGTCGCAGCAGCGGTGAGATCGCCAACTCGATGCTGGGGATCTCGTTCGTCGGCGAGGCGCTGAGCGCGCTGCTGCCGCAGCTCGCGTCCGCGTCCGCGACCGTCGCGGTGACCCTCGGCATGCTCCTGGTGGTGGAGCCCGTGCTCGGGTTGTGGGGGGTGGGGATCGTCGTCGTCACGATGCTGACGTTCGGCGCCTTCGCCGTCCTGATCGCCCGCCGGCAGCACGCCGCGCTGCCGGCCGAGCACCGGGCGGCGGCGATGACGAACCAGTTACTCGGGGGCATCGTCAAGATCAAGATTGCCGCCGCCGAGTCCCGCGCCCACGCCCGCTGGTCGGAGGCGGCCGCGACTGCCCGGGCGGCGCTGCAACGGGTCCGGCAGAGCCAGGCGGGCCTCGTCGCCTTCGCCACCGCGCTGCCGGTCGCCGGTCAGCTCGTCCTGTTCGCCGTGCTGATGGGCCCGCTCTCCGGCCGGGTCTCGCCGACCGACTTCTTCGTCCTCAACGTCGGCTTCGCGATGCTGCTCGGCTCGCTGCTCGTGCTGGTGTCCGCCGGGGTCGAGGTGATCGCGGCGGTGCCCCGGCTGGGCGGCCTGCGGGACATCCTGCGCGCCGAGCCCGAGGCCCGGCCCGACCGGGTGGACCCGGGCGAGTTGCGCGGCGAGGTCGCACTGCACCGGGTCACCTTCGCGTACCAGCCGGACGAGCCGCCGGTGCTCGTCGACATAGACCTGCACGTCCGCCCGGGCGAGTTCGTCGCGGTCGTGGGGCCGAGCGGCTGCGGGAAGTCGACGCTGCTGCGGCTGCTGCTCGGCTTCGAGCGCCAGCAGCAGGGCGCGGTGCTCTACGACGGCCAGGACCTCTCCGAACTCGACGTGCACGCGGTACGCCGGCAGTGCGGGGTGGTCCTGCAGGACGGCCAGCTCTTCGCCGGCTCGGTACGTGACAACATCTGCGGCGCCGGCAGCTTCCCGCTGGACCAGGTCTGGGAGGCGGCGCGGCTGGCCGGGCTCGCCGACGACCTGGAGGCGTTGCCGATGGGGATGAGCACGATGGTGCCGTTCGGCGGCGGGACGCTCTCCGTCGGGCAGCGCCAGCGGGTGCTGATCGCCCGCGCGCTGGCGCCCCGGCCCCGGATCCTCTTCTTCGACGAGGCGACGAGCGCGCTGGACAACCGGACCCAGGAGATGGTCACCAGGAGCACCGCGACCATGGCCGCGACCCGGGTGGTCATCGCACACCGGCTGTCCACGGTCCGTGCGGCGGACACCATCGTGGTGCTCGAAGCGGGGCGGATCGTCCAGCGGGGCACCTACGACGAGTTGATGGACCAGCCGAACGGGCTGTTCCACCGGCTGGCGCGGCGGCAGCTGGTGGACCAGCCGGGACGCGTCGACGCCGTGGCGGAGAGCCGGCAGCCCGACGGCCAGCCCGCGGCGGGCTGACCGCCCGGTCAGCCGTTGTCGATGACCGCGCCGTCCTCCAGGCACACGTCGGTGTCGAGGTGGTTCTCCAGCAGCTCCGCGATGTGCGCCTCGGCCTGGTTCTCCACGGCGAGCCGGAACGCCTCGGTGAGCACGCCGACCACCCCCTGGGTCAGCAGCAGGGTCTCCCGGTCGAGGTCGGCCCAGGACGACCGGTTGCCGTTGCGGGCCAGCTCCGGCGCGAGGGCCAGCAGTCTCGCGGTCACGGCGGCGACCAGGTCGCCGGCGACCGGCCGGAGGCTGTCCAGCACCTCGCTCAGGGTCTGCAACGCCGGCACCGTGCCGACCCGTACCCGATGCAGGTCCAGGGCGGCGCGTAGCGGGCGCGGCCGGGTGGTCCGGACGGTGCCGTCGGCGGCCCGTCCGATCACGCCGTGCCGGGTGAGCGAGTGGGCCAGCGCGGGACGCTCGGCGGCCAGTCGTTGCAGCATCGCGGTCAGCCCGTCGGGCGCCTCGTCGCCGGCCCGGACCCCGAGCATGGCCTCGATGGAGACCAGGTTGAAGCCCTGTCGTTGCAGGGCGAGGATCGCGTCCAGCCGGCGGACGTGGGAGTCGTCGTAGAGCGCGGCCCGGCCGTGCCGCACCGGCGGGGGCAGCAGCCGCCGGGCCTGGTGGGCGCGGATGTTGCGCGGCGACATCCCGACCTTGCGGGCGAGTTCCTCCACGCTGTACCCGGCCGGGCCGCCGGGCGTCGTCGTCACCTCGTCGATGGTCACGGTGGCCTCCGGCAGCGCTCGGTGACGGAACACGGCACCCCGCCGGACCGCTGTCACGGGGGCGAGCCGGCGATCGCAGCCTAGGTGCGGGCGACGCGCGGGTGACAGGCGAGGAATCACTACTTGTTCACACTGATGACAATCATTAGAATCGCCAATCCGTGGCACGCCGTTGATTCCCAATTACCCGGCTTTCGCCGCGCTGCGGCCCCGTCGCGGCCACATTCGATGAAATTCCCACTCGCCCGGCGGGGCGGCACGGTCCACGGGCCCACGATGAATCGGAAACCGGTGGCCCGGGCCTCCCGCGCTGCCTTCGCCGTCCCGGTGTCACCGCGGGGCGGCCGACCGTCGAAGGGAGCAGGGGTGTGACAAACGTCGATCGGGCGGTCTTCGTGGCCGCGTACAGCCGGCTGGTCGCCGACGTCTGGGCCGACCCGGCCAGGGAGCGGGCGCTGGACTCCGACCCGCGGGCGTTCCTCGCCGGCTACGGCCTTCATCTGCCGGAGGATGTGCAGGTCCGGGTGGTTCGCGACGTCGCCGACGCCGATCCGGACCTTGAGGTGCAGGTCGAGTCGTGGGAGCTGGCGGAGGTCACCGGCGCCTTCGTGCTGTTCGTGCCGTCGCTGCTGCCGGTGGCCGAGGCGGAGCTGGCCGAGGACGAACTGGACAGTGTCGTCGCCGGGCTGGACTCCAGTTGTGCCTGCTGCTGTCCGTGCTGCTGCACCTGACACCGATGTCTGCCGCCCGCCGGGCGGCACGGCAGATTCTGATGGCAGTCAGCGGAAATGCTTGATTGCCTCACCTCGATCTTCCTAGCGTTCTCGCCACAGCAATTAACCGCCCGGCCCGCAGCCCCACGAAAGGACCGAAAGATGAGCAACGACGACCAGGAATACGGTGCCAGGTTCGTGACCAAGTACTCGGAACTGGTCACCGCCGTGTGGCGCAGCGACGAGGAACTCCAGCGCCTCCTCGCCGACCCGACCGGCTACGCGACCGCGGCCGGCCTGCCGGTCGCCCCCGGCGCCACTGTCGAGGTCGACCGCGCCCAGCCCGCCACGCTCTACACCAAGGAGCAGATCGTCGCCGACTGGTCCGGCACGCCCGGCCGGCACGTGCTGCACGTGCCCGAGGTGCCGCTGGTCGACCTCAACGAGCTGACCGAGGCCGAACTGGAGACGGTGGCCGGCGGCGTGGCCGCGGCGGCCGACAACAACGTCAACATCATCGCCGTCCTCATCGTCTGAGTTCCTCCCCCCCCCCCGCCGGGAGCCTCGATGACTGACACGACCGAGACCATCGCCTTCCGATCCGGCACCTACCGGACGGCCACAGTGGAGCAGACCTGGGCACGGGTCGGCGGCATGCTCGACCGGTTCCGGCTCACCCGGGTCGCCGACATCACCCGGCTCGACGAGATCGGCCTGCCGGTGCACGTCGCCTACCGGCCGGTCGGCGCCACCATGGCGGTGAGCGTCGGCACCGGCGCCACGGCGATGCAGTCCCGGGTCAGCGCGGTGATGGAGAGCATCGAGTCCTGGCACGCCGAGAACCTCCGGCCGGGGACCGCCGTCCGGTCCCCGGCCGAGGCGCTGGACCTGCCGTACGACGTGCGGTGGCTGCACCTGGCGGAGCGGTCACCGCTGACCCCCGCCGTCGAACTCGACTGGGTCGAAGGCCGTGGACTGGTTACCGGTACGCCCTGCCTGGTGCCCCGCGCCACCATCGAACTCGACTTCACCGTCCGGCGTGGCTGGGACCGCGCCCTGTTCACCGCCAGCAGCAACGGGCTGGCCACCGGCAACACGCTCGCCGAGGCCAGCCTGCACGCCCTGCTGGAGGTCGTCGAGCGCGACTGCATCGCCCCGTACTGCACCTCGCCGCTGACCGAGCGCACCTACACCGACCCGGGCACCGCCACCAACGCCATGACCCGCACCGTGCACGAGGCGCTGCTCCGGGCCGGCTGCTGGGTGGAGGTCTGCGACATCACGAACGAGGTCGGCGTGCCCTGCTACGCCGCCTCGATCTGGTCCCCGGACCTGCCGGTCACCTTCGGCGGCTTCGGCTGCCACGTCGACCCCGAGATCGCTGTCGGCCGGGCCATGGCGGAGGCGGCGCAGTCCCGGCTGGTCATGGTCTCCGGTGCCCGCGACGACATCGACGCCACGGCGTACCACGACGTCGGCGCGCCGCCGGTGCCGCCGCCCACTGTCGACCGGCCCGCCGGGCCGGTCCGCCGAGACCCCCCGCCCGCCGGGGACGTGACCCAGGTGCTGCGTGAGCTGGCGGCGCGGGTGCAGCGGATCACCGGAGTCGAGCCGTTCCGCGTCGACCTGACGCACGACGACATCGGCATCCCGGTGAGCAAGGTGTTCGCCCCCGGCCTGCGCATGTTCGACGAGCGGGCCCTCAGCACCCGACCGGGAGCACCGCGTGACTGATGTCGTCTTCATCGGACCGAGCCTGCCGGCCGACGAGGTGGGCCGGCTGATGCCCGAGGCGGTGGTGCTGCCACCTGTCGCGCACGGCGACCTGCTCCGCCTGGACGTCGGCCCCGGCGACCGGGTCCTCGTGATCGACGGGTTCTTCCTGCAACACCCGCCGGTCCGTCACCGGGAGATCCTCGACCTGCTCGACCGTGGGGTGACGGTGGCCGGCGCGGCAAGCATGGGCGCGCTGCGCGCCGCCGAGCTGTGGCCGTTCGGCATGCGTGGCGTGGGCGAGGTGTTCCGGCTCTACCGCGACGGTGTGGTCACCGGCGACGACGAGGTGGCGGTGGTGCACGGGCCCGCCGAGGAGGGTCACCGCACGTTGAGCGAGCCGCTGGTGAACATCCGGGTCGAGCTGCGCCGCGCGGTCACCGCCGGAGTGCTCAGCCCGGCCGAGGCCGAGCTGCTGCTGGACATCGCCCGGGAACTGCCGTTCCGGCGGCGGTCGTACCGCGCGCTGGAGCGCACCGCGCCGCCCGGGGCCGCGGGCGCGGTGGACCGGTTCCTCACCTGGCGACGGCGCGATCCCGGGGACGCCAAGGGCGCCGACGCGCGGCTGCTGCTGTCGATGGCGGCGGAGAACGCGCCGGAGTTGTGCCCGGCGCACGCCGGGGACCAGCCGATCGACAACCTGCACACCCGTTTCCTCGACAGCTGGCGGTCACGGTTCGCCGGGGCGTCGGTCGGCGGCCACTGGGTCAGCGACCGGGAGGCCGCGGCGGTGCTGATGCTGATGCATCCCGAGGCGCCGGCCTGGCACCGGCGCGGGGTGCTGGCCGGGCTGGCCGAACTCGACATCACCCACCCGGCGGTCGAGGAGCGCGCCCACCGGGCGGCCCGCGACCGTGGCCTCACCGGCGTGCCACCGGGCGGCTGGGAATGGCTCACCGACCGGGACCGGGGCATCGACGACCGCGAGGCGGTGCTGCGGGTGCTGGTGCGGGCGTTCGGCACCACGCCGTACCGCAGCCTGGCGCTCTGGATGGTCGCGGCGCCGCTGCGTACCCGCGCGATGCTCGCCGCGGCGCGGCAGGTCGCGGCGACCGCGGCGTCGCTGAACGAGACGCTCGTCCCGCGTACGACGGGACACCGCCGCCCGGGCGGCCGGCTCCACTTCCGCACCGAGGTGGTCGACGGGTGCTTCGCGCGGTTGTGGGGCTGCGACGACGGTGGCCTGGAAGCGGCGGCGTGGGACCGGGGCTTCGACAGCCTGGCGGCGTTCCGGTACGCCGCCGAACCGCTCGTGGCGTACGTCAAGGCGTTCGGCGCACCGCGACTGCCGGCGGTGGCGCAGCGCGCGCAGGAGGACAGCCCGGCCGGTTCAGCGGCCCGGATCGGCTGAGGAGGCGTCGATGACCGCAACGGTGAAGGCGGCACTTGTCTACCCCCCGCTGACCGACCCCACGTCGGGATACCACTCGCTGAACTACCTCGACTCGTACGCGCGGGCGCAGGGGCACCGGCCGGCGGAGATCATCGACGCCAACATCGAGGCGTTCCACCACTCGTACACCCCGGGGGCGTACGAGTGGCTGCGACGGGAACTGTCCCGGCGCTCGACCGACGACCTCAGCGGCCCGGACGCGTTGATGGCCCGGGCGAACCACCTCGGCCTGCCCGACCCGGACCCGGAGCGGCTGCGCCGGTCGATCGGCGTGTTGCAGGACCCGAACCTGTTCTACGACTACCGGCACTACCAGGACGCGGTCGAGGGCGTGATCTCCTGGATGGACGCGCTCGGCGCGGTCGGTTTCCCCGGGCAGTTCCGGGCCGGTTTCCGGCTCCAGCCACCACCGATGGTCTCGATCGGCTCGGTGGCCGCGCTGACCGACGAGGCGCTGCTCGGCCGGCTCAACCGGCCCTTCCAGCCGTACTACGAGGACGTGCTCATCCCGCGGCTGGCCGCCGGCGACCATCAGGTGATCGGGATCAGCGTCACCTACCAGTGGCAGCTACCGTTCGCGCTCTGGATCGCCCGGCTCGTGCGCCGGGCCTGCCCGGACGCCTTCCTCGTCGCCGGCGGTACGGAGATCTCCGACCTCTGGAAGTGCGCCGGCCGGCCCGAGTACGTCTTCCAGGTGCTCGCCGACTTCGACGCGATAGTGGTCGGGGAGGGGGAGAGCGCGTACACCGAGATCCTGGACGCGGTCGCCACCGGCACGCTGCCGGCCGGGCACCCGAACGTCCGCCTGCACCCCAGGTACGGCCGCCAGCGTCAACTGCCGTTGCGCTACGAGCGCCTGGCCCAGGTGCCGGTGCCGGACTTCTCCGGCCTGCCGTGGGACCTCTATCTCAGCCCGGAGCGGTTCGTCTACTACTCGCCGACGCGCGGCTGCTACTGGAACAAGTGCACGTTCTGCGACTACGGCCTGAACACCGACGGCCCCACCAGCCCGTGGCGGCAGGACACGGTGACCAAGATGGTCGCGGACGTCACCGAACTGTCGAAGTTCGCCAAGTTCATCTACTTCTCGGTGGACGTGCTCGCGCCCGCTACCATCCTGCGTTTCGCCGAGCAGGTCGTCGAGCGTGGGCTCGACTTCCGCTGGGGCGCCGAGATCCGGCTGGAGAAGTACTGGTCGGACGAGCGCTGCGAGCTGCTGCGGCGCAGCGGCTGCGTGGCCGTGTCGGTCGGCTTCGAGTCCGGCAACCAGCGCATCCTCGACCTGATCGACAAGGGCACCAAGCCGGAGCAGGTGCGGCGCACCATGACCGCGATGACGAAGGCCAACATCGGCGTGCAGATGATGGGCTTCACCGGCTTCCCCACCGAGACCCGGGAGGAGGCGCTGGACAGCATCACGTTCCTGCGCGACAACCCCGACCTGTGGACCCTCGGCGGGCTCGGCGACTTCATGCTGACCCCGGGCGCCATCGTCGCCAAGGAGCCGGAGCGGTTCGGCATCACCAACGTGCGGCCGGTGGAGGGCTCGGACATCGTCCGGATGCTCCGGTACGACGAGCCGGTGACCGAGGCGGCGCAGGCCGAGGTGGCCAGGGCCAAGGCCGACCTGAACCCGGGCCACTTCCACCGGCCCTGGCTGGGCAGCACCGACACCCCGCACACGTTCTTCTACCACGACCGGTACGGCACGGCGGTGCGCGGCGTGCTCGCCCACGACCGGGTCCGGCACGACACCGACGACGAGACCGAGTTCCTCGCCAACGGCGTCTTCGTGGATCGCGACGACGAGCAGGTGTGGGACGCGTACCGGCGGATCCGCTCCGACGAGCAGGAGGGCGCACCCGGCGAGCTGCCGGCGAACCGGCACCTGTTCCGTCGCACCGACGGCCAGGTGTTCGCCCTCAACCGCAGCAGCCGGCTGTTCCTGGATCTGTTCAGCGCGCCGCTCACCCTCGCCGACGCGCAGCGCCGCCTCTGGATCGTCGAACCGGCTGTCGCCGACCGGGTCTGGCGCACCTTCATCGGGCAGCGGCTGATCCGCCGGCACCAGCTTCCGGCCGAGCCGGTGCGGTGACCCGCGCGGAGTGGGATTTTGCACTCGCAGTGCATCTTGTCTCCGGGGCCGCGCCTGCCTAGCGTCAGACCATGCCTGACTCGTGGACGTTCGCTGTGGCCCGGGACGACCTCGCCGACACCACGCTCGTCGGCGGCCCGGCGCCCGGCCTCTCCGACGGGGAGGCGCTGCTGCGCGTCGAGCGCGTCGGCCTGACCGCGAACAACGTGACGTACGCGGTGCTCGGCGAGGCGATGCGCTACTGGGAGTTCTTCCCGCCCGCTCCCCGCGCGCTCGACGAGCGGTGGGGCCTCCCACCACTGTGGGGCTTCGCCGAGGTCGAGGCGTCCGCGGTGGCCGGGGTCGAACCGGGCCAGCGGGTGTACGGCTATCTTCCGCCCGCCCGTCACCTCGTGGTGCGCCCGGACCGGGTGGACGCGTCCGGTTTCCGCGACGCGAGCACACACCGGGCCGGCCTGCCCTCGCCGTACAACGCCTACCGGTCGACCGGCGGCGATCCGGCGTACCGGGCGGATCAGGAGGACCTGTTGATCCTGTTCCGGCCGCTGTTCTTCACCTCGTTCATGCTCGCCGACCAGATCCTCGACGAGGGCGCCTACGGAGCGCGGTCACTGGTGCTGTCGTCGGCGTCGAGCAAGACGGCGTACGCCGCCGCGTTCGAACTGCACGGGCGCGGCCCACGCCTGATCGGGCTCACCTCGCCCGGCAATGTCGCCTTCACCAGTGCGCTGGGCTGCTACGACGAGGTCGTCTCGTACGACGACATCGGCACGCTCGACGCCGCACCGACCGTCTACCTCGACCTGTCCGGCTCACCCGCGACCCGCGCCGCCCTGCGCACGCACCTCGGCGATCTCCTCGTCCGGGACATCGCCGTCGGGCTCACCCAGCAGACGCCGAACGCCGACGCCGCCGGGGAGGTCTTCTTCGCGCCGGTACGCATCCGCAAGCGCAGTCGGGACTGGGGTCGCGCCGGCCTCGACGACCGGTTCGCCGATGCCTGGCAGCGGTTCTCCCAGGTGGTGAGCGGATGGCTCGACGTGCGGGTCGGCACCGGCCCGGAGGCGCTGCGGGAGGCGTGGCTCGACGTCCTCGCGGGCCGTACGCCACCACGGGTGGGGCACGTCGTCCAGCTGTAAGAACATCGCCGATTTCGACCGCGGCGCGCCCGCCCGGCCGATGCGCGCTAGGCTGACGACGCGGGGTACCGAAGACTGATCGCCACCCCTTGCTTCTCCCACGGTTTCCCAGCCGCGATGACTGAGTCGAGCGCTGCCGTGCAGATTCCCTTGGAGCACCTTGTGCCCGACAACACGTTCGCCCTGAACCCCTTCCGTGTAGACGGGCTCGGGGCCACCGACGACGAGCGCAGCCCGACCGCGGACGTCAGCGCCGAATCCATGACGCGCCTGCGGAGCCCGTTCACCGCGGCGCGTCCCGCTCACGAGCCGGCCGCGCCCGCCCGACGCTAGGCCCGCACCCGGGCGTGACGGCCAGCCGCACGCACAGGTTCCGGACGTTGCCGCCGGGCACTGTCAGTGGTCAGCGGTTGACGTAGGCGGCCAGGCCGCCGAGCTCCTCGTTGGCGATGAAGACCGAGCGGACGTTGATGATGGCCTCCTCGACGTGGACCGGGCAGCCCCACGCCGAGTCGCCCCACGAGTCGGCGACCTTGATCTCGGCGGGTGCCGCGCAGCCGTCGCTGCCGCCGAGCTGACACCGCTCGGGGCGAGGGGAGGCGGCCTGCGCGGCGGCGGCGGCGCGCAGCCGGGCGGTGAGTTCCGCGGCGGCTGCGGCGCGCTGCTCCGCCTCGGCCCGCAGTTCCCGTTCCGCCCGGACCACCCGGGCCAGTTCGTCGTGGGCGGCCCGCGCGCGGGCGTCCGCGGCGGCCTTCGCCTCCTCGATGTGGTGGCGTTCGATGGCCAGGGCCGCGGTGCCGGCGAAGACCCGGGCGAGGGCCAGGTCGGCGTCCTGCGGGACGCGCGGGGTGCGGTGGTACATGGCGAACGTGCCGAGCAGGCTGCCGTCACGGGCCAGGATCGGGGTGGACCAGCAGGCGGCGAGCCCCGCCCGCCCGGCCAGATCGCGGAAGTCGACCCAGAACGGGTCGGTGGCGATGTCGGTGACGATGACCGGTTCCCGCCGGTGCGCCGCGGTGCCGCACGAGCCGACGCCCTCACCGGTGGCGATGCCGTCGATGGCCTCGTTGTAGAAGTCGGGCAGGCTGGGCGCGGCGCCGTGGCGCAGGTGCCGGCCGTCGGTGTCGGCGAGCAGGACGGAGACGAGCACCTCCTGCGGCGCGAGGTTCTCGATGCGGCGGGCCATCCCGTCGAGCACCTCGGCCAGGGGGGCCTGACGGGCGATCTGCTCCAGCATGGCGCGGTGCTCGGCCATCAGCCGTTGCGCCTGCTTGACCTGTGTGGTCTCCACCCCGATGACCCGGATCCCGGTCACCGTGCCGGCGGCGTCGCGGCGTGCCTCGTAGGTGAAGTCGAAGAACGTCTCCCGGGCCTGTGACCCGGTGCCCAGCATGATCCGGGCGTCGTGGCCGGTGTAGGACTCGCCGGTGCGGTAGACCTCGTCCAGCAGGGCGATGAAGCCCTGACCGTCCAGTTCGGGCATCAACTCGGCGAGCGTGACCCCGGTGCGCGCGCGCTCCTCGCCGATGGCCGCGAAGAACGCCGGGTTCGCCGCCTCGACCACGTGCGTCGGCCCCGCGAGGGCCGCGAAGACGGCGATGGACTGCCCGAACAGCGTCCGCAGGTCCTCGTCCGCGGCTCGCGCGGCGACCGGTGAACCCACGGTGGTCGGACGCTGGCCTGGTAGCGCCGTCATCCCTGGTCTCCCTCCGCACCGGCGTCGTCGGTCGGCCGGCGGGCCCGCGCCGGTGACCATGGTCAGATTACGGGTAGGGCCGCGCGGCCGCCGTCCGGCATACCGGTGGAACGTGCCGACCGGCCGACTCCGGGCACTTCCTCCGAGAGTGGCTGCCGTTCACATCTTGGCATCGACGCCCGCCTCCGTTACCGTCGTGGGAACGCTCCCATGAACTTAGATACATCTATGTGATCAGGAGGAAACACGTCGTGGCTATCCTCTCGTCCCGCCGCAGGTCAGCGGCCATCAGCGTGGCGGCCGTCGCGGGCACCGCCGCGGCTGGTGTCTGCCTCGCCGTCGGCGGCGCGTCCGCCGGCACCGTGTCCGGAACGCTCTACCGCGACCCGAGTTCGGCGGTCGTCCGCTGGGTCGCCGCCAACCCCGGTGACTCGCGGGCAGCCGTCATCCGCGACAAGATCGCAAGCCAGCCGCAGGCCCGCTGGTACGCCAACTTCAACCCGTCGACCATCCAGTCCGAGGTCTCCGGCTTCGTCGGCGCCGCCAACGCGGCCCAGCAGATTCCGGTGCTGTCGGTGTACGAGATCCCCAACCGGGACTGCGGCGGGGCCAGCGCGGGCGGGGCGCCGGACCTCAACCAGTACCAGACCTGGGTGTCCAACTTCGCCAGGGGACTCGGCAACCAGACCGTCCTGATCATCCTGGAGACCGACTCGCTCGCGCTCCAGACCTGCCTGAGCCCCAGCGAGCTGAACGCCCGCAACCAGGCGCTCACCACGGCGACCCAGACCATCAAGTCGGGGAACCCCAACGCCAAGGTCTACCTCGACGGCGGCCACTCGACCTGGAACAGCGCGAACGACACGGCCAACCGGCTGCGGGCGGCCGGCGTGCAGTACGCCGACGGCTTCTTCACGAACGTGTCGAACTTCAACCCCACCTCCAGCGAGGCCAACTTCGGCCGGGCGGTCATCTCCGCGCTCAACGGCATGGGCATCTCCGGCAAGCGGCAGGTCATCGACACCAGCCGCAACGGGGGAGCCGCCGGTGACTGGTGCGCCGACGACAACACCGACCGGCGGATCGGGCAGTACCCGACCACGAACACCGGCGACGCCAACATCGACGCGTACCTCTGGGTGAAGCCGCCGGGTGAGGCGGACGGCTGCCGCTACACGGCCGGTTCGTTCCAGCCGGACCTGGCCTTCAGTCTCGCGAACGGCGCGCCGAACCCGCCCACCACCGCGCCGCCGACGACCAACCCGCCGACCACGGCGCCGCCGACGACCGCGCCGCCCACCACGGCGCCGCCGACGACCGCGCCGCCCACCACGGCGCCGCCGACCACCCCGCCGCCGGCCGGTAACGGCTGCTCCGCGTCGGTCGCGATCAACCAGTGGAACGGCGGCTTCACCGCGAGCGTGAACGTCACCGCCGGCTCCACCGGCATCAACGGCTGGACCGTGACCGTCGCGCTGCCCGGCGGCGCCTCGATCACCGGCACGTGGAACGCCCAGGCCAGCGGCACCAGCGGCACCGTCCGGTTCACGAACGTGGGCTACAACGGGCAGGTCGGAGCCGGCCAGACCACCAACTTCGGCTTCCAGGGCACCGGCACCGGCCAGGGCGCCACCGCCACCTGCGCCGCCTGACCGGAACCGGCACCCGGGGCCCGGCGCGGAGGATCGCTCTCCGCGCCGGGCCTCTCACCTCTCCGCTGCCGTCCGCACCGGAGTCACGAGCCGCCGTGCCCGCCTCAGATTGCGCGCCAGCTCCTCCCGGTCCTGGTGCGCGTGGCGGATCCACGCCGGCTGGCCCGGGCCGGTACGCCAGGACTCGCTCAGCGGGCTGTTGTCCACGGTGTCGAAGCCGAACCGGTCGTACAGTCGCGTCACCAGCTCGACCGCCTCCGGGTGATCGCTTGAGACGGACAGCGCCAGCCGGTCCGGCGCGCCGGCGGGCCGGGCCGAGGTCAGCAGCCGTGGCGCCTGGATGTGGGTGAACGCCTTGGCGAGCTTCGACGTGGGGAGTTGTTCCTGGCGCAGCTCGTGGACCGTCTTCTCGCCCGAGTCGAGGACCGGGATGTTCCCGTCCCGCCAGACCATGTAGTTGTTCGTGTCCAGCACGACCTTGCCGGCCAGTTCCTCGACCGGCATGTCGTTCACGACCTTCAGCGGTACGGCGACGATCGCGAAGTCGCCCGCTGCCGCCGCCTCCGGCGCGTACGCCGCCCGCGCCGACGGCCCGAGTTCGGCCACCAGGTCCGTCAGCGTCCACGGTCCCCGCGAGTTGGCGATCACGACCCGGTACCCGGCCGCCACCGCCGCGCGGGCGAGCTGGCTGCCGACCTCGCCCGCGCCGATGATGCCGATGGTTGTCATCGTCGGTGCCCGTCAGCGGGCGGCGGTGAGCTGCCGCAGCATCTCGGCCGAGTCGTGCGGGGCGGTCATCTGCGCGAACCGCCCGTCGCTGACCTTGTAGATGGCGTACTCGACGATCTCGAACGAGGCGCCGGAGGGCGGTACGCCCAGCCACTCCTTCACCGGTGTGCCGTAGCGCAGGTACCAGTCGCGGAGATCGTGCTGGGTCATGTCACTGTCCTCTGATGTGCGGACCCCGGCCGGGGTCTCGGTCTGCTTGGTCGGAGTTGCTTTCTCGGAGCGGGTGGCTACCAGCGCAAGGGCCCGAGGTCGTCCTGGAGGGTTCCGGTCGGGCCGTCGGGGGGAAGCGTCGCCAGGCGTACGACGGTCCTGGCGCTCTCCGCCGGGGTCCTGCCGCCGCCGATCGAGGCGGTCAGGTCGGTGGCGGTGTAGCCCGGCTCGACCGCGTTGAACCTGATCCCCGGCTGGGACTTGGCGTACTGGAGGGTGATCATCGTGGCGGCGGACTTCGACGCCGAGTAGAGCGGTGAGGTCAGGTTGTACTCCGGCCGCTCGGGGTCGGTGACCGCCCAGAAGGAGCCGGCGCTGCTCGACACCGTGACCACGACGGGGTTGGACGACCGGCGCAGCAACGGCAGCGCCGCCTCCGTGACACGGACGATCCCGACCGCGTTGGTGTCGAAGACGCGGAGGGCGGTGGGGCCGTCGACGACACCGTTCTCGGCGATGCCGGCGTTGTTGACGAGGACGTCCAGCCGTCCCTCGTCGGCGTCGACGGTCGCCAGCGCCTTGGCCACCGAGTCGTCGTCGGTGACGTCGAGCGGCACGAATCGCGCCCCCAGAGCCGAGGCTGCCTCCTCGCCCCGCCCGGTGTCGCGCGCTCCGACGTAGACGACGTGCCCCAGGTCGAGGAGCTGTCTGGCGGTCGCGAAGCCGATGCCCTTGTTCGCGCCGGTGATCAGGGTGACGGTCATGATCTTCCCTCGCCTTCCCAGTTTTGTACTGATCGGTTCACGGCTCACCGTAGCAGCATTCTGTACCGACCGGTTCGTGGGCTGGGTCACGTTCTGTACCGAGCGGTATAGTCGAGGCATGAGTACTGAGACGCCGACCCCCGGGCGGCCGCGGGCATTCGACGAGCAGACGGTCCTCGACCGGGCCGCCGAGGTCTTCTGGCGGCAGGGCTACGAGGGCGCGTCGCTCAGCTCACTCACCAAGGCGATGGGCATCAACCGGCCCAGCCTCTACGCCGCGTTCGGCAGCAAGGAGGAGCTGTTCAAGCGGGCCTTCGACCGCTACCACGAGACCAACCTCGCGAACGCGCGCGCCGCCCTCGAACAACCGACCGCGTACGCCGCGATCGAAGTCTTCCTGCGCGCCAGCGCCGACAACCTGACCGCCGGGGGCCACCCCGCCGGCTGCCTCTCCATCCAGGGTGGCCTCGCCTGCTCCCCGGAGAATGCCCGTATCTCCGAGATCCTCGCCGCCGGCCGGGCGGCCACCGAGGCCGCGCTCGAGGAGCGGCTGTCCCGCGCGGCGAAGGAGGGCGATCTCCCGGACGGCATGGACAGCCGGGCGCTCGCCCGTTTCGTGATGGCGCTCAGCGAGGGGCATGCCGTCCACGCCGCGGCCGGCGCGAGCCGCGAGGACCTGCAGGCCTCCGTCGACGTCGCCATGCGCGCCGTCGCGGCGCTCCGCCCCGGCGCCGGAGGGTAGCCACCTGGATTCACCCAGCTACTTCTCAGGTGGCGTTTCTGGCTTCCCCGCTCGGCGGCCTCCATCATGGACGCCGTTGATGTCGTTGTGACACAAGGGTTTCACGGTCCGCGTGTCGCGCGTACGGCGGTCGTCGAGGGAGAGGTTCGTGGTGTTCAAGAAGATGCTTGGTGCGTTCGGGGTGGGCGGCCCGAGCGTCGATACGGTCCTGTCCAATCCGAGTACCCGCCCGGGGCTGATGCTGGGCGGGCAGGTGAACCTGACCGGTGGCAGCCACGACGTGGAGATCGACCACATCACCGTCGGGCTGGTCACCCGGGTGGAGATCGACGGCGCGGAGGAGGAGTACGACGCCCTCGTCGAGTTCCACCGCGTACAGGTGGCGGGTGCTCTGCACCTGCGCGAGGGCCAGCGGTTGTCGCTGCCGTTCCAGGTGGCGATGCCATGGGAGACCCCGGTGACCGACCTGTACGGGCAGCGTCTGCACGGCATGACCATGGGCCTGCGTACCGAGGTCGCGATCCGCGGTGCGATCGACAAGGGCGACCTCGACCCGGTGTACGTGCACCCGCTGCCGGCGCAGGAGCGCGTCCTCGAGGCGTTCGGCCGGCTCGGCTTCGGGTTCAAGGGCGCCGACCTGGAACGCGGGCACATCTCCGGCCTGCACCAGAGCCTGCCGTTCTACCAGGAGATCGAGTACTACGCCGCCCCGCAGTACGCCCACGGCGTGAACGAGGTCGAGCTGACCTTCGTCGCGAACGAGCACGGAATCGACGTGGTGCTGGAGTTCGACAAGCGCGGTGGCCTGTTCACCGGCGGCCATGACTCCTACGGCCGCTACCACGTCGCACACGCCGACGCCGACCGCGTCGACTGGGCGGCGCAGGTCGACGCCTGGGTCCGCCAGGCACTCGACGGCTACCAGAGCCGGCACGCCGGCCACGGCTACGCCCCGCCCGCCCAGGGATACGGCACGCCCGGCTACCCGCCCCCGCCGCCCGGCTACGGGCAGCCCGCGTACGGCGCTCCCGGATACGGGCACGCCGCGTACGGCCACCACAAGGACGAGCACCACCACGAGCGGCACGGCGGCCCCGGCATGGGTGCCGTCGCCGCGGGCGTGGTCGGTGGCGCCGCCCTCGGCTTCGCCGGCGGCATGGTCGCCGACGAGGTCTTCGACTCCTTCGGCGACGACGAGAGCGGCGGCGAAGAGGAGTGACTCATGTGCCATCCGCAGTGGACCGGCGGCGACCTGCCGGCGACCTGACCGGCACGAGGTAGCACCGTCTCCGGCGGCCCGGGAGACCTTTCCGGGCCGCCGGCCGTCGGCTGCTCCGCCCCGCCCGCCGGGCCGAAATCCCGACCGGCACCCCGGTCGGCGGGTCGGCCGGGCCGCTGGCACACTGACCCCCCAAAACCGTGACGTACGACGAGGGGGAACAGCCGATGGCTGCGGAGGGCAGCACCAGGGCCGTGGTGACGGCGCTGGCCGCGAACCTGGGCATCGCGGTGAGCAAGTTCGTCGCCGCCGGCATCACCGGGTCCGCGTCCATGCTCGCCGAGGGCGTGCACTCGGTCGCGGACTCCACGAACCAGGCCCTTCTGCTGGTGGGCGGCAAGCGGGCCCGCCGTGCCCCGACCGCGCTGCACCCGTTCGGCTACGCCCGTGAGCGCTACGTCTACTCGTTCATCGTCGCGATCATCCTGTTCACCCTCGGCGGTCTCTACGCCGTCTACGAGGGTTACCACAAGATCAGCGACCCGCACGAGCTGTCCTCACCGCTGATCGCCGTCGCCGTCCTGCTGATCGCCATCGCTCTGGAGGGCTTCGCCCTGCGGACCGCGGTGAAGGAGGCGAACAAGGTACGCGGCAAGCGGAGCTGGGTCTCCTTCGTCCGCCACGCCCGCGCCCCGGAGTTGCCGGTGATCCTGCTGGAGGACGCCGGAGCCCTGCTCGGCCTGCTGTTCGCCCTCTCCGGTGTGGGCTTGAGCGTGCTCACCGGCAACGCCCTCTTCGACGGCATCGCCACCCTCTGCATCGGCGTCCTGCTGGTCGTCATCGCCGTCGTCCTCGCCGTCGAGACGAAGAGCCTGCTCATCGGCGAGGCCGCCCTGCCCGAGGAGGTGAGCACGATCAACACCGAGCTGGTCTCCACCCCGGGCGTCGACCGGGTCATCCACCTGCGCACCCTGCACCTGGGGCCGGAGGAACTCCTGGTCGCGGCGAAGATCGCGATCAGCACCTCAGACCGGGGATCCGACGTCGCCGCCACCATCGACGACGCCGAGGCGCGGATCCGCCGGGCGCTGCCCATCGCCACGGCGATCTACCTCGAACCCGACATCGACCGGCAGCCCGCACCGGCAGCCGCCGCCCCCGGCACCTGACCCCACCCGGCACTCGCGACTCCGCCCGCTCGATCATGGACTTTCGGCCCGGACCAAGCTCGCAAAAGGGGCAAGCGAGGGGCCGAAACCGCAAGATCGCGTGGGTGGGGGTTAGGGGGAGAGGGTTCGGCGGACCGTGCGGGAGCCTCGCATGCGCTGGCGGGGCTGGGCGGGTGCGGTCTTCGGCCGCTTGAGGTGGTAGCGGTGCAGCTCGTTGTTGCCCGGCAGCGACGGGTCCTCGCTCATCGCGACCAGCTCCCAGCCCTGGTCACCGGCCCGGTTGAGGTGGGTCAGCGCGGTGTCGCCGTACGGCGTCACGTCGATCATGGAGCCGTCCGGGCCGTACCAGATGAAGACGACCTCCCACCCGGCGTCGGTGGCGGCGGCCTGGCGGCGGCGGACCAGCAGCGCGTACTCCCACTTGAGCATGCGCTCATTGTGGACCCCCGCGCGCCGGTCGGCACGGATCAGTGTTCGGCGATCCGTCCGTCCGCCACGCGCAGCCGCCGGTTCACGCTCACCGCGTCGAGCATCCGCCGGTCGTGGGTCACCAGCAGCAGCGTGCCCGGGTAGCTCGCCAGCGCCGACTCCAACTGCTCGATCGCGGTCAGGTCGAGGTGGTTCGTCGGCTCGTCGAGCACCAGCAGGTTGACGCCCCGGCCCTGGAGCAGGGCCAGCGCGGCCCGGGTCCGCTCGCCGGGGGACAGCGTCGCGGCCGGCCGCAGGACGTGGTCGGCGCGCAGCCCGAACTTCGCCAGCAGCGTCCGCACGTCCGCCGGTGCCAGATCGGGTACGGCGGCGCCGAACGCGTCGAGCAGCGGCTGGTCGCCGAGGAACAGTCCCCGGGCCTGGTCGACCTCGCCGACCACCACCCCCGGCCCGAGCGCGGCGTGCCCCTCGTCCAGCGGCAGCCGCCCCAGCAGCGCGGCGAGCAGGGTGCTCTTGCCGGAGCCGTTCGCCCCGGTGATCGCCACCCGGTCGGCCCAGTCGATCTGGAGGTCCACCGGCCCGAGCGTGAACCCGCCACGGCGTACCACAGCTTGCCGGAGCGAGGCCACGACGGCGCCGGCGCGGGGCGCGGCGGCGATCTCCATCCGCAGCTCCCACTCCTTGCGCGGCTCCTCGACCACCTCCAGCCGCTCGATCAGCCGGGCGGTCTGCTTGGCCTTCGCGGCCTGCTTCTCGGTCGACTCGGTGCGGAACTTGCGGCCGATCTTGTCGTTGTCGGTGGCCTTGCGGCGGGCGTTCTTGACGCCCTTCTCCATCCACGCCCGTTGGGTGCGGGCACGCGCCTCCAGGCCGGCCTTCGTGTCGGCGTACTCCTCGTACTCCTCGCGGGCGTGCCGGCGCGCCACCTCCCGCTCCTCCAGGTAGGCCGCGTAGCCGCCGCCGTAGTGCTTGACCTGCCGCTGGTGCAGGTCAAGCTCGACGATCCGGTTGACGGTGCGGGTGAGGAACTCCCGGTCGTGGCTGACCAGCACGGTCCCGGCGCGCAGGCCGGTGACGAAACGTTCCAGCCGGTCCAGCCCGGCCAGGTCGAGGTCGTTCGTGGGCTCGTCGAGCAGGAAGATGTCGTACCGGCTGAGCAGCAGCGACGCGAGCCCGGCGCGGGCCGCCTGCCCGCCGGACAGGCCGGTCATCGGGTGGTCCAGGCCGACGTCGAGACCCAGCTCGGCGGCGACCTGTTCGGCCCGCTCGTCAAGATCCGCGCCGCCGAGGTCGAGCCAGCGTTCCAAGGCGTTCGCGTACGCGTCGTCGGCGCCCGCCGCCCCGGCGGTGAGCGCCTCGGTGGCGGCGTCCAGCGCGGCCTGCGCGGCGCTCACCCCGGTCCGCCGGGCCAGGAAGTCGCGGACCGTCTCGCCGGGGCGGCGCTCCGGCTCCTGCGGCAGGTAGCCGACAGTCGCAGTGGGCGGGCTCAGCGCGACCGAGCCCTGCTCGCGGGGGGTAAGACCGGCGAGGGTACGCAGCAGCGTGGACTTGCCGGCGCCGTTCACCCCGACCAGGCCGACCACGTCGCCGGGTGCGACGACCAGGTCGAGGTCTTCGAAGAGGATGCGGTCACCGTGGCCGGCGGTGAGGTCCTTGGCGATCAACGTGGCGCTCATCAGGTGACCGAGCCTACCGGCGGGCGCATCCGGATTACCGTGACCCGCGCCCGCGCCGGCGCCGATCTGAGGGAGACTCACAGCCGTGGTGACCACACTGGCGATCGACTGTGGTGGCGGCGGGATCAAGGCCTCCGTGCTGGATGCCGCCGGGACCATGCGCGCCCGGCCGCTTCGCGTGCCCACGCCGTACCCCTTGCCGCCCGGCCTGTTCGTCAAGACGCTGCTGGATCTCGGCGCCCGCCTGCCCACGGCGGACCGGCTCACAGTCGGCATGCCCGGCATGATCCGGCACGGCGTCGTGGTGGCCACGCCCCACTACGTGACCCGCTCCGGGCCGCGCAGCCGCGTCGACCCGGACCTGGTGGCCGAGTGGTCCGGGTACGACGCGCGCACCGCGCTGGCCGAGGCGTTCGGCGTGCCCGCGCTGGTGCTGAACGACGCCGAGGTGCACGGCGCGGGCGTGGTCGCCGGGACCGGCTGCGAGCTGGTGCTGACGCTCGGCACCGGGCTTGGCAGCGCGTTGTTCGACGGCGGGGTGCTGGCGCCGCACCTGGAGCTGTCGCACGCGCCGGTGCGGTGGAACACCACCTACGACACGTACGTGGGGGAGCCGGAACGGCGGCGCCTGGGCGACGCGTTCTGGTCGCGGCGGATCCGGCAGGTGGTGGACGGCCTGCGGCCGGTGTTCCGCTGGGACCGGCTGTATCTCGGCGGCGGCAACTCCCGGCTGATCCGGCCCGAGCAGGTGGCCCGGATGGGCGACGACGTGGTGATCGTCCCGAACACTGCCGGAATCGTCGGTGGTGTCCGAGCCTGGGAGCTGATCGGCGGCCGGTACGACCCGACCGGCTGATCTTCGCCGGCAGGAACACTCGCGCTCGCGCCGGTGTTGTGCCAGCGTCGGACCTTAGGGCCTGGCGCGACACGAGGGGGAGGTGGGTCGAGTGGATCTTCTGGCGGAGTACCGGCGGGCGACCATGTTCTTCGAAGCGGGTGACCCGACCGGAGCGGCCCGGCTGCTCGAACCGATCATCGAGGCCGAGCCGGACAACTCCTCGGTCCGGCAGCTGCTGGCCCGCGCGTACTTCCAGTCGGCCCAGCTCAACCGGGCCGAGGAGCAGCTGCGCGAGCTGGTCGACCGGGACCCGAGCGACCACTACGCGCACCACGTGCTCGGCCGCACGCTGGAGCGGATGAACCGGCCAGCGGACGCGCTGCGGCACCTGCGCATCGCGGCCGCGATGTACTCGACGAACACCGACTACGCCACCGCGCTGCGGCGGGTGGAGGGCAAGGTCGGTCGTTGACCGATGACGCGGAAGGGCAGCCCGCCCGGGCTGCCCTTCCGCGTACCTAGGATGGGACCGTGAAGCTCAAGCTCGACCTCCACGACATCTACAACAAGGGCCACGACATCGACCGCGCGCTGCGCGGGATCATGGACGAGGCGGTCGCGAAGAAGGCCACGCTCGTGGAGATCATCCCGGGCAAGGGGTCGGGCGCGCTCAAGAAGAAGGTGCTGCGCTTCCTCGACCAGAAGGACGTGAAGCAGCTCTACCACCGGGTCGAGAAGGACTCGAAGAACTTCGGCCGGCTGTTCGTGCACTTCCGCTGGAAGTAGCGGCCGCATACCCCCCTGACCCGCACCGTGGGCCGTTCAGATGGGCCAGGAGCAGGATCATGCCGTTCCCGGCCGTCGTCGGGCTCCGGACGGTCGTCCTCCTCCTGGTCCTCGCTTCTCGGCCGCCATGATCGATGGCCGTTCCGGGGCTTCACGTTAAGGGATCATCCCCCGTATCTCACCGTGTGGTAGTAGGCGGCATAGGGTGAGTTCACATAGCAAGGGCAAAACGATCCCCTCTCGTCCTTCAGGATCGTGCCGCCTTTGGTCAGTGAGCTGTCCCAGGGCTGATAGCCGGAAGCACCCTTGATTCGCAGAGCTGCATTCGTGTTCGGATCGCTTGCCCCAAACGTGGAGCGGGGCATTTTGGTGCTGCGGCCAGTGCCGTTGTACAGCTCGTTTGAAGTCGACGCGGCCATCGAGTTCGGCAGGCCGCAGACCCGCTCTGCAAGCGAGTTGTAGTTGTAGTAGGCCCGCCAGCACCCGCTACCTTCAAACTCAACCCGATAGATCACTGATCCGCCCTTGGATAGCGGGCTCACCTGCCTGCAGCTTGTGCTTTGGCCTGGGAGTTTCCACTCGACATAGAGGCGGTACTCGTTGGTCGGCGTGGTCGGGCAGCCAAGAATTGTGCCGCTGTACCAACCGATCTGCAGCCACGCGTTCCAGACGGACCAATTCGACCCGGTGGACACCATCTGCACGAACCCGTTAACGTGATCAGTGTAGGTCGAGTAGAGCTGTGGATCTTCAGTCGGCGTGGTTATCTGGCCATTTACCCCAATCCACCCGTTGTAGGGCGTGGCGAATGCATAGCAGCCATGATCCTCTTCGGTAGATAAAGCCGTGAGGAGTTCTGCATGATGGTAGGGCCCGTCGCACACGCTGGCGGCACTTGCATCCTCGGGCAGGGGGTGGCTCGGGGCAGGTCCCGCTTCTAGGGCCTGAGCATTGCCATCGCTGGCCGAATAGGCAGATGCTGTGGAGGGGGTGGCGAAGCCGGGGCCGACTCCCAGAATTGTGACGGCAAGGAGAGCCAAGACCTTGTTTGGACGCACTCGAACTCCAATTCCGCTAGGAGGAGACCGAATCCTAGCCGAGTCGCCCCATCTCCGATGCCCCGGTCGTATCGCTGGCCCGCATGCAGCGCCGTCGATCAGTAAACGGTTCGGGTGGCGGGCGGCAACGTGCACCGATTCGCCTCCGCGCGTCGGGCTGCGCGGACTATGACACCAAGATCTGTCGACAGTCTGCGTACCAGGTCGGGAGGCGGGAAGCCCGCTTTGGTCGTCCTTGCCGATAGCCGAGATTAATGCCGCTGGAAGTAGTGGGGCACGCCAGTAGCGTGCCGTGACGTGGGCGAACTCGTCGAAGCAGTCGAGCTGCTGTGGCCGGTCGTCGGCCGCGATCTCGTGGCGATCACCGAGGCCTGGCACTGGTTCGGCGGTCGGCGTGGCGGTGACGGAGTGATGCCGGCAGCCGGCTCAGCCGGCCGTACCCCGCAGGTCGGTGACCAGCCGACGGTATTCGTCAGGCGTGCCGATGGTGGCCCGATGGTCCGGGTGGGCGACGTAGTGGTCGATCACGGATGCGAGGAAGCCGGGCTGGACGCCGTCGACGGGTATCGCGGGGCGGCCCACCAGGCCACGACGCCGTACCAGCGCCGGGTTCGCGATCGTCAACGGCAGCCGCAGGGTGGATTGCGTGTCGTTGCTCGGACCCTCGACGCGCGGCCCTGCCTCCCACGGGATCATCCTCGACCCGAGGAGTCCCATCGTGCGTACGCCGTCCGGGCTGAGCCGCACGCTGTGCCCGCGCCACGCCGTGGCTACCAGCAGCGCGATCAGCGCGAGCCAGAGCAGGCCGATGACGACCTCGGACGTGGTCGCGGTGCCCGCGTCCACGGAACGCAGGTATGAGCCGGCGGTTGCGGAGGACTGACCGAGGAGCCCCAGGGCGAGGAGGACCCGCCACGCCGGGACCGGTGAGGCGAAGGCCGCGTTTCGCGGCAACACCACCAGAGCGGCGGGCCGTGTCCCCATGCGGATGACTGCCAGGATCAGGAGGGTCAGCGCGAGGAGGAGAAGCGGGAGGGTCGACGCCCGCGCCACGTCCGGGGCGTAGCCCATGGCGGCGGCGTTCCCGGCCGCCACCAGCAGGCCCGCGAGTAGGAGGGGACGTCGGTGCCGCACCACGGCGGCCGAGATCGCGTCGATCACTTCCGCGACCCTACAACCGGGGTTCACCCCCGTTCGCTGCGCCGAGATGCGACGCCCTGGTCCGGGCGTCCGCCGAACATCCAGTTGTGCGACTCCACCTGGGCGTACCGGTCGGCCAGCACGGCGCGCGCCTCGTCCGGCCCGGCCGCCCGCACCAGCACCGCCGTACCGAGCCATGTCACGCCGTCGTCGGACAGCAGCGGCCCGTACGCGATCAGCTCGTCCTGTTGCTGCGGAAGCACCGGGCCGCCGCTCTGCTCCGGGCCGAGGCCGAGCACCAGGTAGCGGTTCCCACCGGTCCGGCCGCCGGGGAAGTCCCACATGCTGCGGCCCAGCATGTTGCGCCACCGACGCAGCATCACGTCCCGGTACGCGCCGGCCTGGTAGTTGGGCTCGTCGAAGGCGAACGCCCGGGCGGCGGCGGGGTCGGGCAGGCTCACGATGTGCACGCTGCCGGTGGGCGAGCCGTCATCGGCGAGGGTCGGTCCGCGCGCGATCATCTGCCCCGCGTACCGGTCCATGTAGGACCAGTGTTCCTCGACCAGTTCCTGACGCAGAGCTGCCGAGCCGAGCCGATCGCGGTGGTAGCAGAAGAACTCCATGCCCCGAGTCTCGCGGACGTGGCCCGCCGTCGATCAACGAACGTAGCCACGGGCTCGACTGCGCGTCTGTCACGGTGCTCGGCCTGGGCCCGATGGGTCGCGCGCTTGCCGGCGCCTTCCTGGACGCCGGAATCGCCACCACGGTCTGGAACCGCACGCCCGGCAGGGATCGCGAGTGGCGGTATCCGCACGCGGGATACCGCCACTCCGGCGAGGTGGAGTCGATCAATCGGCGGTCAGAGCGGGTACGTGCGCGCCACCGCCAGCATCTCCGAACTGTGCGAGCCGACCACGCCCACACCCTCCGGCCGAGGCCGGAAGCCGGGCACCCCGGACAGCCCGTCACTGGCGTCCATGGCCCGCACGTTCACCGGCCCGGCCGCCGGGGTCAACGTCAGCGTCACCTCGACACCCTCCGGCGGCGGGGCGTGGAACACGATTCCGAAGCCCCACTTCCCGCCGCCCGGCTCGACCGGCGCGTCCCGCCCGGCCACCGAGGCGGACCGCACGGTGGCGGTGGTGGTGTCGACGTGCAGCGTGAGCAGGCGTACCTGCCGTTGCGGCGTCACCCGCACGCGCAGCACCCGCTGGTCGCCCGAGCCGCTGTCGGAGAGCAGTTCGAGCTTCGGTGCGGGCAGGGGCGCGGCGTCGGCCGGTCCGGCGCGCATCTCGCCGTTGCCCAGCCCGGGGAAGTCGTCGGCGACCGAGATGCTCCGGTCGACGTAGCCGTCGGTCCAGGGCTGTGGCTTCTCCTCCCGGCTGAGCCACGCCGCCTTCCCGGTGCCCGCGTCCAGCGCGTACATCAGGTGGGTCGGCACGGGATGCGCGGCGTCGAAGCGGTCCACCGCCAGGCCGACCCCGGCGAGCACCACCGCCGCCAGCGCGGCGGCCGCGGCGGGCAGCGCGCCGAGCCGGCGCGCGCGCAGCGCGAGCAGGCCGCGCTGGCCGCCGGCCCGGGGGTGCAGCAGGTCCACCACCGGGAGTACGGCGAGGCCGAGCAGCACCGCGACGAGCGCGGCTACCGCGCCCATGCCCATGCCGAGCGCCGGGAACAGCAGCACCACCGGCGGCAGCAGGACCACCACCGCCACCGAGGCGGCGAGCGTCACCGCCACCACCGGCCACGGACCGTCACGCCGGGTGACGAGCGCCACGAGACCGGCGAGCGCGCCGGCCAGCGCCGGCACTGTCGTCAGGTACGCCCCACCGGGCACCGCCACGGCGAGCAGTACCCCGAACACACCGAGCCACGCCAGCCCGCCGAACGCCAGCGCGGCCGGGCCGACGCGGCGGCGCAGCAGCGCGTACCAGCAGAACAGCACAGCGGCGGCGAGCGCCACGACCGCGAGCCGGTACCAGACCGGGCGGTACGGGTCGAGCAGCTCGGCGTACCCGGGCCGGATCGTGGTGATCGCGGCCCAGAGCAGCCACGCGCCGAGCGGCGCCACGACGACCGGCACCAGGGCCAGGCCGAAGCCGGCGGCGAGCGTGCCGGCGGTGGCCCGGCCCCGGCGGCGCAGCAGCCAGCCGAGCGCGCCGACCGCGAGCAGCGCGACCACCGCGAGCGGAAGGGTCAGCCAGCCGGGGTAGCGGACCAGCGCGCCGAACACCGGGAAGTAGGTGGCGTCGTGCCCGGCGCGCAGGTCGCCCAGGTCGGTACGGCCGAACTCGCGGGCCAGGCCGAGCGCGTTGTCGCCGTGCATCTGGAGGCTGCCCCGGTCCACCCGGGTCGGCACGTCGAGCGGGGTGTGGTAGATCGCCCCGCCGTCGATGTAGGCGGAGTTGAGCCCGACGAACTTCCGGTCCAGGAACGCGGTGAAGTCGGTGTCGTTCGGCAGCGCCCGGTAGATCTCCACCGCGAACGAGGTGCCCACCGGGTGCGGCGCGGCCTTGCCGAAGATCTCGACCAGTTTCGCGTTGTCCCGGGACGTCTCGAACATGATCACCGGGCCGGTGGAGCCGCGCGCCTCCAGGTTGAGCACCACCCCGCCGTCGCGGGCGAGCGGGTGGTCGCCGGCGAACCCGGCGGCCCCACACAGGCACGCCTCCTCCGCGTCGGTGAGCACGAAGACGATGTCGTTGCGGGGTCGCGGCCCGGTGGTCAGCGCCCGTGCCACCTCCAGGATCGCTGCGGTGCCGGCCGCGTCGTCGTTGCCGCCCGGCCCGGTCTGCACCGAGTCGTAGTGCGAGACCAGGAAGACCTTCCCGGTCGGGTCGGTGCCGGGCAGCCGGGCCACCACGTTGCGGACCCGGGCCAGCGTCGCCCCGCCCGCCGCGCCGGACAACTGCCCGGCCTCGGGCGCGACCGCGTCCTGTACCTCGGTCTCCAGACCCAGCCCGCGCAGCGTCGCCACCAGGTGTTCGCGTACCCGGTCGTTGGCGGCGCTGCCCGCCACGTGCGGCTCGGCCGCGATCACCTGGACGTTCCGGTACGCCCGGGCGGCGCTGAACTCGCCCGCGGGCGCGTCCGCCGGACGCGGCGCCGGGGTGGCGAGACCGACCAGGACGCCCGCCCCGACGGCGAGCAGCGCGGCAAGGGCGGCCACGGCGGCGATCGGCCGGCGGCGGGGCCTGGTGAACGCGCGGTCGGCGGGGCGGGTGGGGGGTGCGCCCACGGGGACTCCTCGGGGTGGATCTACGGGGTGGGGATCATCCTGCACCCCCGAGGGCTGCGGCGGCAGTCCTCGGTCGGTGCGCTGCCGGTGCGACAACTGTTGCCGCGTAACATCGTGGGTCGACCGTGCCGCTGTGGAGGTGGACCGGTCACACGCTCCGCCGCGCCGGTGCCGGTCGCGTTGTGTGCGACTGTTGTCTGAGTCAGGATCAGCAGGGCATTCGGAAGGAGCCCGACATCACCAGCGAACTCCCGCGACTCGCGGCGGTGACCCGACCGGTCCGGGGGGCCGGTGCGTCGGGTGCCGCCTACGTGCCGTCGGCCGGGGCGGGGCTGCACGGCGGCGTACCGCCGGGCGAGCGGCTGCGGGTGCTGCTGGTCGAGGACGACGAGGGCGACGCCTTCCTGGTCGGCGAGCTGCTCGCCGAGACCAACTCGATGATCGACCTGCTGGTCGCCACGAGTCTCAGCGAGGCCCGGCAACGGGTGATGGGCGTGGACTGCGTCCTGCTCGACCTGGGTCTGCCGGACGCGCAGGGCCTGGACGGGCTGCGCCGGGTGCTGGAGATGGCGAGCGGCGCCGCGGTCTGCGTGCTGACCGGTCGGTCCGACGAGCACCTGGGCATCGTCGCGGTCGCCGAGGGGGCGCAGGACTACCTGGTCAAGGGCCAGGTCGACGGTGTCCTGCTGACCCGGGCCCTGCGGTACGCGGTGGAGCGCAAGCGGGCCGACGAGAACGCCCGCCGGCTGCGCGAGGTGGAGCTGCGCCAGGCCGAGTCCGCCCGCCTGGAGCGCGGCCTGCTGCCACAGCCGCTGATGACCACCGACGAGGTGTCGGTGCACACGTTCTACCGGCCCGGCCGGCACGCCGCGCTGATCGGCGGCGACTTCTACGACGTGGTGCAGACCCAGCCGGACCGCATCGACCTCATCGTCGGCGACGTGTGCGGGCACGGCGTGGACGAGGCCGCGCTCGGCGTCGAACTGCGCGTGGCCTGGCGGGCGCTGGTGCTGGCCGGGGTGCCGGACGACGAGGTGCTGCCCGCGCTGGAGCAGGTGCTGATGAGTGAGCGCCGACTCCAGGAGATCTTCGCGACGGTGGCCACCACCCGGCTCGACCTGGCGTCGGCGCGGGCCACCGTACGCCTCGCCGGTCACCCGCCGCCGCTGCTGCTCAGCGGCGGTAAGGTCGCGCCGGTGCCGGCCAAGGGCGGGCTGCTGCTGGGCGTACGCCCACGCCGCCCGATCGCCTTCGACCTGGAGTTCGACACCGACGACTGGTCCCTGCTGATGTACACGGACGGCCTGATCGAGGGCCGGGTGGACGGCGGGGACGAACGCCTCGACGTGCCGGGCCTGACCGGGCTGCTCGCCGACCCGGCGAACCGGGCGGTGCCGCTGGCCGAGCTGCCCGCCTGGCTGGTCGGGCGGGCCGAGCAGATAAACGGCGGCCCGCTCGCCGACGACGTGGCGATGCTGCTGGTCACGCGGGGCAGCGGACGGTGAGCGCGAGCGCGAAGGGCAACGGGGAGGAACCTGTGAAGGCGTACCAGCAGGGGTGGACCCTGCGGCGGCGGGTGGTCGCGCTCCTCGGCGTGGTGGTGGTGCTGCTGCTCGGGCTGGCCGCCGCCGAGGCGGCGGTCGCCGCGAAGAACCGCGAGAACATCGACGCGGTGCTGCTCAAGACCGGCCCGCTGCGCGTCCAGGCGCAGGAGCTGATGAGCGTGCTGCTCGACCAGGAGACCTCGGTGCGCGGGTACGCGGTGAACGGTGACCGCACCGATCTGGAGCCCTACCAGCAGGGCGTGCAGCGGGAGCAGAGCCTGGCCGCGTCGATCCGCGACCTCTCCGCCGACTATCCGGACGTGCGCCGGTCGCTGGACGTGGTGGAGCGGGAGACCGCGCAGTGGCGGGCCCAGGTGGCCGAGCCGGTGATCACCACTGTCGAGCGGGACGGCCCGGAGGCCGGCCAGGCGCTGATCACCGACGAGACCCGTCAGCAGTTCGACGGCATCCGGTCGGCGGTGAACACGCTCCAGGACGAGATCCTCACCGTCCGGGAGGAGACCGCCGACCGCGTCAACTCGACGAGCAACGCGCTGGTCGTGCTGCTGATCGTCGCCGCGCTGGTGGTGACCACGGCCGGCGTGGTCATGCTGCTCTCGCTGGACCGGATCCTGATCCGCCCCCTGGCCGCCCTGGTCAGCCAGGTACGCGAGGTGGCCGACGGCGACTACCGGCACCACATCGAGGGCTCCGGCCCGCCGGAGTTCCGCCGGCTGGCCGAGGACATCGACCAGATGCGCATGAAGATCGCCCGCGAGCTGGACGAGGTACGCGAGGCGCGGGAGCGCATCGAGTGGGTCAACAGCCAGTTGCAGAAGCAGGCCGAGGAGCTGACCCGCTCCAACCGTGACCTGGAGCAGTTCGCGTACGTCGCCTCGCACGACCTCCAGGAGCCGCTGCGCAAGGTGGCGAGCTTCTGCCAGCTTCTCCAGCGGCGCTACGCGGGGCAGCTCGACGAGCGGGCCGACCAGTACATCGCGTTCGCGGTGGACGGCGCGCAGCGGATGCAGCGGCTGATCAACGACCTGCTGGCGTTCTCCCGGATCGGCCGGTTGACCACCGGTTTCACCGAGGTCGACCTGAACAAGGTGATGGGCGACGTGGCGGGGCAGACCGAGGCGGCGTTGCAGTACGCCGACGCGGATCTGACCTGGGGCGAGATGCCGACCATTCGCGGCGAGGAGCCGCTGCTGACCAACCTGCTGGTCAACCTGGTCAGCAACTCGGTGAAGTTCCGCCGGCCCGACGTGCCGCCGAAGGTGCACGTGTCGGCGCGGCTGGTGGACGACGAGTGGGAGATCAGCTGCCGGGACAACGGCATCGGGATCGAGCCGGAGTTCGCCGACAAGATCTTCGTGATCTTCCAGCGGCTGCACTCGAAGGACGCGTACCCGGGCACCGGCATCGGGTTGGCCATCGTGAAGAAGATCGTGGAGTATCACGGCGGCCGGGTCTGGGTGGACACCGACGCCGGGGAGGGCACGACCATCCGGTTCACGCTGCCCGCGCTGGAGGCCGACATCGAGGCCGCCAAGGCGGCGGAGGCGGCAGCGGACGGGGACGCCGCGGACGGGGACGCGGCGGACGGTGCGGAGCCGGCCGAGGCGCCGGCCGCCGAGGGCACCGAGACCGACCCGGCGGGCGCCGGGCGGCAGCCGGACGGCGAGGCACGCGAAGAGTCGCCCGCGGAGGCGGACCGACACGGTACAAACGGTGGCATGAAGGAGACGGTGGGATGACCGCGCCCGCGGACGGCAAGAGCCCGATCGAGGTCCTGCTCGTCGAGGACGACCCCGGTGACGTGCTGATGACCCAGGAGGCGTTCGAGGAGCACAAGCTCCGCAACCGCCTCACCGTCGTCTCCGACGGCGCGGAGGCGCTTGCCTACCTGCGCCGCGAGGGTCAGTACGCGGACGCGGTGACGCCCGACCTGATCCTGCTCGACCTTAACCTGCCCCGGCGCGACGGCCGGGAGGTGCTCAAGGAGATCAAGAAGGACGCGCAGCTCTGCCGCATCCCGGTGGTGGTGCTCACCACCTCGCAGGCCGACGAGGACATCCTGCGCAGCTACCAGCTGCACGCCAACGCCTACGTGACCAAGCCGGTGGACTTCGAGCGCTTCATCTCGGTGGTCCGCCAGATCGACGAGTTCTTCGTCAGCGTGGTCAAGCTGCCGCCGCGTGGCTGACCCGCTGCTGGACGACGTCGGCGCGCTGCTCAAGGAGGCGGCGGCCAAGGTCGTCGTGCCCCTGTTCCGCCGGCTCGACGCGTCAGACATCTCCGAGAAGGCGCCCGGCGAGGTGGTCACCGTCGCCGACCGCGAGGCCGAGGTGCTGATCTCGGAGGGCCTGCGGCGGCTGCGTCCCGGGTCGGTGGTGGTCGGCGAGGAGGCCGTCGCCGAGGACCCGGATCTGCTGCGGCACGTGCGCGGCAGCGGCGACGTGTGGCTCGTCGACCCGGTCGACGGCACCTCCAACTTCGCCGCCGGCCGCCGCCCGTTCGCGTTGATGGCGGCGCTGCTCACCGACGGCGCACCGGTGGCCTCCTGGGTGTACGACCCGCTCGACGGCACGATGGCGGCGGCCCGGCTCGGTGCCGGCACCGAGCTGGACGGCGCGGCGCTGCGGTCGCCGGAGACCGAGCCGCAGGTGGGCGCGCTGCGCGGCACCGCGACGACGAGGTTCCTGCCGGCGGACTTCCGCCGCCGGGTGGAGGAGGGCGGGCGCCGCATCGGCGAGCTGCTGCCCGGCCAGCACTGCGCCGGCCGCGAATACCTGGACATCCTCACCGGCGCGCAGCAGTTCGTGCTGTTCTGGCGCACCCTGCCGTGGGACCACACGCCCGGTGCCCTGCTGGTGCGCGAGGCCGGTGGGGTGGCCCGCCGGTTCGACGGCACCGACTACCACCCGGCCGACGAGGGCCGGGGACTGCTGGTCGCGGCCAGCCCGGAGATCTGGGACGAGGTGAGCACCGCCCTGCTGGGCGGTTGAGCGGCGCTGCGCGACGAGCCCGGCACGCTGCGTCGACGTCTGGCGCCGTACGCCGTCGCCGGCCTGGCGTCTCGCGCGTGGTCCGGTATCGTGACCGGCGGTCTCCGCCAGCAGGCCGCCATCCGGCGCCGGCGGAGACGCCGCTCGGTGTGCGGGGGCCGGCGGTCGACGGAAGGACCATCACGTGCCCAGGACCAGCCCTACCGGCCGGCGCGTCCGGCGGTCGCTGCTCGCCGTGTTCGCCGCGGTGGCCGTGCTTCTCGGCTCCGGCGTGGCCGCCGGACCGGCCGCCGCCGTACCCAGCCCGAACGCCCCGAACGAGGGCGGCAGCAAGCAGCTGCGGGCGGCGCTGGAGGCGGCGGCGAAGGGTCACATCGAGGCCCAGAACAAGCTGGAGAACTCCAAGCGCCGGCAGAAGGCGCTCGCCGCCCAGCTCGCCGACGTCGAGACGCGTCTCGTCGGGCTCAGCGAGCAGGCCGGTGAGGTGGCCGCGCAGTCGTACCGGATGGGCCGGCTGACCGCGACGTCGATGCTGCTCGCCAGCGCCGACCCGAACGACTTCCTCAAGCGCGCGGCCGAGCTGGACGTGATGGCCCAGCGGGACAGCAAGCGGCTGCGGGAGCTGGCCGACGCGAAGGCGCAGGCGGCCGAGGCGAAGCTCGCCATCGACGCCGAGGTGCGGGAGCAGGCCAAGCAGGTCGCGGTGCAGGCCCGCAAGAAGAAGGACGCCGAGGTGGCGCTGGCGAAGGTCAGCTCCGGCAGCGGGTCCGGGTTCAACGGCACCTCCTCCTCGGCGAAGCCCGCGCCGCGCAGCTCGGACGGCTCGTGGCCGTCGGAGTCCTGCTCGGTGGACGACCCGACGCCCGCGTCCGGCTGCATCACCCCGCGCACGCTGCACATGCTCCAGCAGGCCAAGGCCGCCGGTTACAAGCGCTACGCCTCCTGCCACCGCAGCGGCGGCGGCGGCGAGCACCCCAAGGGCCGGGCCTGCGACTTCTCCGCCGCCAGCGGCGGGTTCGAGGACAAGACCGCCACCGGCGGCGACAAGGCGTACGGCGACAGCCTCGCCGCCTGGGCGAAGAACAACGCCAACCGGCTCGGCATCATGTACGTCATCTGGTACCGGCAGATCTGGATGCCGAACACCGGCTGGCGGGCGTACAGCGGCGGCGGCAGCCCGGCCGCGGACCACACAAACCATGTTCACATCTCGATGTACTGACCCGGCCCGCCAGGACCGCTGCGTACCATCGCCACGGTGAGCAGCACATCGTCCGACGTCATGGCGGAACCGGCGGCCGACGCCCCGGTTCCGCCCCGGGCCCTGCCCAACGGGCTCGCCGCGTTCCTCGTCTTCTTCTCCAGCGGTGCGGTGCTGGTGCTGGAGACCGTCTCGTTGCGCCTGGTCGGCCCGTACGTCGGGGTGACCCTCCAGGTGACCAGCTCGGTGATCGGCATGGCGCTCGCCGCGATCGCGTACGGAGCGTGGTTCGGCGGATGGCTCGCCGACCGGCGTGACCCGCGCACGCTGCTCGCCCCGGCGCTGGTGCTCGCCGGCATCGCCACCGCTGTCACGCTGCCGATCGTCAGGTACGCCGGTGAGGTGTTGCGCGGCGGCGCGGCGAGCGCGGTGCTCCTGCTGACCGCGCTGACGGTGGTGCTGCCGGCGGCGCTGCTGGCCGGTATCACCCCGCTCGTGGTGAAGCTTCAGCTCGCCGACCTGCGCCGCACCGGCCAGGTGGTGGGCAAGCTGTCCAGCATCGGCACGCTCGGCGGCATCACCGCCACGCTCGGCACCGGCTTCGTGCTGGTGGCCGCGCTGTCCAGCTCCGTCATCGTGCTCGGGCTCGCTGCCGCGCTCGGGGTGACCGGGCTGGCGCTCGGCGTCTGGCTGCGACGGCAGGCGGGCGCAGGCGGGCCGTCCACACCGAGCCGGGTCAAGGCCGCGCTGGCGTTGCTCGGCCTCGCCGCAGCCGGGCTGACCGCCGCGGCACCGAACCCGTGTGACGTGGAGACCGCGTACCACTGCGCCCGGGTCGAGGTGGACCCGTCGTGGCCGCAGGGGCGCACGCTCTACCTCAACTCGGCCGAGCACTCGTACGTCGACCTGGGTGAACCCACCCACCTGAAGTACGCGTACACGCAGTGGATCGGCCTGGTCGCGGACGTGGCGCGGCCGGCGAGGCAGCCGGTGGACGCGCTGCACCTCGGCGGCGGCGGCTTCACCGTGCCGAACTACCTGGCCGCGACCCGGCCCGGCACCGACAACCTGGTGTTCGAGCTGGACGGCGGGCTGGTCGAGCTGGACCGGCGGGAGCTGGGGCTGCGCACCGGCCCGCTGATGCGCGCCGAGGTGGGTGACGCGCGGGTGCTGCTGCGCGGCGAGCCGACCGACAGCCGCGACTTCATCGTCGGCGACGCGTTCGGGCACCTGGTGGTGCCGTGGCACCTGGCCACCCGGGAGATGGCCGCCGACATCCGGCGGGTGCTGCGCCCGGACGGGATCTACGTGCAGAACGTCATCGACTACCCGCCGGGCCGGTTCATCCGGGCCGAGCTGGCCACCGTGAAGGCCGAGTTCGCGCACGTCGCGCTGATCGCGCCACCGGGCGCGATCGACGGGGAGCAGGGCGCCAACTTCGTGATCGTCGCCTCGGACGCGCCGCTGCCGCTGGACGCGATCCCGCCCGGGCTGAAGCTGCTGCCGGAGCGGGCCGAGCTGATGAACGAGGCGCAGGTGACCGAGTGGGTGGGCGACGCGATGGTGCTCACCGACGACTACGCGCCGGTGGACCAGCTCCTCGCGACCGCCTGAACGGGTGACTTTCCTGACCGATTCCGACCGCTGAGGTGTACCGGGGCCCACTTCGGGCAACAGGACCGACCATGGGTGGACCGGTCAGGAACGGCGTGCAACTGCTCGGCGAGCGATATCGGCTCGTCGAGCAGTTGGGTGCGGGCGGCATGTCGGTCGTCTGGCGCGGCTACGACGAGGTGCTGGGCCGGCAGGTAGCAGTCAAGGTGCTGGCCTCGCGGCTGGCCAGCGACAAGGCGTTCCGGCACCGGATCCGGGTGGAGGCGCAGGCCGCGGCGCGGCTGTGCCACCCCAACATCACCAACGTGTACGACTACGGCGAGTCCGTGCAGGTCGGCCTGACCGTCCCGTACGTGGTCATGGAGCTTGTCGACGGCGGTCCGCTCAGCGGCCGGCTCGGTCGCGACGGGCAGCTTCCCTGGCGGGAGGCCATGACCATCGGCGCGGAGGTCGCCTCGGCGCTCGCCGCCGCGCACGCACGTGGCGTGGTGCACCGGGACGTGACCCCGGGCAACGTCATGCTGACCCCGACCGGGGTGAAGGTCGTCGACTTCGGCATCTCGGCGCTGGTGGGGGAGAGCGACAAGGGGCCGGACGGCGCGCTGCTCGGCACGCCCGCCTACCTCGCTCCGGAGCGGCTGGACAACGGCCACGTCTCCCCGGCCACCGACGTGTACGCGGTCGGGCTGCTGCTGTACCGCATGCTGACCGGCCGCCTGCCGTGGCAGGCCAGCACCACCACCGAGATGCTGCGCGCGCACATGTACCGCGACCCGGACCCGATGCCCGCCGTGCCGGGGCTGCCCGAGCCGGTCGCCGCGCTGGTGCAGCGGTGCCTGGCCAAGCGCCCCGAGGACCGCCCGGCCACCGCCGAGGTGGCCCGTACGCTCGCCGAGGCGGCCGGCATCGCGGCGATCGTGCCGGTGTCACCGGCGTTCGGCCGGATGGACCCGGCGCTCGCCGAGAACGCCGGCACCACCATCCTGCCGTGGTCGGCGGAGACCGACGCGCTGCCGTTCTCGGTGGTGCGTACCCGCACGCGGCGGGCGGTGGCACGGCGGCGCAAGGTGGAGGCGGGCGTGGCCGCCGTCGGCCTGATCGCGGTGACCGCCACCCTGTGGGGGCTGACGTCCCGCAGCCCGGCCAGCGGCGGGGTGGAGCCGACCGAGGCGCGGATGAGCATGCCCGAGCCGATCCCCTGCGCAGTCGACTACTCGCTGCGCCGCGACACCGGCAAGGACTTCGCCGCCGAGCTGACGCTCACAAACACCAGCGACCGGGAACTGCGCGACTGGACCATGGACTTCACGTTCCCCGGCAAGCAGACGGTCACCACGGCCCAGCCCGCGGCACGTCAGGCGGGGCGTACCGTCTCGATCGCCGCACCGGCGGCGGACCCGGCGCTGGCACCCGGTGCGTCGACGAAGCTGACGCTGGCCGGCCGCTACACCGGGAGCAACACGCTGCCCGTGGAGTTCCGGGTCGGGGACAGCTCCTGCGGGGTGCAGGTCTCCGGCATCGCCGGTTCGGCGCCGACCACCGCGCCGCCGGTGCGGACGCCGGTCAAGCCGGCCAGCAAGGCCACCGCCAAGAGCGTGCCGGCGAAGGCCAAGCCGAAACCGAAGCCCAAGGCCGAAGGGCCCGGCAAGGCCAAGGGCAAGGAGAACGGCAAGGGAAAAGCAAGGTAGACCGGCCGAAGGGGGGTGGGAACGGCAAGGGCAAGGGGCCGAAGAAGGGCTGACGGTCAGGCCGGCGGCTCCGGTCAGGTCGGCGCGGCCATCAGGTCAGCGCGGCCGTCAGGTCAACGCGGAGAAGCGCTGCACCTGGGTGATGCCGCCCTCCACGATGAGGACGCTGTCCGCCGCCAGCACCGTGTCCGGCCCGGCGTACCGGAACGGTTCCCCGGCCTGCTTCGCGCCCACCACCATCACGCCGTACCGGTCCTGCGGGGCGATGTCGCGCAGGGACCGCCCGACCAGCGGCGCGGGCACCTTGATCTTGGCGATGGCGAAGTCGTCGTCGAACTCGATGAAGTCCAGCATCCGGCTGACGATCAGGTGGGCCACCCGCTCCCCGGTCTCCGCCTCGGGGAAGACCACATGGTGCGCGCCGACCGAGTGCAGGATCTTCGCGTGCTTCTCCGAGACGGCGCGCGCCCAGATCTGCTCGATGCCCAGCTCCGCCAGGGCCAGCACGGTGAGCACGCTCGCCTCCAGCGACGCGCCGATCGCGACCACCACCCGGCGGAAGTCCGCCATCCCGAGCTGGCGCAGCACCGCCTCCTCGGTGCTGTCCGCCTGCACCACCCGGTCCAGGTCGGACGACCAGTGCTGGACCCGGGCCGGGTCACGGTCGACCGCCAGCACCTCGTGACCGAGGCGTGACAGGGAGCCCGCCAGGCGCGAGCCGAACCGGCCCAGGCCGATCACCGCGATGCCCGTCTCCTCCGGATGCCTAGCCGACAATGGGTTGCTCCTCCGGATAGCGGTACAGCCGTCGACGGGTGTTCAACGCGATGGCCGAGCCGAGGGTGAGCGGCCCGACCCGGCCGACGTACATGAGCGCGGTCAGCACGTACTGGCCCGGCGGGGAGAGCTGCCCGGCCACCCCGACTGTCAGGCCGGTGGTGCTGAACGCGGAGGTGACCTCGAACAGCGCGGCCGAGAACGACACCTGCGAGGTCATCGCGATCAGGCCGACAGTCCCGCCGGCCACCAGCGCCACGCTCAGCAGCGCCACCGTCAGCGCCTGCCGCTGGCTGGACGTGGCCACCCGGCGGTGCCCGACAGTGGTGTCCAGCTCACCCCGCAGCTCGGCCCAGATGGCGAAGCCGAGCAGGAAGAACGTGGAGACCTTGATGCCGCCGGCGGTGCTGGCGCTGCCGCCGCCGATGAACATCAGTCCGATCAGCATGGGGTAGCTCTCGTCGGTGAGCCGGCCGACGTGGATCACGTCGAAGCCGCCGGTACGGCTCAGCGCGATCTGGGCGAACGACGCCAGCAGCTTGCCCGGCACGTCGTAGGTGCCGATCGTGAACGGGTTGGCCCACTCGGCCAGCAGCAGGTAGGCGACGCCGAAGACGATCAGCACCACGCTGCCCCAGACGGTCAGCTTCGTGGCGACCGCCCAGCGCGCCGGCTGCCGCCACTCGCGTACCGCCTCGAACAGCGCCGGGAAGCCGAGCCCGCCGATGATCGCGCCGAGGCTGAGGGGCAGCGCCACCCACCCGTCGCGGGAGAACGCGATCAGGCCGTCGGAGTAGAGCGCGAACCCGCCGTTGTTGAACGCCTGGACCGAGTGGAACACCGCCGACCAGAGCGCCCGGCCCGGCCGGTAGTCGTACGCCAGGAACAGGCGCGCGGCGACCACCGCCGTCATCACCGCCTCGGTGGCGAAGACGGTGGCCGCGATGCGCACCAGCAGCCGGCGTACGTCGCCGAGACCGAACTCGGCGGTCTCCGCCTGCACGAGCAGCCGGTTACGCAGGCCGAGCTGGCGGGACACCGCGAGGATCACCAGCGACGCCCCGGTCAGGATGCCCAGACCGCCGAGCTGCGTCAGCACGGTGATCATCACGAGCCCGAAGCCGGTCCAGTAGTTCGGCGTGTCGGTCACCGCCAGCCCGGTCACCGACACCGCCGACGTGGACGTGAACAGCGCGGTGACGAACGGCGTGTACCGCTGCTCGCTCGTGGCCCAGGGCAGCATGAGCAGGCCGGTGCCGGCCAGGATCACCGCCAGGAATCCCAACGGCACCAGCCGTACGGGCTTCCGGAGCAGGCGGCGCACCCCGTCATCTTCCGTCCGGAGATTCACCGGCAGGTCAGGAACCGACCAACTGGCGGTCAACCACACCCGGTCTGCTGTGCGTACCCATCAACGACAGGAGACGGCGTTGCGACGTACCCTTTCCGCCCTCGGCATGGCCGGCGCGCTGCTCGCGGCCGCTGTGGTGGTGCCGGCAGTGGCCGCCCAGGCCGGCCCGGACCACCACGCCGCCGGCCCGGACCACCGCGCCGAGCGCGCCCACGCGCCCCAGCGGCCGATCGTGATCGGCCACCGCGGCGCGAGCGGCTACCGCCCGGAGCACACCCTCGAGGCCTACCGGCTCGCCATCCGCCAGGGCGCCGACTTCATCGAGCCGGACCTGGTCGCGACGAAGGACGGCGTCCTGGTCGCGCGGCACGAGAACGAGATCTCCGGTACGACGGACGTGGCCGCCCGCCCCGAGTTCGCCGGCCGCAAGGCGACGAAGACCATCGACGGGGTGACAGTCACCGGCTGGTTCACCGAGGACTTCACGCTGGCCGAGCTGAAGACGCTGCGGGCCAAGGAGCGCCTGCCGCAGGTGCGGGTCGCCAACACCGCGTTCGACGGCAAGTTCGAGATCCCGACGTTCCAGGAGGTCATCGACCTGGCGCGAACCGAGTCGAAGGCGCGGGGCCGGACCATCGGCGTCTACCCGGAGACCAAGCACCCCACCTACTTCGCCTCGATCGGCCGCCCGCTGGAGGAGCCGCTGGTCGCCGTGCTGCGCCGCAACCGGCTCACCCACCGCGCCGACCCGGTGTTCGTGCAGAGCTTCGAGACCGCCAACCTGCGCAAGCTCGACAAGATGATCGACGTACGGCTGGTGCAGCTCATGGACGCGAGCGGCACCCCCTACGACTTCGTCGCGGGCGGCGACAAGCGGACCTACGCCGACCTGGCCACGCCCGCCGGACTGGCCTGGATCTCCCGGTACGCCGACGGCGTCGGCCTGAACAAGAACCTGATCGTGCCCCGCGACTCGGCCGGACGGCTGCTCGCGCCGACCCCGGTGATCCGTGACGCGCACCGGCAGAAACTGGTGGTGCACGCGTGGACGTTCCGGGCCGAGAACCAGTTCCTGCCCGTGGACTTCCGCATCGGCGCCGACCCGAACACGCGTGGCGACATCACGTCCGAGTACGAGCTGTTCTTCGACCTGGGCCTGGACGGCGTGTTCAGCGATCACCCCGACACGGCGGTGGCCGCCCGAGTCGGCCGCTGACCAGCGCGTCCATGCCGGGGAGGCGCTAATCCGCGGCTCGTAGGGGTGAGGGTGTCCGGACATATCTGGGCACCCTCATTGCTCCTCCGCTCGGCGAGCACGCCCGGTGCCCCGCCACCCGGGCCATCAGGGAATCGTTGGGAACAATGAAGGCGAGAGATCGGTCGGAAAGCTGCGTCACCCTTCCCATACGTACGGATGTTCGACAAGATGGCACTTCGCGATCGGAGGAGGGCGCATGGCCGACAAGAGCGCCATCGAGTGGACGGAAGCAACCTGGAACCCCACCACCGGTTGTGACCGCATCTCCGCCGGCTGCGACAACTGCTACGCGTTGACGCTCGCGAAGCGCCTCAAGGCCATGGGCTCGACGAAATACCAGACCGACGGCGACCCGCGTACCTCCGGGCCCGGGTTCGGTGTCGCCCTGCACGCCGATGCCCTGGACATTCCTCGCCGCTGGCGTGACCCGCGCACCGTTTTCGTCAATTCCATGTCAGACCTCTTTCATGCCCGAGTTCCCCTCGACTATGTCCAACAGGTGTTCGCCGTGATGCGCGAGACGCCACGGCACACCTTTCAGGTGCTCACCAAGCGAGCTGCGCGATTGGCGAAGGTCGCCCACCACCTCGATTGGCCGGCGAATGTCTGGATGGGCGTGAGCGTCGAGGACGGCACGCACCGAGACCGGGTCGACCACCTGCGAGAGGTGCCAGCTTCGGTGCGCTTTATCTCGGCGGAGCCGTTGCTCGGTCCACTGTCCAACCTAGATCTCGACAACATCGACTGGCTGATCGCAGGAGGAGAGTCCGGGCAGGGCTGCCGCTCGATGGATCCGGCCTGGGTCCGTGACCTACGGGATCAGTGCAGCTCTGCCGGCACCGCCTTCTTCTTCAAGCAATGGGGCGGGCGCACCCCGAAGGTCGGAGGTCGGCTGCTGGACGGCCGGACCTGGGACGAGATGCCGCTGCCCCGCGCGCTCGCGTCGGCCTAGGTGTGCAGAGGTCAGGCGATCCCGTCATGGGCGCCAGACGACCTCCTTCCAGAAGTCGCCCGTGCCAGGGCAGCTGATCTGGCCTTGCCGATGCAGCGCCTTGACGGCTTGCCGCACGTGAGGGGCCCAGGCCTGTCCGAGCACCTCACCGTAGACCTCAGGCACGTGATCCATGATCTTGCAAGACACATGCCGGTCCAGCATCTTCACGAGGTTCCGCTCGATCGTCCCCGACCAGCGCTGGGCGTTCTCGGCCTTGTACTGCTCGGCATCGAAGACAGGACCGTCGCCGAACAACGTGTCAGCCAGGTGATCGCCTCGGCGTAGCTGTTCCCTCACCCACGCCTCTTCCCATTCGACACCCGCCTTGCCCAGGGTGTCGGCAAAGTGCCAGGCACCTTCGCCGTGCCTGGTGAACAGAGTGAGGACGTACTTCGGCGCGAGGCCGGGCCGTGGCCGCACGGGCATCCGCACCGCTTGGTAGTCCGATCCCTCGGTGAGGTTCCGGGCGTACCTGTCCGCGACCCGCAGTGCGACGTCCGTGGCGCGCTCGTCATCTTGCGCGTCTGACACCTGGGCGAAATAGCCGCGCCACCAGGGCCCGCCGAGGAACCGATCCAGTCGCGCGGCGGTCTTCTGTTCGCTCCCCGACAGGCCGCCCGGCCGCTGGCCGGCGACGTGGACGGCACGCCCCATCCGGGCCACGGTGGAGACGCTGAAGTGCAGCAACACCTCGGTAGGTGGCCAATTGGGTCGACCGAGCAGTCGGGTGCGGATCAGGTCGAAATCGAGGGCTGGGCCGAAGGGATCGAGAAAGGCGAAGAGCGAGGCGCCCTTGGCCCGAGCCAACAACTCGGGGAGGTGCTGGTCGAGGCTGCCCTGGCGCAGTTCACGCTGGACTGGGCCACCCTTGTCGCGAAGGACCTGCTCCAGGTTCGCGTAGCTGTCCGGTTCCTGCTCGACGAAGAACGCCAGCACGTCGCGGAAGCCCTGAACGAACTCGGCGCACCGGGACAGGAGCAGCGGTGAACCCGGCTCCCCGCCGTCGTACTCGCCCCTGCCGGCGTAGCCGTCCAGGAAGACGATCGGGTTGCCCTGGCCCGTTTTGGACGCGAACACCACTGGATAGCGCTTGAGGATGCCGTGCTTGAGCGCGGCCGCTGCCTTCTTGGAGCGGAAGAATTCCTCGTTCGCGGACAAGAGCCCTCCCCACGCCACTTGCTTTCAGTGATGTGAAGATAGCTTTGAGTAATGGCTCACGCTGGCCGTCGTTGGGTTGCCGGAGGGTGCTCAAGCCGCCGAGTGTGCCGGTGAGCAGCAGTGACGCCCTTGGTCGGATGCGCAACGGGCCGGGCGAAGTCCATGATCTGACAACACCATGGTGTCCTGCCCTGTATGGCGCGACTCAAGATCCAGGGCGAGTTCTAGCGGTTTGACGGTTCGGCTACGTAGGTGCCTCGGCCGGGCTGGCCGGTGATCAGCTCGCGATCGTGCAGCAATGACATCGCACGGTAGGCCGTGTTCATGTGGACGCCGTAGGTCTCGGCCAACTCACGTGTCGAGGGCAGTCGGTCGCCCGGCTTCAGCTCGCCACTCTTGATCTTCGCGGCGATGTCGTTGGCGATACGGCGGAACGGTGCTTCTGCTGTGGGCATGGTGGGGACTCCGGTTGGTTCGGCAAATCCGATCCTGCCCTACCTGCACAAGTAACTGCAACAAGTTGCCCAGCACGTCGAGAGTGGAGGCTCGCGCATAACCAGATACTGGTGTAGGTTGAGGCGCGTCCGGCTCCGGTTGGTTCGGCAAACCTCGGGAGTCGGACCCGGATTGGGCTCCGGGGTCGTACCGCCGAACGGGCTGCGGTCTCGGGGTCGGCGGTCCGCCCGCGTCCTCTGTCTGCGGGCGGGCCGCCTCCACGGCTCGGTGAGGAGGATCGGCGTGCGTAACGTGCTCAACCTGTTCCAGTCAACCCGGCGACGTGGCAAGGGCGGGCCGCCGAACCAGGGCTGGTACCGATCGGATTCGTGCCGGCCGCTGAGCGTCGGGCAGGTCCGCGAGCGGAGGTTCCGCACCGTGCGGCACGGGCTCGACCCGGCGGAGGTGCACGCCTTCCTCTACCGGGTGGCCGGTGACCTGGCGCTGGCCCGGCGCGACGCGTCGCGGTACGCCGAGGAGAACACCCGCATCAAGGCAGCGCTCAAGAGCTGGCAGTCCCGGTTCACCCCGGGCGCGCAGCGGTGAGCCGGGAGCGGTTCGTCGTACACCTGCCGGTTCTCGCGGCCGACCTCGACGGCGCGCGGGGGTTCGCGCGTGCCATCTGCCGGGCGCTCGGGTTCCTGGCCGACGTGGAGCGCGCCGGGACGACCGTGTCGCGGGAGGACGAGCAGTCCGTACGCCACTGGGTCTGGTGCGACCGGCCGCGCGACGGTGGCCGGCGGTGCGCACGGGCGGCCGACCACGACGGGGACTGCGGCGGGCGGTGACCGGCGCGCGATGGCGTGGGCCGACATTCCCGGCGAGCTGCGCGTGGTGGGTGCGGCCATCCGGGGTCGGTGCGGTTACGTGGCGATGTCCGGCGTTGTAACGAGCGGCCACCCCGTCACGGGGACTTGTGTGCGCCGACCACATAGCCCGTGGGTGACGTCACTTCTAGCGTGAGCCGACAACTGACATTCCCCTGTCCTCACCTGGAGTCGCAATGACGATCCGGCACACGCGACGGGTGTTCCTTACCGCCGCCACCTCGGTGGCGGTCGCTCTGGCCGCCACGGCCTGTGGCAGCCCGCAGGACACCGCATCCGGCGGCGGCGACGCCGCCCCGGTCAAGGTCGGTCTGGTCTACTCCCAGTCCGGGCCGCTCGCCAGCTACGGCAAGCAGTACATCGAGGGTTTCAAGGCCGGCCTCGACTTCGCCACCAAGGGCACCGGCAAGGTCGGTGACCGCACCATCGAGGTGAGCGAGGCCGACGACGCGGGCGACCCGGCCAAGGCCGTGTCCGCCGCGAAGGACCTGATCGGCAAGGGTACGAAGATCATCGCCGGGTCCACCTCGTCCGGGGTGGCGCTCCAGGTCGCGCCGATCGCCGCGCAGAACAAGGTGCTGTTCATCTCCGGCCCGGCCGCCACCGACGCGGTGACCGGCGCGAACAAGTACACGTTCCGTTCCGGCCGGCAGTCCTGGCAGGACGTGGTGACCGCCCGGTCGTTCATCGGCGACGCGGGCGGCAAGAAGGTCGTCGTGTTCGCGCAGGACGGCGCGTTCGGCGACGCGAACGAGGCCGCCGTCAAGGCCGTGATCGGCGGTGCGGGCGCGAACGTGAGCAGCGTCCGGGCACCGGCCAGCGCCACCGAGTTCACGCCGTTCGCCAGCCAGATCAAGGCCGCCAAGCCGGACCTGCTCTTCGTCGCCTGGGCCGGCACCACCGCCGGCGCCATGTGGCAGACGCTCGACCAGCAGGGCGTCCTCGCCTCCACCACTGTCGTCACCGGCCTGGACATCCGCGCCTCCTGGCCGACGTTCGGCGCGGCCGGCAGCAAGATCTCGTTCCTGTCGCACTACTTCGACGGGGCCAGCGACACCGAGGCCGCCAAGGCCGCGAAGGCGAAGGTGCCGGGCGGCACGCTCGACCTGTTCCACCCGGACGGGTTCGCCGCCGCGCAGATGGTCGTCCGCGCCGTGCAGGAGGGCGGCGACGACGTGGAGAAGATGGTCAAGGCGCTTGAGGGCTGGGAGTTCGAGGGCGTCAAGGGCACCATGAAGATCCGCGCCGAGGACCACGCCCTGCTCCAGCCGATGTACCAGGCCAAGCTCTCCGGCAGCGGCACCGCCTTCACGGCGACCGCGCAGAAGTCGCTCACCGGTGACGAGAGCGCGCCGCCGGTCGCGCAGATGAAGGGCTGACCCGTGCTCGCCACCCGCGGTCTGACCTGGCGGATCGGTGAGGTCGCCATCGTCGACTCCGTCTACCTCGATCTGGCGCCGGGGGAGTTCCTCGGCGTGATCGGGCCCAACGGCGCCGGCAAGACCTCCCTGTTCAACCTGATCACCGGCCTGCGCCGGCCCACCGAGGGCACTGTCCTGCTGGACGGCGCGGACATCACCGCGCTCGCGCCGCACCGGCGGGCCCGGCTCGGACTGGGGCGTACCTTCCAGGCGTCCTCGGTCTTCGGCTCGCTCAGCGTGCGGGAGAACGTCCGGCTCGCCGTACAGGCACACCGGGGTGGCTCGATGAAGCTGTGGCGGCGGGCGGCGGCCGACCGGGAGGTGGCCGCCGCCGCCGACGCGGCGCTCGACCGGGTCGGCCTGCACCACAGGGGTACGGCGCTCGCCGGCACCCTGGCCCACGGCGAGAAGCGCAAGCTGGAGATCGCGCTGCTGCTCGCCGGTGAACCACGGGTGATGCTCCTGGACGAGCCGATGGCCGGGGTGAGCGCCGAGGACGTGCCCGAGCTGGTCAGCGTGATCAAGTCGTTGACCGGCGACAGCGGCCGGGCGGTGCTCATGGTGGAACACCACATGGACGTGATCCTGGAGCTGGCCGACCGGATCGCCGTGATGCACCACGGCGCGCTGCTGGCATGCGACACCCCGGACACGGTGATGGCGAACGCCACCGTGCAGGAGGCGTACCTGGGGGAGGCCCTCTAATGGCGGAACCTGTCCTGTCCGTGGCGGACCTGTCCGTGCGGATCGCCGGACTGCACATCCTCCAGGGGGTGTCGTTCGAGGTCGCGCCGACCGGCGTCACGGTGCTGCTCGGGCGCAACGGCGTCGGCAAGACCACCACGCTGCGCGCGATCGTCGGGCTGACGCCGCGCGGCGGCGAGGTACGCGGGACCGTGCGGATGGGTGCGCGCAGCCTGCTCGCCCGCCCCACCCACCGGCTGGTCCGCGACGGCCTCGGCTACGTGCCGGAGGACCGCTGCGTCTTCGCCGCGCTCACCGTCGCGGAGAACCTGCGGCTCGCCGAACGGCGGGGCGTCACGCCCGCGTACGACAAGGTCTTCTCGCTCTTCCCGGAGCTGGAGCGGCGCGGACGGCAACGGGCCGGCTCGCTCTCCGGCGGGCAGCAGCAGATGCTCGCGATCGGCCGGGTGCTGCTCAACGACAACCGGCTGCTGCTCGTCGACGAGCCGACGAAGGGGCTGGCGCCGAAGGTGGTGACCGAGGTGGCCGAGGTGCTGGAACGGGTGGCGGAGTCCGTTCCGGTTCTGCTCGTCGAGCAGAACCTGGCGGTGGTGCGGCGGCTGGCGACCGACGCGGTGGTGCTCTCCGCCGGGAAGGTCGCCTGGACCGGCGACGCCCAGGAACTGCTGTTGGAGACCGCGCTGACGAAGTCGCTGCTCGGTGTGGGTTCTGGCTCCGGGGAGGTGCACGCGTGAACACAGTGGTCCTGCTGACGCTGACCGGGTTGGGCCTGGCGGCGCTCTACTTCCTCGTGGCCTCCGGCCTGTCCCTGGTGTTCGGCCTCGCCGACGTGCTCAACTTCGCGCACGGGCTGTTCCTCGGCGTCGGCGCGTACGCGACGTGGTGGGCGGCGGGCAACCTGCCCGGCGCCGGGCCGGACGGGTTCGGTTTCGTGCTCGCAGTCGTCTTCGGCGTGCTGGCCGGTTCGCTCGTCGCGGTGCTCGTGGAGCTGGTGCTGATCCGGCCGCTCTACTCCCGCACCATCGAGCAGGTGCTCGTCACCGTCGGCCTGTCGCTCGCCGGGGTGGCGCTGCTCCAGGCCACCTGGGGCGCCGACCCGCGACCGTTCCCGCGCCCGGACTGGAGCCGGGGCGTGACATCGGTGCTCGGCGCGCAGGTGCCGAACGCCGGGTTGCTGCTGATCATCGCCGCCGCTGTGGTGCTCGGCGCGCTGCTGGCGTTCCTGCGCTGGACCCGGTACGGCCTGATCATCCGGGCCGGCGTGGAGAACCGGGAGATGGTCACCGCGCTCGGCATCGACGTGCGCAAGGCGTTCACGCTGGTCTTCGCGATCGGCGGGGCCGCCGCCGCGCTGGCCGGCGCGCTCGGCGGCGTCTACTTCGGCACCGTCTCGCCGGGGCAGGGCGGCTCCCTGCTGATCTTCGCCTTCATCGTGGTGGTGATCGGCGGGATGGGCTCGGTGGTCGGGTCCGCGTACGCGGCGGTCGCGGTGGGGCTGCTGCAACAGTTCGTCAACTACTACGGCACGTCCGGCCTGGGTGACCTGTGCGTGGTCGGTCTGCTCGCCGTGGTGCTGCTGCTGCGTCCGCAGGGCCTGGCCGGAAAGGTGGCTCACGCATGACCAACTCGGTGGTCGACGCGCCTGGGGCGCAGGTGCCCGACGAACTGACCCCCGGGCGTTCCCGCTGGCACGGACTGCGCCCGTACCTGCCGCTCGTGGCGCTGGCGGTGGCGGCGATCCTGCCGTACTCCACGCTGCACCTGCCCGGGATCTTCGAGGGGCCGCTGAACTCGCCCGGCACGCTGCAACTGCTCGCCATCTGCCTTGTCTTCGGCGGGCTGGCGGCCGGATACGACCTGCTGTTCGGGCGTACCGGGATGCTCTCCTTCGGCCACGCGCTCTACTTCGCCGCCGGCGTGTACGGCACCGACATCCTGGTCACCAAGGCCGGGCTGCCGCTGTGGCAGGCGGCAGTGCTCACGGTGATCGGCGGGACCACCCTGGCCGCGCTGCTCGGTGCGGTGGCCCTGCGGACGGTGGGCATCGCGTTCGCCATGGTGACGCTGGCGTTCGCGCAGGTCGGGGCGATCCTGGTGGCCCGCGACTTCGGCGGCCTCACCGGCGGCGAGGAGGGCCTGCCGCTGGACGTTTCCGGACTGCCGGCTGCTCTGGTGGGGGTCACCAACACGGTGAACCTGTACTGGCTGGCGCTGGCGTACCTGGCGATCGTGGTCCTCGTGGTGCACCGGGTCAGCGCCTCGCCGACCGGGCGGGTGCTGGCCGGGCTGCGCGACGACGAGCGGCGCATCGGGGTGCTCGGGCTCGACCCGTACCGGTTCAAGCTCGTCGCGTTCACGCTCGCCGGTGGTCTCGCGTCGGCCGGCGGGGTGGTCTACGTGCTGATCGTCGGCGGCGCCAGCCCGCACATCACCTCGTCGGAGCTGACGCTGTCGCTGCTGGTCATGGTGGTGCTCGGCGGCCCCGGCACGCGGTGGGGGCCGGTGCTGGGCGGTGTCCTCTACATGTACCTGGACCACCGGCTCACCGCGTTCGGCAGCAGCGACGCGGTGAACAGCCTGCCCGCGTTCCTCAGCCACCCGCTGAGCCAGCCCCTGTTCGTCCTGGGCACCGTGTTCATCCTGGCCGTCTACTTCTTCCCCGGCGGCCTGGCCAGCCTGCGCTCCCGCGTAACCCCCCTGCTGACCGCCCTCCGCCGCCCCCGCTGACCATCTCCCGGCCCACCCGCCCCTCCCGCCCCGCTCCCGCCCCGTTGATCAAGGAGTTTGTGTCCTGATTCCACGGCCAGGATGACGCAGACTCCTTGATCAACGGGGATGGCGGGATGGCGGGAGGCGGGGAGGCGGGGAGGGAGTGGGAGGGGGCGGTGGGGCACGCGCGAGGGGCGGCGGCCCCCCGTGTGGCCCCCGCCCCCGCGCGTGCGTCGTGGTCAGCCGTTGAGCATCTCGTACGCCGACGCCGGCGCCTTCTGCACCTGCGCGCCCGTCGGCGCGCTGATCTTCGGCGCCTTGCCGAAGTCGTAGTACTTGGCGACCAGCTTCATCGCCTTCTTCTTGCCCGCGGCCGGCACCTCAAGGGTCAGCGAGGTGAGGTTCCCGTCCGGCCCGACCACGGCCGTGAACGGCACCTTCTTCGCCGCGTCACCGAGCGCGTCCACGTCCACGGTGGTGAAGCTCTCGCGGATGTCCGCGCTCGCGGTCAGGTCGGCGAACCCGGCGTACGTCCCGTCGCCCCGGTCCTCGACAGTCTCCGCGGTCCGGATGACACCGCCCATGTTGGCCGGGTCGGCGTTCTGGTAGACCGGCACCTCCGAGGTGTCGTCGAGCTTGGTGCGGTCCAGGAGCATCCAGCGCTTCGGCAGCTTCATCATGTCCTGCAGGCCGGCCATTCCGGTGATCTTCACCCGCATCCAGATGTCCTCCTCGATCACGCGGAAGGTCATCCCCATGGTGAACTCCGGGTCCTTGCTCTTCTCCGACATGGACAGCTCAAGGCCGCGCGCCGCCGGGTCGACCACCCCGTCGAACTTGTCCGCGCCCTCGATCGTGGTGAACCGGAAGGCCGGGTCGTTCTCGTCCGGCACGGCGGCCAGCAGCGTGGCCTTCGGGTCGGCCGACGGGCTCGGGGCCGGCCCGGCGCTCTCGGTGGCGTCGCCGGTCCCGCACCCGGCGGCCAGGACGGTGGTGGCCAGTACGGCCGTCGCGAGAGCCGCGATCCGCCGGAGTTTCACGACGGATCCGAATCGCTGCGTCATGGTGTTCGACTCACTTTCCCAGGTGATTGTTGCCGGGTAAGTATCGGCAGCCGTCACGGCGGCCCCGCTGCCGATATGCTGCCGTCCGACTGCCGTCGGCCACAGTGGGCGACGGCAGCCGGTACGGGGGCGGAAACTCGCATGTCAGAGGCGCTGCGCTTCGAACTGCTCGGCCCGCAGCGGGCCTGGTACGCCGGCCGTCCGCTCGACCTGGGCCCGGCCAAGCAGCGGGCGGTGCTGGCCGTGCTGCTGCTCGCCGCCGGCCGTCCCGTCCCGACCGGGCAGATCGTCGAGGCGGTCTGGCCGGACGAGGCACCGGTGAACGGCCTCAACGTGGTGCAGAAGTACGTGGCCGGTCTGCGCCGGGTGCTGGAACCCGACCGGTCGCCGCGTACGCCGGGCCGGGTGCTCACCCTCACCGACGCGGGCTACCTGTTGCGCGTGCCGCCCGAGGCGGTGGACGTGGTGTGCTTCGAACGGGGCGTGCAGCGTGCGCGGGCGGCGCAGGCGGGCGGCCGTACGGCGGAGGCGCTGGCCGAGGTGAGCGCCGCGCTGGACCTGTGGCAGGGGGAGCCGTTCACCGGGTTCGCCGGCCCGTACTTCGACGCGGCCCGGCACCGGCTGGTGGAGATGCGGGCGGTCGCGCTGGAGACGCGTACCGACCTGGAACTGGCCGACGGCCGGGACGGCGAGCTGGTCGGACGCCTGGTCGAGTTGGTCACCGAGTTCCCGGTCCGGGAGCGACTGCGCCAGCAGCTCATGCTGGCGCTGCACCGCAGCGGTCGGCAGGCCGAGGCGCTGGCCGCCTACCGCGACTACGCCGGGCTGCTCCGCGACGAGTACGGCATCGAACCGGGCGAACCGCTGCAGGATCTGCACCGGCGGATCCTCCGCGCCGATCCGGGCCTCCTGGCGCGTCCGGAGCGGGCCGGGCCGGACGGGAGGTGGACGGGCCGTCCGGAGCCGCTTCCGGTCGCCGCCGGTACCCCCACCGGCGCACCGGCTCCACCGTCGCTCACGAGCCCCGCCGAGGCGCCGGGCCGGCCGCTGCCCACTGATCCGGCCGAGAATTCGTTTCCGCCCACCGCTGCGGCGCCGGTCTCGGCCCGGCTCACCGTGCCGGTCCAGTTCACCGTCTCCGCGCAGCCGGGCGGTCCGCTCCCGCAGTCACCGGCCGGCGAGCCGCCTGCCGGCCTGCCGGCCTGGGTCTCGCCCCCCGTCGCACCGCTGTTCGGCGCCGTGCCGCCGACCGGGCGTCCGTCCGGTGTGCCGGGGTGGCTGAGCGTCGTCGTGACGGTGGGCGGTGCGCTCACCGCCCTGCTCTCGTTCGGCATGCTCACCTGGCTGGTGGTGCTGCTGTACGGCTTCTGGCGGCGCAGCTGGGGCAGCGTCGTCGCCGCCGTCTGCTACCTGACCGTGGCCGTGACGTTCGTGACGGTCCTGGGCAGCAGCGAGTCCGAGGAGGTCACCGCACCCGAGATCACCCTGATGGCGATCTGGCTGGCCGCCTGGGCGGCGGGCGTCCCGCACGTGGTGCTGCTCAACGGCCGGCTGCTCGCCTGGTTGCGCGGCCTCTGGCGGGGGCGGCCGTACGCGGACCGCAACCGGCTGCGCCGGGAGTACGCCCGTTACCTGCTCTACCAGTACCCGTCGGCCCGCGACGACCTGCGCATCGGGCGCCCCGACCTGCCCCGCGCGTACGACGACGGCGGACTGGTGGACGTCAACTCGGTGCCGGACCAGGTGATCGTCGGGCTGCCGGGACTGACCCGGTCGCAGGCACAGCACGTGGTGGTCGACCGGAGGCTGCGTGGCCCGTACACGTCGATGGAGGAGCTGGCCTCGCGGTGCCTGCTGCCGGCGGCGGCGACCGACGTGCTGCGCGAACTGCTTGTCTTCCTGCCGCCCGCGCCGCAGCCCGGTCCGCCGGTGACGCCGGCCGCCCCTGGTAGAAATGCCGGATGAGCCAGGATCGGATGGCCGTCCGGGAACGCGCCGAGGCGGTGCTGCGGCGGCTGGCGGGTGACCACGCCCGGCTGCGCGAGGACCAGTGGCGGGCCATCGAGGCGCTCGTGGTCGACCGGCGGCGGGTGCTCTGCGTGCAGCGCACCGGCTGGGGCAAGTCGGCCGTCTACTTCGTGGCCACCGCGCTGCTGCGGGAGGGGAATCAGCACGGGCCGACGGTGATCGTCTCGCCGCTGCTGGCGCTGATGCGCAACCAGGTCGAGTCCGCCGCCCGGGCCGGCATCCGGGCACGCACCATCAACTCGGCGAACCTGGACGAGTGGGACCAGATCACCGCCGAGATCCACGCCGGGGCGGTCGACGTGCTGCTGATCAGCCCGGAACGCCTGAACAACCCGGACTTCCGCGACGGCGTCCTGCCGAAGCTGGCCGCCACCACCGGGCTGCTCGTGGTGGACGAGGCGCACTGCGTCTCCGACTGGGGGCACGACTTCCGCCCCGACTACCGGCGGCTGCGCACGTTCCTGGCCAACCTGCCCGAGCGCACGCCGGTGCTCGCCACCACCGCCACCGCCAACGCCCGGGTCACGCAGGACGTGGCCGAGCAACTGGGCGACGCGCTGGTGCTGCGGGGCACGCTGGACCGGGAGTCGCTGCGCCTCGGCGTACTCGATCTGCCGAGCCCGGCCCACCGCCTGGCCTGGCTGGCCGACCACCTGGACCGGCTGCCCGGCTCGGGGATCGTCTACACGCTCACCGTGGCGGCGGCCACCGAGACGGCCGAGTTCCTGCGCGGCCGGGGCTGGTCGGTCGCGTCCTACACCGGGCAGGCCGAGGACGCCGACCGGCGGGCCGCCGAACAGGACCTGCTGGACAACAAGATCAAGGCGCTGGTCGCCACCAGCGCGCTCGGCATGGGCTTCGACAAGCCCGACCTCGGCTTCGTCGTGCACCTGGGCGCTCCGCCCTCGCCGATCGCCTACTACCAGCAGGTCGGCCGCGCGGGCCGGGCCGTCGAGCACGCCGAGGTGCTGCTGCTGCCCGGCGTGGAGGACGCGGCGATCTGGCGGTACTTCGCCTCGCTCGCCTTCCCGCCCGAGGAACAGGTCCGCGCCGTGCTCGCCGCGCTGGACACCGAGCGGCCGATCTCCACCCAGGCCCTGGAACCGGTGGTCGACCTGCGCCGGACCCGGCTGGAGCTGATGCTCAAGGTGCTCGACGTGGACGGCGCGGTCCGCCGGGTACGCGGCGGCTGGCTCGCCACCGGCGAGCCGTGGGTCTACGACGAGGCCCGGTTGCGGCGCGTCGCCGACGCGCGCGCCGCCGAGCAGCGGGCCATGCGGGAGTACGCCTCGACGTCCCGCTGCCGGATGCGCTACCTGCGGGAAGGGCTGGACGACACCGGGGCGCAGGACTGCGGGCGGTGCGACAACTGCGCCGGTCCGCTGTTCGACGCCGAGGTCACCGAGGCGGCGCTGACCGCCGCGCAGACGTTCCTCGGGCGCCCCGGCGTGCCGATCCCGCCGAAGAAGCTCTGGCCGACCGGGTTGGAGGCGGTCGGCGTACCCCTGAAGGGCCGCATCCCCCCGGCGGAGCAGGCGCTGGCCGGCCGGGCCGTGGGGCGCCTGTCCGACCTGGGGTGGGGCGGGCGGCTGCGCGGGCTGGTCGGGCCGGAGGCGCCGGACGGCCCGGTGCCCGACGACGTGGTGGCCGCCGTGGTCGAGGTGCTGAAGGCGTGGGCGCACGGCGACGACCCGTGGCCCCGGCGGCCCGCCGGCGTGGTCGCGGTCGGCTCCCGGACGCGACCGCTGCTGGTCGGCTCGCTGGCCGAGCGGATCGCCGCCGTGGGCCGGCTTCCGCTGCTCGGCCACGTCGTCCCGGCCGGGCCTGGCGGTGGCGGGCCGCGCGGCAACAGCGCCCAGCGGGTACGCGCGCTGCACGGCGCCTTCCACCTGCCGGACGACCTGGCCGGCGCGCTGCCGGGGCTGGACGGTCCGGTGCTGCTGGTGGACGACCTGGTCGACTCGGGCTGGACGATGGCGACGGCGGCGCGGCTGCTGCGCCGGTCCGGCGCCCCGGACGTGCTGCCGCTGGCGCTCGCGGTCGCCGGCTGACCCGTCGCGGCGGGTTCGCGGCGCGGCGGGTTCGCGGCCGGTTCGCGGCTCGCGGCGGAAAGTTCCCGGACCGGGCGGAATGCGAGCGTCACCACCGTCGGCGGACCGTCGTCCGGCCCGCGTCCGGGCGGCGGTACCGTGGGGTCATGACCGAGCAGCGACCCGTCGTCCAGACGTACACCGTGACCGGGATGACCTGCGAACACTGCGTCAAGGCGGTGACCGAGGAGCTGTCCGCGCTGCCCGGTGTCGACGAGGTCCGGATCGATCTGACGAGCGGCACCGCCACCGTCACCAGCGCGGCGCCGCTGTCCGTCGAGTCCGTGCGTGCCGCGGTGGACGAGGCGGGTTACGAGCTGGTCGGCGGCGGTGCCTGAGTCGTTGTCGGTCACGTCCGGCACCGGCGTCGTCCCCGACGACGCCGAGGCCGGTTCCGGCGCTCCCGCGACAGGGCCCGGCGACGCGGTGGACCGGGAGACGCTGCGGCTGGCCATGGTGGTGGGCGGCCTGGTGCTCGCCGTACTGCTCGGTTTCGGCCTCGGGCGGATGAACGCGCCGGCCGAGGCGGTGCGGTCCGCGGGCGCGACGGCCGGGGGAGTCGCCACCGGCGACGGCGGTGCGCACGCCCACGCGCCCGGGACCGGCGCGCACACGCACGACGGCGCCACAGTCACCCAGGGCGGCGGCGACGGCGCGACGGGGCTGTCGATCACCTCGGCCGGCTACACGCTCGTGCCGTCGACCGAGCTGGTCGCGGGCCGCGCCGGTGAGCTGCGCTTCCAGATCCGCGACGACCAGCGCCGGGCGGTCACCCGGTTCGCCGTCGTGCACGACAAGCCGATGCACGTGATCATGGTCCGGCGTGACCTCAGCGGCTACCGGCACCTGCACCCGACGATGGCCGCCGACGGCACCTGGTCGGTGCCGATCACGTCGCCGGAGGCGGGTCCCTGGCGGATGTACGCCGACTTCACCACGGTCGCCGACGACGGCCGCCAGGTCGCCGTGGTGCTCGGCGCCGACCTGACCGCGGCCGGCGCGTACCAGCCCCGGCCGCTGCCCGCAGCCGCCACGTCGGCCACCGTCGACGGGTTCACCGTCGCCCACACCGGCACGCCGGAGGTGGGGAAGGCGGTGCCGCTGCGGTTCCGGGTCACCGGCGCCGACGGCGCGGCGGCGTCGCTGGAGCCGTACCTCGGTGCGTACGGGCACCTTGTGGCGTTGCGCGAGGGCGATCTCGGCTACCTGCACGTACACCCGGAGCCGGTGCGCGACGGCGACGACGTGACGTTCTGGCTGACCGCGCCGGGGCCGGGGAGCTACCGGATGTTCCTGGACTTTCAGGTCGGCGGTGTGGTGCGGACCGCCGAGTTCACGCTGACAGTGGCCTGAGCCGAGGGCCGCTGCCCCGGTCGGTCAGCCGGCCCGGCGGACCGGGCGGCGGGCCAGGTAGCGGAGCAGATCGCGGATGTGGTGCTTCTCCTCGGCGGGCACGTTCGGGTCGGCGAGCCGGTCCAGGATCACCCGCACGTCGGCCTCCACCGGGCCGTCCTCGGCACCACGGCGGCGGGGCACCGGCCCGGCGTCGGGCAGCCCGAGCGCGCGGAACGCCGCCGCCACGGGCAGGTCGAGGGCGGCGCAGAAGCCGCGCACCTTGGCGAGCTCGGGATAGTCCTGCCAGTCTCCGGCCAGCCAGCGGAACACAGTGGAACGGCCCACGCCGGTGTGGGTGGCGAGGTCGGTCACCGTCCAGCCGCGTTCCTCGCGTGCGGCATCGATGGCCCGGCGTACGAAGCGCGCGAAGGCCATCTGCGGTGAAACGTCTGCGGAACCCATCCCTGGTGGATCTGTCCCCTTCCTCCGGTGGCCCGGCTCGCCCATCGAGCGTAGTACGCCCGGCGGGAGAAGTAACCGACTGATCGGCCCGGAGGGCCCGCTGGCAGGACCGATCAATGCGGAAGTGTGGTTCGGGTAATCTGCTTCGGGTAAGAAAATGGGGAACCCTGGGAACCGAAATGGAGGAGCAGCATGGCCGAGCCGGACCGTTCCGTGCCGCATCGCCCTGGCGCGGTGAGTCTCTTCTTCGTGGCCAAGGCCGCGGTGTTCGCGCTCGGCTTCTGGCTCTGGCTACTGGTGCTGGCGGTACGCGGCGGCGACGCGACGGGCGTACACCTGATCGCCGCGACCGGCGCGATCTGCACCACGCTGGTCTCGGTGGTGCTCGGCGCTCGGATGGCGTTGCAGCGCAACGCCGCCGTCCGGCACGCCGAACTGAAGCGACTGCTCGTCGACATCTCGTGGAACGCCTTCGCCGCCGCCGGGAACGGCGAGCAGCGCGGGAAGGTGGTGCCGTTCCCGAGCGTCTCCCACGACGCCGAGCAGGCCCCGAGCCGCGGCTCCGGTGAGCGGGTGTCGGTGCTCGACCGGGGTGACCGCAACCGGGGCGACCTGGGACGGTAGGCCCCCGGTCAGCGCGCCTCGGCCAGCAGCGTCTCCAGCCGGGGCGTGACGCCCCACTGGTCGACCAGTTCGCGATATTCGGCCCGCTGCCCGTCGGTCGGGGCGCCGGCCGTCCGCCGCGCCCGGATCAGCAGGTTGCGCGGCGTGTGCTGGGAGTCGACGAACTCCACCACCTCGGCGCGGTAGCCGTGCAGGCGCAGCAGCGCGGCGCGTACCGCGTCGGTGAGCACGTCGGCGAACCGTTCCCGCAGGATGCCCTGCCGGGTCAGCAGCTCGTACGGCGCGGGCGCCGGCCCGGCCCGCAACTGCGCGGCCAGGTCGTGGTGGCAGCAGGGCGCGGCGAGCACCCAGCGGGCCTCCCAGCGCACCGCCCGGGCCAGCGCCTCGTCGGTGGCGGTGTCGCAGGCGTGCAGCGCCAGCACCAGATCGGGCGCCGGGTCGACCGGCGCCTCGGCGATGGTGCCGGCCACGAAACCGACCCGGTCGGACCAGCCCAGGCGCTCGGCCAGCTCGGTGTTGCGGCGGCGCTGGTCCTCGCGGACGTCCACCCCGACCAGGGTCACGTCCAGGCCGCGCCCGACCAGATAGCGGTAGGCGGCGAAGGTCAGGTACGCGTTGCCGCAGCCCAGGTCCACCACCCGCAGCGGGCCGGTGAGGTCGTCGGGCAGCGTGGCCGCGAGCGCACGCAGGAACGCGTCGACCTGGCGGCGCTTGGCCGCCGAGCCGCCGATCTCGCGGAACAGGGGATCACCCGGGTCGAGCAGCCACTCCTTGGCCCGGTCGTGCCCGCCCGGCTCGACGGCCGGACGGCTGGCCGCCGCGCGGTGCACCTGCGCCTCGCCGGACTTGGTGACCCGGAGCTGGAGCGTGGCGTCGGCGGTCTCGACGTGCCAGTTGCCGAACGGCTCGGCGAGCAGTTCGTCGACCGCCGCGCCGGCCTCCGTGCCAGGTGCCACGTTGCGGGTGTGCGGTCGTGAGCCGTCGGAGACGGCGATCTGCAACCGGGGGCCGGCCTTCAGCGTGACCGGCCGCAGTTCCGCGCGTACCACCGAGGGACGCTGCCCACGACGGCGCCCGGCGGCGACCGCGCGGGTCAGCCCCGGCGCGAGCAGCAGCGCCCGCACCTCAGCCAGCGCCGAGTCCAAGGCCTCAGCCATCCCTACCTACCTCTCGTGCTTCCGCCCTGCCCGCCGACGCTCCGCCGACCATGACGTTGGCGGCGGCGCGCACGGCGTGCCGCACCGTCAACTTCATGATCGTCGCAGTGTGGGGGCGGGACGGGGACGGCCTCCGGGACCGGGGTCCGGGAGGCCGTTTCCGTGGGTGTCGGTCAGTCGGCGTTCGTCGCCTCGGCGGGCACGCCGGTGCTGCCGCCGCGGCGGCGACGGCGGCGACGCGGCTTGCTCGCCGCCTCGCCCTCCGCGGGCTGCGGTGCGGCAGCGGCGGTCTCGGCCGCGCCCTCGGTGCCGATCACCGCGGTCGGCTCACCGGCCACCGTCTCGCCGGCCCGGCGGCGACGGCGCCGACGCGGCGTACGCGAGGTCTCGTCGTCCCCGGCGTCGGCCTGCGGTGCGGACGACCCGGCGGACGAACCGCCCTCGTCACGCCGGCCACGACCGCGGTCACGGCCCTGCCCCTCGCCGCGCTCGCGGCCCCGGCTGTCGCCGCGCCGCGCGCCCCGGCGCGCCCGGCCACCGCCGCCCAGGTCCTCCTCGACCTCGGCGGACAGGCCGGCGCGGGTGCGCTCGGCGGTCGGCAGGGTGCCGCTGATCCCCGTCGGGATGCCCAGGTCGGTGTAGAGGTGCGCGGAGGTGTGGTACGTCTCCGGCGGCTCGGGCATGTCCAGCCCGAGCGTCTTGTCGACGATCCGCCAGCGGGGCATGTCGTCCCAGTCGACGAACGTCACAGCGACACCGGTGGCCCCGGCCCGGCCGGTACGGCCGATGCGGTGGGTGTAGGTGTCCTGGTCCTCGGGGCAGTCGTAGTTGATCACGTGGGTGACGCCGGTGACGTCGATGCCCCGGGCCGCGACGTCGGTCGCGACCAGGGTGTCGATCTTGCCGGCCCGGAACGCCCGCAGCGCCCGCTCACGCGCGCCCTGCCCGAGGTCACCGTGCACGGCGGCGACGGCGAAGCCACGGAAGTCGAGATCCTCGGCGACCCGGTCGGCAGCCCGCTTGGTACGGGTGAAGATCATGGTCAGCCCGCGGCCCTCGGCCTGGAGGATGCGCGCCACGATCTCGACCTTGTTCAGCGAGTGCGTGCGGTACGCGAGCTGCTTGGTCTGCGGCGACGGGCCGGTCTCGGCGGTGTGCCCGGCGTGGATGGTCACCGGGCGGCGCAGGAAGCGCCGGGACAGCGCGACGATCGGGTCCGGCATGGTGGCCGAGAAGAGCATGGTCTGCCGGTCTTCCGGCAGCATCGCCAGGATCTTCTCGACGTCGTCCAGGAAGCCCAGGTCGAGCATGCGGTCGGCCTCGTCGAGGACGAGCGCGCGGACCCGGTCGAGGCGCAGGTGCTTCTGCTTCTGCAGGTCCAGCAGGCGGCCCGGGGTGCCGACCAGGATCTCGACGCCCTTGCGGAGCGCCTCGATCTGCGGCTCGTACGCCACGCCGCCGTAGATCGGCAGCACCCGGACGCCCCGGGTGCGGCCGGCGGCGTCGAGGTCCTTGGCGACCTGGATGCCCAGCTCGCGGGTGGGTACGACGACCAGCGCCTGCGGGACGCCGTCGCTGCCCTCGGACGGGGCGAACACGCGCTCCAGCAGCGGGATGCCGAAGCCGAGCGTCTTGCCGGTGCCGGTCGGCGCCTGACCGATCAGGTCGACGCCGCGCAGCGCGATCGGCAGCGCGTACTCCTGGATGGCGAAGGCGCGGGTGATGCCGGCGGCGGCCAGCGCCTCGACTGTCTCCTGCCGCGCGCCGAGCGCGGCGAACGTGGGTGCCTCCGGGGGGACCGGAGCGGTGGGGGCCAGTGGCTGGCCGGAAATCTGCTCGCTCATATGGATTTGGGGGTGCCCTCTCGTGGTGCGCCCCTCAGGTCCTCAGGGCGCGATCGGTGTGGCGCGGGCCACGCGGTCAGGGGCGAGTTCGCCGAGCCGGACCGGGCCGCACGCGCGTCGGGGACCGGCGTTGATCAGCAAAGTGACCGAATCGGTGCCCACGGCAACTGTCTCATCCTACCTGAACGGTCACTGGGTCGTCCCGATTCCCAGGTGGTGGCCCTGCGCGCGGGGCGCGCTGTTGTGACTTGAGTCACAGATACGACGCGCACGGCCTGCGCCGCGCCGCGCTCAGCGAGAGGGGCGCGGCCGCGATCGAGGCTGATCCCGGGCTGTCGGCAGGCTGTCGATGTGGCCCGACGGCTGCTCGGTGAGGCGCTCTCCCAGGCGGGGCGGATGCCCGCCGCCCACCGGGGCGCACTCGATGCGCCGGGGCTGCTGCGCCGGTTGACCGGGGCGCACGCCGCGCGGACGACAGCGGTGTGGTCGAACAACTGAGCCGCCGTGGCGGGAGGCCCGCCACGGCGGCCGGTGCCGCGGGAATCAGCGAACGGTGAACCCGACCGCGCGAGGCGAGGCCTCGGCGATCTCGACGTAGGCGACCTTGCCGACCGGCACGATCACGCGCCGGCCCTTCTCGTCGGTCAGGGAGAGGGTGCCCTCACTCTTGGCGAAGGCGTCGGTCACGATCTGCTCGATCTCGGCCGGCGACTGCGCGCTTTCCAGGACCAGCTCCCGCGGCGCGTACTGCACGCCGATCTTGACCTCCACTGTGCCTCCTCAACTGGGGCGAAAAAGCCACCGTGGGAAGGCTATCCGATCCGGCGGCCCGATGTTCAGGCTGACTCACCTTGCAGCGGGAAGCTGGCGATGCCGCGCCAGGACAGGGCTGCGACCAGCGCCTCGGCCTCCGCCTTGGGCACCTGCCGGCCGCCGGCCAGCCAGAACTGGGCGGCCGTCTCGGCGGCACCGACCAGGCCCGAGGCGAGCAGTTCGGCGCGTGAGCGGCTGACTCCGGTGTCCGAGATGATCGTGTCGGTGATGGCCGCGATGCAGCCCTGCTCGACCCGCTCCACCCGCTGCCGCACCGCCGGGTCGTTGCGCAGGTCCGACTCGAAGACCAGCCGGAACGCCTCGCTCTCGTGGTCGACGAAGTCGAAGTACGCGCGCACCGCCGCGCCGACCCGCTCCTTGTTGTCGTTGGTGCCGCTCATCGCCGCCTGCACGTTTGCGACTATCGCGTCGCAGTGCGTGTCCAGCAGCGCGAGGTAGAGCTCCATCTTCCCGGGGAAGTGCTGGTAGAGCACCGGCTTGGAGACACCGGCCCGCTCGGCGATGTCGTCCATCGCGGCGGCGTGGTAGCCCTGCGCGACGAACACCTCCTGGGCGGCGGCGAGCAGCTGCTTACGTCGCGCCGAGCGGGGCAGGCGGGTGGGCCGACCGGCGGTCTGTGCACCGTTCCCCACTGCGGTCATCGGATCCTCCGAGTATCTGCGTACGAGCCGGCACGTATCACCCGAACCGGTCCGGGTTCGTGAACCCGTCGCGGAATTGGCCCGCCGCTGTAACTTATCGCCACTGTCACCACACGGTAGCCTCAGCGGGGGCGACCAAGGAGCGCGCGGTGAGTGAAACAGGGCAACCCGGAGCCGCCACCCCGGGAGAGCACGGCGACGGGACGGGCCAGCAGGACGACCCGGCCCGTGCCGGCGGCGGTTGGGCGCCCCCGCCGAACGGCTGGTCCCGCGGCGCTCCGGCGCCCGGCGGCTGGCCCTACGGCGACCTCGGCGGCTGGGCCGCCTCCTCGCCCCGGCACGGCGACCTGCCGGCCCCGCTGCCCGGCCACTCCGCGCCGGAACCGGCCCGCGCCAACGGCCGCCACGTCAACGGCGTGCACCACGCCGGTGAGGAGTCGCCAGTGACCCGCCAGGCGCCGGTCAGTGCCCCGCCCGCGGACGAGCCGCCCCGGCCCGCCGACGGCGAACGGCTGGCCGTCCCGGCCCCGCGCCCGGCGCCCACGATCGAACAGCAGACCGACCCGGGCGACGTCACCGGCTCCCGGCACGCCGCCGACGACCCGGCCACCCGGGCGCCGCGCTGGGCCGACAGCGGGCCGGCCTCCGCGCCCCCGGCCCTCCAGGTCCCGCCGGTCGGTGCCGCCGCCTCCGGTTTCGAGGTGCCGCCGGGTTTCCACGCGCCGAACACCGAATCCACCCCGTCACTGTCCCGGGGCTGGGCCGACCGGCCGGTCACTCCGGCGCCGGCGGCGAGCCGGCCGGAGCACGCACCGGGCGAGGTCCACCCGCCCGAGAGCCGGGCGGCCGCCGCCGAGCCGCGGGCCGCCGCCGATCCTCAGATGCCGGACGACCCGCGGGCCGCCGAACCGGACTGGTCGGGGCCGTCCTGGAACCGCCCGAGCTGGGGTGACGGCTGGGCTCCGCCGTGGGCCCGCACCGACGAGCCGCCGGCTGACCGGTCCGAGGAGCCACCGGCCCGCCGCACCGAGGAGCCCGCCGCCGAGCGGCGGGAGTGGGCGGACGACAGCGCCGCCCACCGCACCGTCCGCGACGACCGCGCGGCCGAGTGGGCGCCCGAGCCGGTGCGGCCGTACGAGCCGGCCCGCGTCGAGCCGCCCGCCGCCTACGAGCCACCCCGGCCCGAGCCGGTACGGGGATACGAGCCGCCGCGCGCCGAGCCGGTCCCCGCGTCCGAGGCGGCGCGGTCGTACCAGCAGTCCGCCGGTCCCGAGGCGGCGCGGTCGTACCAGCAGTCCGCCGAGTCCGAGGGGCCCCGGCAGTACGAGCCGGGTGCCGGGCCCGAGCCGGCGCGCGGGTACGAGCCGCCGGCCGGGCCGGAGCCGACAGTCGAGGCGACCCGGCCGTTCCGGCTGCCGCGGGGCGACGCCGAGCCGCCGCGCGGCTACGAGCGACCCTCGTGGGCCGCGCCGCCGGTGCCGGTCCCGCCGCTGATCACGCCCCCCGGTCCCGGGCCGGCGAGTGTCCCGCCCGCGCCCGGTGCGCCGCCGGTAACCGGTGCGCCGCCCGCGCCCGCCGGTGGATACGCCCCGGCGCCCGCCGCCGAACCGGCGGCCACCGCCCCGCAGGTCTCCGGCGTTCCCGCCACGAGCGGCACGCCGCGCCCCGACCAGACCCCCGCGCCCCACCCGACGAGCGCCCCTCCCTACGCGGCCCGCCGGTCCGCACCGGAACCGGTGCCGGCCGCCGACGCGGTCGCCGAGCCCCGACCGGAGGAACCGTCCCCCGTGCTGCCGCAGCGCGTCCCCTCGGAACCGGACGTGCCAGTCGTGCCGGAGCCACCGGCAGTGGAACCGTCCGCCGAGACCCCCGAACTCGCCCGCATCGCCACCCACCTGCGCCGTGACGACGAACCCGCGCCACTGCGGGAGCGGCCGGAGGGCTTCGACGTCAACGCGATCCTCGACGCGGTCCGGGAGGTGGCGGGCGTACGCGACGCCGCGCTGCGCCGTACCCCGGCCGGCGCGCACAGCCTCCGGCTGGACCTGTCCGACGGCGCGGACCCGGCCGAGGTGAGCCGCCTGGTGGCCCGGCTGCTCCAGGAACGGATGGGCCTGGCCGCCGCCCCGCAGAACCTGCCCGGTGCGCCGGCCGTGCCGCCACCGGCCCAGTTGCGCCGCCGGTCGGCCCGGCTGGACCGCTCCGGTGAGACGCGCGCGGGCGAGACCCGGGCTCCCGGGGCGCAGGCCACGCCGGGCGAGGCCCGTGCCGCGCAGCCCGAGCCCCGTGCCCAGGCTCCCAACGGTGACGAGCCGGGCGGCGACGAGACGCCGGCGCGTACCGGCGTGGTCCGTCCGGCCGCGAACCGCTCCGGCGACGCGCGGTTCGGCGCGGACCGGCTCGTGCGTCCGGCCGAGGCGTCGGCCGACGGGGACGAGCCGCCGCGCCGCCGCCGTCAGGCCACCCACCGGGGCCGGGCCACGGTGGACGAGACGTCGCTCGCCGCCGCGCCGACCGGCATGTCCACCGGCAGCCCGGTCACGCTCGGTACGTCGTACTCCGGTGGTCAGATGACCACGACGGAGACCGCGCCGTCGCGGCCGCTGGACACCGGCGGCCTGCCGGGCCCCCGGGTGGTGATCGAGCACGTCCTGGTGAGCACGTTCGGCCTGGACGCCACCACCGAGGTGCGCCTGGTCGCGGGCGACCGGACGGCCGAGGGCCACGCGACCGGGCCGGCTGTCGACGGGTACGTGCTGCGGCTCTGCGCGGTGGCCGCCGCCGCCGCGGTGGACGAACTGCTCGGTGGGAGCGTCCCGGCCGGTGAGCGGGGCCGCTGCTTCGTGGAGCACGCCGCCGTGGTGCCGTTCGGCAACTGCGAGGTGGCGACTGTCGTGGTGCTGCTGGTCTGCGACGGCTGGGTGGAACAGCTGGCCGGCTCGGCGCTGGTGGCCGGGGATCCCCGGCAGGCGGTCGTGCGGGCCACGCTCGCGGCGGTGAACCGGCGGCTGGAGGCGCTGCTGTCCTGAGCGCCGGTGTGCGGTACGACAGTGCGGTGTGCGGTACGCCGCGGGCGGGGAAGACTGGAGACATGAAGCGCGCCGCACTGTGGCCGGAGCAGAGCCTTCCCGCACACCACGTCCCGCCGCCCTGGCCCGGCCGGCACGTACGCCTCGACGGCACTCTCGTGCACGTCCGCGACACCCCGGCCACCGGGCCCGGCGCGGAGCCCGCCCTGTACGTGCACGGGCTCGGCGGGTCGGCGCAGAACTGGACCGACCTGGCCGGCCTGCTCGCGGACCGGCTGGACGGCCAGGCGATCGACCTGCCCGGGTTCGGGCGCAGCGAGCCCGGGCCGCGCTACACCATCCCGTCCTTCGCCGAGCGGGTGATCAGCTGGATCGAGCACAGCGACAGGGGGCCGGTGCACCTGTTCGGCAACTCGCTGGGCGGCGCGATCTCGGTCCGGGTGGCGGCGCTGCGCCCGGATCTGGTCCGCACGCTCACCCTGATCTCGCCCGCCCTGCCGTTCCTGGACTTCCGGCGCTCGTTGCAGGGGCGGATGCTGCCGTTGCTGGCGATCCCCCGGGGCGAACGACTGGCCGCCTGGCGGCTGGCCCAGTTCAGCCCGGAGGTGACGGCGCAGCAGGTGATGGAGGCGTGCGTGGCCGACCTGACCCGGATCAGCGAGCAGCGCCGGCAGGAGGCGATCGACGAGATCCGGGTCCGGTACGAGGCGGCCCACTACGCTGCCGCGTACGTGCGCACGTTCCGGGGCCTGGTCGGTAGCTTCCTGCGGTCGTACCTGCCGGGTGAGGGCGCGCTCTGGCGGCAGGCGGCGGCGGTGCGGGCGCCCACGCTGGTGGTGGGCGGGCGGCAGGACCGGCTGGTCGACGTGCGGGTGGCGCCGCAGGCGGCCCGGGTGATCCCGGACAGCCGGCTGCTGATGCTCGACGGCGTCGGGCACGTGGCGCAGCTGGAGGTGCCCCGGACCGTGGCGCGGGCGGTGCTGGGGTTGCTCGCCGAGGCGACGCCGTCGCGCGTCACCGGCACGGGGGAGAGCGGAACGGGGCGTGACATGGCAGGCTGAGCCGGATGCCCCGCTCCCGTTCCTCCTTCCCGCACTGGCGTTCCGCGCTCGTGGTCTGCGCCTTCGTCACCGCCGCCGCGGTCGGCGTCGGCGTGGCCGTGCAACTGCCGTCGGCGGGTGCGGGCACCCGGGGCACCGACGGGTTCGTCGCCCAGCCTCCGGTCCCGACTGTGGCGCCGTCGACGCCGAGCGTCCCGCCGTCGCCCTCGGTGGTGCCCAGTTCCCCGGCCGCGCCGGTGCTGACGCTGTCCGGCCCGGGGCCGGCGAAGGGGCGGGGCAGCTTCGCGTACGACGACCGGACCAGCGGCGTGCTCGGCCGCTCGGGGCCGCTGCACCGTTACCGGGTGGCTGCGGAGAACGGCTCCGGCGAGGAGGTCCGCGACTTCGGCGAGGCGGTGCAGCGGGCGCTTGCCGGTCCGGGTGGCTGGGCCGGTGGCAGGCTGCGGTTGCAGCGGGTCGGCCCGGACAGCGGGCACGACTTCACGATCTACCTGGCGACCCGGGAGACGGCCCGGCGGCTGTGCGGGGCGGGCGGGATCGACATCCGGGTGGGCGGGGTGCCGTACACGTCGTGCCGGGTGCCGGGCAGGGTGGTGATCAACCTGGACCGGTGGCGGACCTCGGCGCCGCACCTGGTCGCCGCCGGGATGCCGCTGGACACCTACCGGCTCTACGTGGTCAACCACGAGGTGGGTCACCAGCTGGGGCACCGGCACGAGGGGTGCCCCGGCGCGGGCCGGGTGGCACCGGTGATGCAGCAGCAGACGCTGTTCCTCAAGGGTTGCCGGCCGAATCCGTGGCCCTACGTGGCCGGGAAGCGGTACACCGGGCCGAGCCTGTGATCGTCCGATCGTGAGGAACATTCGCGGCATAGGCGGCAAAAGCAGCTAAATGCCCGAATTGCATGGCACGCTGAGGTCATGACCTCGTCGTACCCCTACGACAGACCTGCCGCGCCGCCGCCCGAGCGTCCCACCCTGCGCCGGATGCGCCGTCGCCGTCGCCGCTCGGTGCTGCTGCTGGCGATGCTGCTCGCGGCCGTCAGCGGCGCGTTGGGCATCGCCCGGCTGAGCGCCCCTCCGGCCGGGCGCACGCAGCTGCCGCTCGCCGCCGAACCGTCGTTGGCGCGCGGCGCCGAGCCGGACCTCCCGGCCCCGGCGCCGACCGGCTACCCCACCGCCGGCCCCGGCACGTTCGCGGTGGCCCAGGGCCGATCTCCGGTACGCGGACACGACGGCCCGCTGCGCCGCTACCGGGTCGAGGTGGAGCAGGGTACGGGGCAGGACGCCGACGGCTTCGCCGCGACAGTGGACGCGGTGCTGGGCGACCCGCGGAGCTGGATCGCCTCCGGGGAGCTGCGGGTGCAGCGGGTGCCCGAGGCGGCGGCGGCCGACTTCACCGTCTACCTCGCCACCCCGGTCACCTCGGAGCGGATGTGTGCCGAGGGCGGCCTGCGCACCGACCGGTACACCTCCTGCCGGCTGCCCGGCCGGGTCGTGCTCAATCTGGCCCGCTGGATGACGGCGGTGCCCGACTACGGCGCCCCGATCGAGGTCTACCGCACGTACGTGATCAACCACGAGGTCGGGCACGAGTTCGGCGAGCTGCACGAGGCCTGCCCCGCGCCGGGGGCGCCCGCGCCGGTCATGCAGCAGCAGACGTACGGGCTGGACGGCTGCGTGCCGAACGCCTGGCCGTACGTCGGCGGGATCCGCTACTCCGGCGAGCCCACCGACGGCGTCTGAGTTATTCCCGGTCCCGCAGTTCGGGCGCAGTGTCCCTCATCATGGCCGATCCCCGTCCCGGCGAGCAACAATGGCGCGGTCACACCGCCGATCCCGGGGAGTCCACCGTGTCGTTGCCCCCGCTCGTCGAACCCGCCGCCGAGCTGACCGTAGACGAGATCCGCCGCTACTCACGCCACCTGATCATCCCGGACGTCGGGGTCGAGGGGCAGAAGCGGCTGAAGAACGCCCGGGTGCTCTGTGTGGGCGCCGGTGGCCTCGGCTCGCCGGCCCTGCTCTACCTGGCCGCGGCCGGTGTCGGCACGCTCGGCATCATCGACTTCGACACCGTCGACGAGTCGAACCTCCAGCGCCAGGTCATCCACGGCGTCTCCGACGTGGGCCGGTCCAAGGCCGAGTCCGCCGCGGCGTCGATCCGCGAGATCAACCCGCTGGTCAACGTGGAGATCCACAACACCGCGCTGGACCGGGAGAACGTCCGGGACATCTTCTCCCGGTACGACCTGATCGTCGACGGCACCGACAACTTCGCCACCCGCTACATGGTCAACGACGCGGCCGTGCTGCTCGGCAAGCCGTACGTCTGGGGTTCGATCTACCGCTTCGACGGCCAGGCGTCGGTGTTCTGGGCCGAGCACGGTCCCTGCTACCGCTGCCTCTACCCGGAGCCCCCGCCGCCCGGCATGGTCCCCTCCTGCGCCGAGGGCGGCGTGCTCGGCGTGCTCTGCGCGTCGATCGGGTCGATCCAGGTCAACGAGGCGATCAAGCTGCTCGCGGGCATCGGTGAGCCGCTCGTCGGCCGGCTGATGGTCTACGACGCCCTGGAGATGAGCTACCGCAAGATCAAGGTTCGCAAGGACCCGAACTGCGTGCTCTGCGGCGAGAACCCGACCCTCACCGACCTGATGGAGGACTACGAGGACTTCTGCGGCGCGGTCTCCGACGAGGCGCAGGAGGCGGTGGTCGACTCGACCATCACCGCGCTGGAGCTGAAGGACTGGCAGGACTCCGGCAAGGACATCTTCCTGGTCGACGTGCGCGAGCCCGCCGAGTACGAGATCGTCCGGATCCCCGGCGCGACGCTCATCCCCAAGGGCGAGATCCTCTCCGGCGAGGCGCTGGCGAAGTTCCCGCAGGACCGGCAGATCGTGCTGCACTGCAAGTCCGGCGTCCGCTCCGCCGAGGCACTGGCCGCGCTGAAGGCGGCCGGCTTCGCCGACGCGGTGCACCTCCAGGGCGGCGTGCTCTCCTGGGTCAAGCAGGTCGACCCGTCGCTGCCCGCGTACTGAGTCGCGTCGATGGGCCCGCCCGGTGCGCCGGGCGGGCCCGTCGTGTTCTCCGGGGCCCTTGGCGTGGGCATACGCGGGTCACGCAACCCCCACGGCGACCGGTGGGCCGGGGCGGTCCTGACCGAGCTACCGAGGCGTAACTTCGGCCGCGCCAGTACCGTCGGTGCCGTGGTGGACTTGGACGCGGCGATCGGATTCGTCGTCGCTCACGGTGACGCGGTGGACCGCGCCCGTCTCTCCCGGCTGCGCACCGGCGCTCCGGTGCCGCCCGGCGTGCTCGACGCCGCCGAGACCGGGCAGGCGCCCGGCGGCGGCTGGCCCGCCGTCCTCGACGGCGAGGTCGCCTCGATCGACGCGACCTGCTACCGCCTGGCCGAGCTGGACGACCTCGGCGCGCTGGGCCGCCCGGCCGCCCGGCACGCGTTGGACTGGCTGGCCGCCCGGCAACTGCCCGACGGCGGCTGGGACGAGGACCCCTCGCTGGCCGGGCTCGCCCCCGAGTGGGCCACGCCCGGCGATCCCGAGGCCCGGCTCTACCAGACCGCGAACGCGGGGTTCTGGCTGACCGTGGCCGGGCTGGACGCCCGCGCCGCCGGGCCACTCGACCACCGGGTCGGCGGCGCGTACGCCGGTGTGGTGCAGGCGGCGGCGCAGGCGCTGGCCGCGCAGCTCGCGCCGGACGGAAGCTGGCCGTCCTTCCTGCCCGCCGGCTGGCTCGCCGCCGCGGTGCTGCACCGCCAGCGGATGTACTACGAGTCGGCGCGCATCCAGGCGGTGCTGGCCGACCGGATCCCCCGGATGTCCCCGGCCGACGTGGCCTGGCTGGCCGCCACACTGCGCCGGGTCGACGTGGGCGAGGAGCAGTGGCTGCTGGTCTCCGCGCGCCGGCGGCTCGCCGAGACCCAGCGCAGCGACGGCGGCTGGGACAGCGACGACGGCCACCAGTTCGACGTGCACACCACGCTGCGGGCGATCCGCGCGTGCCGCCCGCACACGCCGGAGGCCCCGGTGTCCGGAGCGCCGTTCGTGGTGCCGCAGACCGCCGAGCTGCCCCCGCCACCCGCCGTGCCGATTCCGCGCCGGCCGGCCGTGGCCGCGCCACCACCCTCCGCCGCGCCTCCACCGCCCGCCGCCCCACCGCCTCCTGCCGTCCCGCCGCCACCCGGCGAATCGCCGCCGCCGCACGCGCCGCCGGGATCCGGCCCCGAGTGGTCCCTCGGTCCCGGCCCTGATCCGTCGCCCGGTCCGGACGCCGGGCCCGCGCCGTGGTCGGCCTGGACGGTCCTGCCCGACCTGGCGGTGGAGGACGGCTCGTCGTCGGCGCCGGTGTCCCCGGGGATGCCCCCGCTCGTCGTGCCGCCCACGACACCGGGTGCCCCGGCCACCTCGGCGGACGGGGACCCACTCCAGCTCACATAGCCGGCCGGACCGGTCAGCGCACGTGACCGTCCCCGGTGACCACGTACTTGGTGCTGGTCAGCTCCGGCAGGCCCATCGGGCCGCGCGCGTGCAGCTTCTGCGTGGAGATGCCGATCTCCGCGCCGAAGCCGAACTCGCCGCCGTCGGTGAAGCGGGTGGACGCGTTGACCATGACCGCTGCGGCGTCCACCCTGGCCACGAACCCCCGGGCCGCCCGCTGCGAGTCGGTGACGATCGCCTCGGTGTGGCCGGTGCCGTACCGGCGGATGTGCGCGACCGCGGCGTCGAGCGAGTCGACGACGGCGACCGAGATGTCGGCGGAGAGGTACTCGGTGCCGAAGTCCTCCTCGGTGGCCGCGACCACTGCGTCGGAGTGGGCTGCGACCTCGGGCGTGCCGTGCACGGTCACCCCGGCCTCGGCGAACGCGGCCAGCACGGCCGGCAGGAACGCGTCCGCGACGTCGCGGTGCACCAGCAGCGACTCGGCCGTGTTGCAGGTGGACAGGCGCTGCGTCTTGGCGTTCAGCGTGACCGCCAGGGCCTTGCCGAGGTCGGCGGCGGCGTCCACGTACACGTGGCAGTTGCCCACGCCGGTCTCGATTACCGGCACCGTCGACTCCTCGACCACGGCGCGGATCAGCGACGCGCCGCCGCGCGGGATCAGCACGTCGACCAGGCCCCGGGCGCGCATCAGCTCCTTGACCGACTCACGGGTGCTGGAGTCGAGCAGCTGCACCGCGTCCGCCGGCAGCCCGGCGCCGGCGACCGCGTCACGCAGCACCGCGACCAGCGCCGCGTTGGAGTGCGCGGCCGACGAGGAGCCGCGCAGCAGCGCCGCGTTGCCGGACTTCAGGCAGATCCCGGCCGCGTCGACAGTCACGTTGGGCCGGCCCTCGTAGACGATGCCGACCACCCCGAACGGCACCCGGATCTGGCGCAGCTCCAGGCCGTTGGGCAGCGTCGAGCCGCGTACCACCTCGCCCACCGGGTCGGGCAGCGCGGCCATCTGGCGCAGCGCGTCGGCGATGGCGGCGACCCGGCCCTCGTCGAGCGCGAGCCGGTCCAGCACGGCCGCGGACAGCCCGGCGTCGCGCCCGGCCGCCAGGTCCGCCGCGTTCGCGGTCAGGATCTCCGGGGTACGCGCCACGAGCGCGTCGGCCATCGCGTGCAGCGCGGCGTCCTTGACGGTACGGGTGGCCGTGGCCAGGGCTTCCGCCGCGTCCCGGGCTCGCCGGGCCTGCTCGACGACGCTCATCGTGCGTACTCCTTCGGACGGGGTTCAAGGAGGGGCCCCTTCTTAACAGACGTCTGTTAAGAAGGGCCCCTTGCTTACAGCAGGACCAGGTCGTCGCGGTGGACGACCTCACGTTCGTACGCCGGGCCGAGCGCCGCGGCGAGTTCGGAGGTGGACCGGCCGAGCAGGCCGGGAAGCTCCACCGCGTCGTAGTTGACCAGGCCCCGGGCCACCGGCGCCCCGGCGGTGTCGACCAGGTCCACCGGGTCACCGGCGGTGAACGCGCCGTCGACGGCGGTGATGCCGGCGGGCAGCAGCGACTTGCGGCGGCCGACCACCGCCTGCACCGCGCCCGGGTCGAGGTGCAGCCGGCCCCGGGGGGCGGTGGCGTGCGCCAGCCAGAACAGACGGGCGGCGGGGCGGCGGCTGCTCGGGTGGAAGTACGTGCCGACCGGCTCCCCGGCGAGCGCCGGCGCGGCCAGCGGCGCGGCGGTCAGCACCACCGGGATGCCGAAGCCGGTCGCGATGCGGGCCGCCTCGACCTTCGTCACCATGCCGCCGGTGCCCACCCCGGCGCGGCCGGCCCCGCCGACGTCCACGCCCGCCAGGTCGCCCTCGCCGTGTACCTCGGTGATGCGGGTGCTGCCCGGGCGGGCCGGGTCGCCGGTCCAGAGCGCGTCGACGTCGGAGAGCAGCACCAGCAGGTCGGCGTCCACGAGCGCGGCGACGAGCGCGGCCAGGCGGTCGTTGTCGCCGAACCGGATCTCCTCGGTGGCCACCGTGTCGTTCTCGTTGACGATCGGCACGGCGTGCAGGTCGAGGAGCTTGCGCAGCGTCCGGTACGCGTTGCGGTAGTGCGCCCGCCGGGTCACGTCGTCCACGGTGAGCAGCACCTGCCCGACGGTGCGGCCGTGCCGGGCGAACGCGGCGGCGTACCGGCCGATGAGCAGGCCCTGGCCGACGCTGGCGGCGGCCTGCTGGGTGGCCAGGTCGCGCGGGCGCCGGGGCAGCCGCAGCGGGGCGAGCCCGGCGGCGATCGCGCCGGAGGAGACCAGCACCACCTCGCGTCCGGCGGCGGCGAGCCCGCCGAGCGTGTCGACGAGCGCGTCGACCCGGGCGTCGTCGAGGCCGCCCGTCGCGGTGGTCAGCGAGGACGAACCGATCTTGACCACGATCCGCCGGGCCGAGGTGACTGCTTCGCGCACCCGACCATTCTGCGCGCTGCGGTCTGCCGCGCCGCGGCGCGTTCCCATATCGTGGCAGCTCGTGACACCTGACGAGTACGTCGAGGCGGTGCTGGCGCTTGTCGAGCGGATTCCGCCGGGGCGGGTGATGTCGTACGGGGCGGTGGCCGACGCGCTGGCCGACCGCTCGGGGCGGGCGTCGCCACGGCTGGTCGGCTCGATCATGGCGCGGCACGGTGGCGGCGTGCCGTGGCACCGGGTGGTGAACTCGGCCGGCCGGCTGCCGCCGGGTCACGAGCGCAAGGCGCGGGAACGGCTGCTCGCCGAGGGGTGCCCGCTGCGCGGGGACCGGGTGGACCTGGCGGCGGCGTCCTGGTCGCCGGACGAGGGGATGTGACGCGGGCCATAACGTGAGTAGCATTCGGCGCCATGACAGCTTCGGGCCTGCCCCGCCGGGTGCACCTCGGGTACGCACTGGGTTCCCTGGTCACCGGCGCGTTCGGCACCGTGCCCGGGCTGCTCCTGCTGCCGTACCTCACCGACACGCTCGGCGTCGCCGCCGGACTGGCCGCCCTGCTGGTGCTGCTGCCGAAGGCGTGGGACGTGCTGGTCAACCCGGTCGCCGGGCGGATCTCCGACCGGACCCGCTCCCGCTGGGGCGCGCGCCGGCCGTACCTGCTCGGTGGCGGGCTCGCGCTAGCGGTGCTGTTCGCCTCGATCTTCGCCGCGCCGTTCGCCGACGGTCCGGCCGCCGCCGCGTACGTGGCCCTGGCGTTCCTGGCCACCGCCACCGCGTTCGCGTTCTTCCAGGTGCCGTACGTGGCCATGCCGGCCGAGCTGACCGCCGACCCGGCGGAGCGTACCCGGCTGATGACCTGGCGGATCGCGGTGCTGGCGCTGGCCATCCTGGTCTCCGGCGCGGTGGCCCCGGCGGTGGTGAGCGCGGGCGGCGACGGCGTGCCGGGCCACCGGTGGATGGGCCTGTTCGTCGCCGCGCTGATCGTCGCCGGCACGATCGGCGTCTTCCTCGGCACCCGGTCGGCGCCGACCGGGACGGTGGGGGAGAGCGAGCCGAGCCTGCGCGCGCAGCTCGCTGTCGCCACCGGCAACCGGCCGTTCCGGGTGCTGCTGATCTGCTTCGTGATCCAGTCCGCCGGGGTGGCAACCGTGCTGGCCGGGGTGAAGTACTTCGCCGACCAGGTGCTGCGCGAGCCGGACAGCGGCCCGACGCTGCTGTTCGCCTGCTTCGTCGCGCCCGCGCTGCTGGTCATGCCGCTGTGGTCGCGGGCGGGCGCGCGGCTGGGCAAGCGGACGTCGCTGGTCGCCGCGTCGCTGATCTTCGCGGCGGGAGCGCTGGCCCTGGTCGCCGCGCCCGCTCTGCCCGCCGCCGCGGCCTACGCGGTGGTCGCGGTGATCGGCGTCGGGTACGCGGGCCAGCAGGTGTTCGCGCTGGCCATGCTGCCGGACTGCATCGCGTACGACACCGCGCGCACCGGGCGGCGGCAGGCCGGGGTGTTCACCGGGCTGTGGACCGCCGGGGAGACGTTCGGGCTGGCGCTGGGGCCGGGCATCTACGGGCTGGTGCTCCAGCTCTCCGGCTACGTCTCCTCGTCCACCGGCACCGCCGCCGTCCAGTCCGACTCGGCACGGCTGGGTGTGCTGCTCGGCTTCACCGTGCTGCCCGCCCTGCTCGTGGCGATCCCGCTGGTGCTGCTGCGCGGCTACACACTGACCCCGGCGCAGCTGGCCACCGCCGCACCCGTGGTCGACGACGCCGCGCCGGCCGCGCGGGCGTGAGCGCCGGCCCGTCCCACGAGAGGAACCACCCGATGACCGACACGGTAGGTGTGAGCGCTCTGCCCGCGCGGGGGATGCCCGCGACGGACGTACTAGGCGAGATCCGCGCGCTGCGCGCCGCCGACCGGCCGACGCACGGCGGGCGGCTGTTCGCGTACGTCTACGACCCCGGCGTGGCCGGGCTGGACGAGCTGGCGCAGGCCGCGTACGCGCAGAGCGCGCACGTCAACGGCCTCGACCCGACGGCGTTCCCGTCGCTGCTGGCGATGGAGAACGCGCTGGTCGGCGCCGCCGCCCGGCTGCTCGGCGGCGGCCCCGGCACCGACGCGCCGGACGTGGTCGGCAGCGTCACCAGCGGCGGCACCGAGTCGCTGCTGCTCGCCGTCAAGGCGGCCCGAGACGCCCGTCCCGACCTGGCCGAGCAGCGGATCGTGGCACCGGCCGGCGCGCACGCCGCGTTCGCCAAGGCGGCGCACTACCTGCGGGTCGCGCTGGACACCGTGCCCGTCGACCCGGTGACGTTGCGGCCGGACGTGGCAGCGATGGCCGCCGCGATCCGTCCGGAGACCGTGCTCGTGGTGGCGTCCGCGCCGTCGTACGCGCACGGGGTCGTCGACCCGGTCGCCGAGATCGCCGCCGTCGCGCGGGCCGCCGGGGTGCGCTGCCACGTCGACGCCTGCTTCGGCGGCTGGGCACTGCCCTGGCTGCGCCGGCTCGGCGCGCCGGTGCCGCCGTTCGACTTCGCCGTGCCGGGGGTCACCTCGATCTCGGTGGACCTGCACAAGTACGCGTACGCGCCCAAGGGCGTCTCGGTGCTGCTGCACCGCGATCCGGCGCTGCGCGCGGCGCAGTTCTTCGCGTACGCGGACTGGCCCGGATACACGATGGTCAACCCGGTGATCGCCTCCACCCGGTCCGGTGGGCCGATCGCCGCCGCGTACGCCACGTTGCGCCACCTCGGCGAGGACGGCTACCTGCGGCTGGCCGCCGCGACCCGGGACGCGGTCGCCGGGCTCGCCGACGCGGTCCGGGCCACCGGCGGCCTGCGGCTGATGGCCGAGCCGGAGACCACAGTGGTCTGCTTCACCAGCGACGATCCGGGGCTCGACCTGTTCGTGCTGGTCGACGAGCTGACCGCGCGTGGCTGGCACACCCAGCCCCAGCTCACGTACGCCGATCTGCCGGCAAGTGTCCACCTCACTGTCACCGCGGCGGTGGCGCCCCGGGTGGCCGAGTTCGGCCCGGCGCTGGCCGAGGCGGTCGCGGCGGCCCGCGCCGCCGGGCCGGTCGTGCTGCCGCCGGAACTGCTGGCGCTCGCAGGCAGCCTCACGCCGGAGGCGCTCACCCCGGACATGGTGGCCGGGCTGGCCGGCGGGCTCGGCCTGGCCGGCGGCGCCGGTGTGCCGGACCGGATGGCGGTGGTCAACACGCTGCTCGACGCCGCCCCGGCGCGGCTGCGGGAACGGCTGCTCGCCGAGTTCGTCGGGTTGCTCCAGCGCCCGGCCTGGTGACACGGCGACGCCCGGCCGGCGCGTGGGCGCCGGCCGGGCGGGCGACTGTCAGCTCGCGGCGGCCCCGGTCACCGTGAACGACGTGGTGTTGTCAGACGGGTCCACGTCCTGCGGGTCGTCGGCCCCCCAGAAGTAGCTCCCGGTCACGGTGAGGCGGCCGGTGCCCAGCTCACCCGTGGCCGTGCCGACGGGTGCCCAGAGGAAGACGTCGAAGGTGCGCTCCTCGCCCGGCATGAACCGGCCGCCCGGCACGGAGAACCAGTACGGGAAGCTCGGCGAGTCCTGCGGCTCGATGTGGTGCACCTCCACGCCCGCGGGCAGGGCGGCCTCGACGTTGAGAGCGAAGGTCGGCGCGTCGTTGCCGTAGCGCACGGTGACCGGCATCCGGCCGAGCAGGGTGCCGTCCGGCTGCGGGGCCAGCGTCACCGCGCTGCCCCGGATGCCGAGGTCGGTGTCGACGGCCTGCACGTACGGGCGCGGCTTCCGCAGGCTGCCGCCGGTGGAGCGGAAGAGGGTGGTGAAGCCGGTGGCGTCGGAAGCCGCGGCGGCACCGTCCGGGACGACCTCGATCCGCCCGCCGTTCGCCACCATCGGGTAGCTGCGGGCGGTGGTCCAGACGTGGAACCCGAGCCGGAAGGTGAGGCTCTTGCCCGCCTCGATCTGGTCGCCGCCGCAGGTGATCACCAGCCGGTTCTCCACCAGGCGGTTGTAGAGGCAACCACCGCCGGGCTCGATGGAGGTGAACGACGCCCCCGCCGGCTCGGTGACGACCAGGCTCACCGACGTCGCGGTCGACCGCCGGTTGGTCACCGTCGCGGTGAGCGTCCCGACGTACCCCCTGTCGGTCGGGTCGAGGACGAGCCGCTGCGCCGTGACGCCGACGCGGCCGGTGGCGGCGCTCGGCGCGGCGGTGGCCGGCGCGGCCAGGGCGATCAGTGCGGCGGCCCCACCGAGCAGTGCGGTGGCGGTCCGTGCCGTACGTGTGGTCATTGCTGTTCCTCCCGTGATTCCCCGTTGCCGGACGGCGGCATCTCCGCCCGTCCGATGCCTGTGACACGTCGGGATCCGACGGTCGGTTGCGATCTGTCGGTCAGCCGACTGAGGTCAGCTCGACCTCGTTGTTCTTCCAGTTCAGGTCGCTCCAGTACCGCTCCTGCGAGTCGTAGTGGACGACCCGCAGCGTCGGCGGGCCGCTGGCGGGCACCGGATGGCCGAACGTGAAGGTGTAGCTCCTGCGCTCACCGGCCGGCAGCGGGTCCAGCACGCAGGCGTCGGACCCGTCCGACCGCACGCCCCGGCACCGGTCCAGGTCGGAACCGTTCGGCCGGACGAGGTCGTACCAGCCGGAGAAGCCGAGCCGGGGTACGTCCACCGGCCCCCGGTTCTCCACCGTCACGGTGACGGTGACCTTGCGGATCCCCGCCTTGTCCGGCGGCCCGGCCACCACGTCCCGGGCGGTCAGCACGAGGTCGGTCAGGCGGGGGTCGGTGCCGAACCCGGTGGGTCCGGCGACCTGCCGGAACCGCTCGCCGCTCCAGGAGTACGTCCGCCACTGCCGTTGCGGCGCCCACTCCGGCGTGCTGCAACAGGGCTGGATGTCGGCGACGTGCGCCCGGACCTCCCCGCCGTCCCGCACCGAGAAATCGGTGATGTCACCCATGCCCTCACGGGTGCCGACGACCCGGCCCATGGTGACGATCCGGCCGTCCCGGTCCCGGTCGAGGGCGAGCACCTGCTTGGCCGACGCCTCGCCGATGCGGCAGGCGACGAGGACGACCGTCTCGGTGGCGCCGTCGTCGTCGAGGTCGCCGTACTCCGGTCCGGCCAGCAGCGTCGGGACCGAGTCGTCCTGCGGCCCGGACCGGAGCCGGACGTTGTCGCTGACGCACGTCTTCGGTGCGCCAGCCCACGACACGAGGTCGATCCGGGCCGCCAGGAGCTGGGCCCGGCTGATCCGTCCGTCCGGCGCGCTCCGCGTCGGGGCGGTGGTGCTCGGCGGTGTCGACGGTGGCGGCGACGTGCTCTCGGACGGAGTCGGGGTGACTGTCTGCGCGGGCACCGGGGGCGGTCCGGGCCTCCGGTTCAGGGCGGCGTTCGCGCCCACCGGGATCACCACGGCGAGCACCACGGCCGCCGCGGTGACCACCGCTGTCCGCCGGCGGCGGTGCCGGACCGTGCGCCGGACCGCGGCAGTCCCGGCCGGGTGCACCACAGGCGTGTACGCCGTGCGGAACTCGGCGAACTCGCCGCCGATCAGGATGTCGTCGGGCTCAGTCACTGTGGTTCACCTCGCTCGTGGTGGTGAGCTTCGCCGCCAGCGCGGCCCGCCCCCGGTACAGCCAGGACTTGACGGTGCCCTCCGGCACGTCCTCCTGCGCCGCGATCTGCGCGACGCTGAGATCGGCCAGGTAGTGCAGCACCACGGCGCGGCGCTGATGCGGCGGCAGTTCGGCCAGCGCGGCGGTCAGCGCGACCCGATCCGGCCCCGGCCCCGGCACGTACTCCTCCCGCTGGCGGTGCAGCCACGCCTGGGCCGTCCGCAGCCGCCGCCAGCGGCTGGTGGCCAGGTTCCAGGCCACCCGGCGGACCCAGGCCACCGGATCGTCGTAGCGGGACACCCGGGACCAGCGGGCGAACGCCCGGCAGAACGCCTCCTGCACCATGTCCTGCGCCTGGGACAGGTCACCGCAGTAGGCGGTGAGCTGAAGCGTCAGGGACCGGAAGTGTGCGTGGTAGAGCCCGTCGAAGTCGACCGCCTCGCGCCTCTCGACGCGCCTCGCTGTCCCCTCGGGTGGCTCGTCGAGCATCGGCTCCCTCGTCACCGTCACCTGGTCCTCCCCGTGTGCGTACCGCCGACGCGGTCACGTCGGTCACACGCCCTGACGCCCGTACCGGTTGCGGAAGTTGCCGGTCCGGCGCTGTGGTTGACTGTCGGTTCGGGGACAGCGGAACGGAGGCCAGAGATGCAGGTGCCGGCCGTGCTCGGCGAGCCGATCCGGTTCGTGCTGAACTGGGGCCGCCGCTACTCGCTCTGGGTCTTCAACTTCGGCCTTGCCTGCTGCGCCATCGAGTTCATCGCGACCAGCATGGGCCGGCACGACTTCATGCGGCTCGGCGTGATCCCGTTCGCCCACGGGCCCCGGCAGGCCGACCTCATGGTGGTCAGCGGCACCGTCACCGACAAGATGGCCCCGGCGGTCAAGCGGCTCTACGACCAGATGCCCGAGCCGAAGTACGTGATCTCGTTCGGCGCCTGCTCCAACTGCGGCGGCCCGTACTGGGACTCCTACTCGGTGACGAAGGGCGTCGACCAGCTCATCCCGGTCGACGTGTACGTGCCCGGCTGCCCGCCGCGCCCGGAGGCGCTGCTGCACGGCATCCTCCGCCTTCAGGAGAAGATCGCCGCCGAGCAGTCCGGCATCGGCGGCGTGGCCCGCCCCGACGCGCTCACCTCCCCGGCGGACGCGGTGGCGCGGCCGGTCGAGTCGCTGACCGCACCCCCGGTACGCCCGCCGGCCGGCTGAACCGCCGGGTGGCGGCGCGGGGCTAGCCTGCGGCCATGACCGACCTCGCGGAGGAGCGCTCCGCATTCATCATCGACGTGCTGACCGAGGAGTTCGGCGCGTCCATGGCGATCGACCCGGCGGCGTTCCGCCGCAAGTTCCGCAAGATGGCGGCGTCACCGTTCGCCTTCTACCGGGGCAGCGCCGCGCTGTTCTACGCCGACCAGCGCGGCGACTTCGGCAGCGACAGGTTCCTCGACGAGCGGACCAGCCGGGTGTGGATCCACGGCGACCTGCACGCCGAGAACTTCGGCACCTACATGAACGCCTCCGGGCAGCTCGTGTTCAACGTCAACGACTTCGACGAGGCGTACGTCGGGCCGTTCACCTGGGACCTGAAGCGTCTCGCCGCCAGCGTGGCGCTGCTCGGCTACGCCAAGGCGCTCTCCGACCGGGTGATCGGCGAGCTGGTGGCGGGCTTCGCGCGGTCGTACCTGGCCGAGCTGCGGGCCATCGCCGCGGGCGGGGACGACGCGATCGGCTCGATCACGCTCGACAACGCCGACGGCGTGCTGCGGCGGGTGCTCCAGCAGGCACGGCTGAACACCCGGGTGGACCTGCTCGCCGGGCAGACCACTGTCGACAACTACGAGCGCCGGTTCTCCCTCGGCGACGGTGTGTACGAGATCGACGACGCCACCCGGGAGAAGGTCTGCGCGGCGTTCGCCGACTACCTGCACACGCTGCCGCAGTCGGCCACCCGGATGCGTCCGGTGGCCACCGGCATCAAGGACGTGGTGCTGCGCAAGGGCGTCGGCATCGGGTCGGCCGGGCTGCCGTCGTACAACGTGCTGCTGGAGGGGCACACCCAGGCGCTGGAGAACGACGTCGTCATCTACATGAAGCAGGCGCAGGTGCCGGCCGTGGCGCGGTACGTCGACGACGAGCGGGTCCGGTCGTACTTCCGGCACCAGGGGCACCGCACCGCCGAGTCGCAGCGCGCGTTGCAGGCGCACGCCGACCCGTGGCTGGGCTTCACCGAGCTGGACGGTGTCGGGCAGCTCGTCGCCGAGGTCTCCCCGTACGCGGCCGACCTGGACTGGGCCGACGTGAACGAGCCGGAGGAACTGTCCGGCGTGCTCGCCGACCTGGGCCGGGCGGTGGCCCGCATGCACTCGGTCGCCGACGACGAGTCCAGCCACGACCTGGTCGACTACTCCACCGAGGAGGCGATCGTCGCCGTGGTCGACGCCGAGCCGGAGAGGTTCGTCAACTACCTGGTCGACTTCGGGCACCGGTACGGGATCCGGGCCCGCGAGGACCACCAGCTCTTCGTGGACCTGTTCCGCAACGGCCGGCTACCCGGCATCTGAAGGGCCGGGGCACCGGATCCGGCGCCCCGGCTCACTGCGTGAAGTCCAGCACCGTCTTGATGTCCTCACCGACCGAGGCGTACGCCTGGCGGTAGCTCGACAGCGGCACCCGGCGGGTGATCAGCGAGGTCAGCCACGACTGTTCGGCCTGGGCGAGCGCCTCGGCGGCCATCTCCCAGTGCCGCCGCCCGGCGTTCACCGAGCCGAACACCACGTTGTTCTCCAGCACCAGCTCCCGGTTGAGCGCCCCGGCGTCGAAGTTGACGGTCCGGCCGCCGCTCGACACACCGGTGAGGCAGACGATGCCGGTGGGCGCGGCCTTGCACATGGCGTCCAGCACCACCGTGGGAGCGCCGGTGCACTCGATCACCACGTCGGGCTTCACGTCCAGCTCGGGCACCGGCGCCGTGTGGTACGTCGCCCCGAGCGCCCGGACCAGCTCCGGCTTCGGCCCGGTGGTGTTGCGGTCCAGCACGTGCACCGACAGCCCACGCTGGCTGCCGAGCAGCGCGGCCAGCAGCCCGATCGGGCCGGCGCCGGTGACCAGCACGGTCTGCGGTTTCCACTCGGCACGGCGGCCGATCCGCTCGATGTGGTCCCACGCCTTCGCCACCACGCTCGCCGGTTCCAGCAGCACGCCCACCGAGGCGAGCGCCGGGTCCAGGCCGACCGCGAACTTGGGCTGCAACCGCCAGCGTTCCCGGGCGAAGCCGGGCAGCGCCTTGATGCCGTGCTCGGTGTACCGCCCGTTGCGGCACATGTCCCACTCGTCCACCGCGCAGTTCGCGCAGGGCACCGGGTCGGGGTGGCGGACCACGCCCGCGACCAGGTCGCCGGGCTGCAACGTGCCGGTCGGGTCGTCCAGCACGCGACCCAGCGACTCGTGCCCCAGCACCAGCCGATCCTGGCCCGGCGGCGCCTCGCCGTACTCGCCGGCCACGATCTCGTGATCGGTGCCGCACACACCCACCGCCAGCGCCTCGACCAGGATCGCGCCTTCTTCCGGCGGCGGCTCGGGCCAGTCCTCGGCGAGCCGCAGCGAATCCGGGACACCGGGGGTCACAGTCACAGCGCGCACGGACCCATCTTTCCGCGCGCTGCCGCCGCGCGTCCGGCAAAGCGACGATCCGGCCCGGGCGGCCCGACCCGGTCCGCAGCCGTCGGCCATAGGATCAGCGCATGACTCCGGAAGAGGTCGGCTCGCGAGTGGTCGCGCTGCTCGCGCCCGTCGAGGCCACCGCGTCCGTGTCCGGCGGTCAGGGGTACGCCCGCGCCACCGTCGACGTACCCCCGGCGAGCTGGGCGGACGCGGTGCGTGCGGCACGCGACGACGCCGAGCTGGATCTCGACTTCCTGGACTGGCTGTCGGCGGTGGACGAGCTGGCCGACGGCTTCGACGTGGTGCTGCACCTCTGGTCGGTCCGGCACCGGCACGGGCTGCTGCTGCGCACCCGGGTGCCCCGCGACACGCCTGTCGTCGCGTCGGTGGTCGGCCTGTTCCCCGGCGCCGCCTGGCACGAGCGCGAGACGCACGAGATGTTCGGCATCGACTTCGCCGGCCACGGCGAGCTGCGACCGCTGCTGCTGCCGCCGGAGTTCGAGGGGCACCCGCTGCGCAAGGAGTTCGTCCTCGCCTCCCGGGTCGCCAAGCCGTGGCCTGGCGCGAAGGAGCCGGGCGAGTCGGAGGCGGGCGGCGGACGCCGGCCGGTCCGCCCGCCGGGCGTGCCCGCGCCGGGGGAGTGGGGCACGACGCCCACGCCGGCGGGTGCGGCTGGTGCCGGTGAGGGCCCCCGCGGGGGTACGCCGGCCCGCCCGGCCCGGGAACGCCCGGCGCGGCCCGCCCCGGGTGAGCGCCCGGCGCGGCCTGCTGCCGCTGAGCGTCCGGCGCGGCCGACTGCCGGGAATGCTCCGGAGGGGCCTGTTTCCGGGGAGGCCGGGGCGGGGTCCGCTGCTGCTCCGGCGGCCGGTGAGGCGGGTCCGCTCGGGCGGCCGCTGCCGGGGGAGCGGCCGACCGGGCCGCCCCGCCAGGAGCCGGAACCCGGCGCGACGGGGGAGAGCTGATGCCGGACTGGCTGGAACTGGTCCTGCGGGTGGCCGGAGTGCTTGTCGCGTTCCTCACCCTGCCGCTGATCGTGGGCCAGGCCGAGCACAAGGTGATGGCGCACATGCAGGGCCGGCTGGGCCCGATGTACGCGGGCGGCTTCCACGGCTGGGCCCAACTCGTGGCCGACGGCATCAAGTTCGTGCAGAAGGAGGACGTCACCCCGCGCGACGCGGACCGGCCGGTGTTCCGGCTGGCGCCCGCGGTGGCGCTGGTGCCGTACCTGCTGGTGCTGCTGGTCATCCCGCTCGGGCCGGGTGACCTGGTCGCCCAGCCGCTGGACATCGGCCTGTTCTTCGTGCTCGCCGTGGTGGGCGTCGGCGTGCTGGCCGTGCTCATGTCCGCCTGGGCGTCGGCGAACAAGTACAGCCTGCTCGGCGGGTTGCGCGGCGCGGCCCAGCTGCTCGGGTACGAGCTGCCGCTGGTGCTGGCCGCCGCCTCGGTGGCGATGGCGGCGGGCACGCTCAGCCTGCCCGGCATCGTGGAGGCGTGGCAGCCGTGGTGGCTGCTGTGGCAGGCGCCGGCCATGGTGATCTTCTTCGTGGCCGGGCTGGCGGAGATCCGCCGCCCGCCGTTCGACATGCCGGTGGCCGACTCCGAGCTGGTGTTCGGCTACATGACCGAGTACACCGGCCTGCGGTTCGCGTTCTTCCTGCTCGCCGAGTACGTCGGCATCGTGGTGATCGCGGCGCTGACCACTGTGTTGTTCCTCGGTGGCTGGCAGGGTCCGTTCGCCGACGCGCAGCTCGGCTGGCTGTGGACGCTGCTGAAGGTCTTCGCCGTCGCCTTCGTGATCATCTGGCTGCGGGTGAGTTACCCGAGGCTGCGTGAGGACCAGCTCCAGCGCCTCTGCTGGCTGGTCCTGGTCCCCCTGGCCCTGGCCCAGCTCGTCCTGACCGCCGCAGTCCGCCTGGCCCTCTAACCCGCCCTCCCCACCTCCCTCCCGCCCTCCCCACCTCCCCGGCGATCTTGCACTTTATGCCCCGGCGAAAGGGGCAAAGCCCTCAGCTTCAGGGCCCAAAGTGCAAGATCGACGAGGCGGGGCGGGGCGGGGCGGGGTGAGGGCGCGGGTCAGCGCAACGGGGTGTGGGACGGGTCTACGCGCTCGGAGGGGGGTGGGGGCGGGGGTGGGGTGCCGTCGCCGAAGGGGCGGCCGCCCAGCTCCTCCCGGCCGTGCGGGGTGAGCCAGTTGCTCAGGTCGGGGCCGAGCGGCACGATCCCGGTCGGGTTGATGTCCCGGTGGACCTCGTAGTAGTGCCGCTTGATGTGCACGAAGTCGATCGTGTCACCGAACCCGGGCGTGGTGAACAGGTCCCGCGCGTACGCCCACAGCACCGGCATCTCGCTGAGCTTCTGCCTGTTGCACTTGAAGTGCCCGTGGTAGACCGGGTCGAAGCGGACGAGCGTGGTGAACAGCCGTACGTCCGCCTCGGTGATCGTGTCGCCGACCAGGTAGCGCTGCCCGGCCAGCCGCTCGCTCAGCCAGTCCAGCCGGTCGAACAGCCTGTGGTACGCCTTGTCGTACGCCTCCTGGCTGCCGGCGAAGCCGCACCGGTAGACGCCGTTGTTGACGTCGGCGAAGACGACCTCGTTCACCTCGTCGATCTCGCCGCGCAGCGGTTCCGGGTAGAGGTCCGGCGCGCCCGGCCGGTGGTACGCCATCCACTCGGTCGTCAGGTCCAGGCTCATCTGCGCGTAGTCGTTCGTCACCACCTGCCCGGTGGGCACGTCGACCAGCGCCGGTACGGTGATGCCGCGCTCGTAGCCGGGGAAGCGGGCGAAGTACGCCTCGGCCAGCCGCGAGATGCCCAGCACCGGGTCCTTGCCGTCCGGGTCCAGGTCGAACGTCCAGCTCCGCTTGTCGTGTGTCGGCCCGGCCACCGCCATCGAGATGGCGTCCTCCAGCCCGAGCAGGCGGCGGACGATGATCAGCCGGTTGGCCCAGGGGCAGGCCCGGCTGACCGCCAGCCGGTAGCGGCCCGGCTCCACCGGCCAGTCGTTCCGCCCGTCGGCGGTGATCCGGGTGGCGATGTAGCGCTGGTCGCGGGTGAACTCGCCACCCGGCTCCACGTACTTGCCGCCGGTCCGGTCCAGGACCTCGTCGTCGCTGCCCACACCCACCTCCGAGTTCGCTTTTCGCTCCCATCATCGCCGCTCCGGCGGCTCCCGGCAGGGCGAGTGCGTCACAGAGGGGCATAGGCTGCCGGCCGTGACCGATGTGGAGGCGGCGGCCCGGCGTTTCGTCGCCGACGTGTGGAACGCCGGGCGCGAGGAGAGCGCGTACGAGCTGGTGGCCGCGGACTGCCCGGGGCTGGGCGGCGCCGGCCCGGCGGCGGTGCTCGCGTGGCACCGGGACCGGCGTGCGTCGTTCCCCGACCTGCGTTACAAGATCGTCGAAGTGGTGGCGACAGGTGCGCGGGTGGCGGTGCGCTGGCGGGCCGCCGGCACCCAGGCCGGGCAGTTCGGCCCGGTGCCGCCGACCGGCCGCGTGGTCAGTTATTCGGGCGCGACGTTCCTGCGCTTCGACGACGACGGCCGGATCCTGGACGTGTGGAGCGTCAACGAGCTGTTCCAGGTGCTCCAGCAGCTCGGCGTGGAGATGCTGCCGCCGCTCACACCCGGCGAGGCGTGATCCGGCTGATCGGCAGGTTCACCGGGAACGGCTCGCCGGTGTCGACGAACTTCGTCCACCGCCCGGTCTCCGTGTAGACCTCGTGCACCGGATCGATCTTGTAGGTGTAGACGACGATGTCCTCGTCCTCGATCTCGATCCGCCAGTGGAACGGAATCCCGGCCTGGGCGTAGAGCGCCGGCTTGAGGACGCGGTCGATGGACCGGGTGCTGGCGAGACGATCTCCACGGCGAGCACCACCTCGTGCGGCTCGTACCGGGACGGCTCGCGCGCGGCGGCGGTTGCGGTGGTGACCAGCACGTCCGGGATGAAGGAGCGGGTGCGGTTGATACGCACCTCCACACCCTGGGTCACGTCGTACCCGTCGGGGCAGTCCTCGTCGAGCGCGACCATGAGCAGGGCCGCGATGCTCTGGTGGGTCCGGCCGCGCAGCGACATGAGCAGCACTCCGTCGAGCAGTTCGCGGCGGTGCCCGTCCTCCGGCAGCAGGTCCAGATGATCGGTCGTCCACCCGCCCGGGGGCGGCCGGAAACTCTCCAGGTCAGTGGTCACCGACCAGCCCTTCCCGGTGCGTCGTTCTCCCCGCGCTCACGATACCGCCGCCAAGAGCCGGGTGGTGGTCGCGCTCGCCCGGGCCACAGGGCAGGATGGGCGGCATGAGCGAGCACGGTGGAGTGCCCGGTGCCGGGTTGGTGAAGGGCCTGGCGGTCACGTTGAAGACGATGACGCGCCGCTCGACCACCCAGCAGTACCCGGACGTCGAGCCTGAGCTGCCGCCGCGCTCCCGTGGCGTGATCGCGCTGCTGGAGGAGAACTGCACCGTCTGCATGCTCTGCGCGCGCGAGTGCCCGGACTGGTGCATCTACATCGACTCGCACAAGGAGGAGGTGGCGGTGCCCGGTGCCGCCCGCCCCCGCCAGCGCAACGTGCTCGACAAGTTCGACATCGACTTCTCGCTCTGCATGTACTGCGGCATCTGCGTCGAGGTCTGCCCGTTCGACGCGCTCTACTGGTCGCCCGAGTTCGAGTACGCCGAGTACGACATCAAGGACCTGCTGCACGACAAGGACCACCTGGGCGAGTGGATGGCCACCGTGCCGCCGCCGCCGGCCCACGACCCGCTCGGCGACCCCTCCAAGGAGGAGACCACCGCCGCCCGGAAGGCGGCGGGTCCGTCGGCCCGTCCGGCTCCCACTCGGGTACGCCCCGACGCCGCCGCCGATCCGGGCGGAGGCGCCGCCTCATGACCGGTGCGGACGTGCTGCTGCTCGCGCTGGGCGCGGTGGCGGTGGGCGCGGGTGCGCTGGTGGTCACCACCCGCCACCTGGTCCGGGCCGGGCTGTGGCTGGTGGTCTGCCTGGGCGCGCTCGCCGGTGACTACCTGGTGCTGACCGCCGAGCTGGTGGCCTGGGTGCAGGTGCTCATCTACGTCGGCGCGGTGGTGGTGTTGCTGCTGTTCGCGGTGATGCTGACCCGCGCGCCGATCGGCCCGTCGGACGACCTGGACCGGCCGGGCTGGGCCGCCGCGCTCGTCGGCGCGGGCAGCGGTCTGGGCCTGGCCGTGCTGCTGATCGACGCGTTCCGCTGGTCCCGGGTGGACCTGCCCGCCGCCGGCACCGCCGAGCGCATCGGCGAGCAGGTGTTCCGCTCCTGGGTGCTGCCGTTCGAGGTGCTGTCGGTGCTGCTGCTGGCCGCGCTGGTCGGCGCGATCGTGCTCTCCCGCCCCGACATCGGCCGCCGGTCCGCCGACGAGGGCGGGCGTCCGTGAGGCCGGTCATCCCGTACGTCACCGCCGCGCTGCTGTTCGGCCTCGGCGTGTACGGCGTGTTGCGCCGCCGCAACGCCGTCCTGGTGCTGATGGCTGTGGAGCTGATGCTGAACGCGGTGAACCTGGTGCTGGTCACCGCCGACACCACGGTCAAGGCCGTGCTGCCGCACTCCGGGCAGGTGTTCGCGCTGTTCGTGATCGTGCTCGCCGCCGCCGAGATCGGTGTCGGGCTGGCCATCGTGCTCCAGCTCTACCGGCTGCGCGCCAGCGTCACTGTCGACGACGTGCCGCTGGCCGAGCCGGAACCGGGCGTCGCGGTGACCCCCGTCGGGCAGCCGGCGACGGCAGCGCCGGGCGCGGAAGGAGCGGTCCGGTGAGCACACCGACGCTGTGGCTCGCCGCGCTGCTGCCCGCCGCGCCGCTGGTCGCCGGGCTGCTCGGCCTGCTGCTGCCGCCCGCCCCGCGCCCGGACCGGGCGGGGGCCCGACGGGCGGCTGTCGCGCTCGGCGTGGCCGGTGCGGCGGTGTCACTGCTGGCCGCGCTGGCGCTGCTGGTCCGCGTGGACGCCCCGGTCGAGGCGTCCACCACCTGGGTCGACCTGGGCGGCCTGCGGGTCACGCTGGGCCTGCGGCTGGACGGTGTCGCGGTGCTCGTCGCCACAGCCGTCGCCACTGTGGCGCTGGCCGTGCAGGTCTACTCGATCGGCTACCTGCGCCGGGGCCCGCACGACGACGTGGACGTCGACCACCGCTACCCGCCGTACGCGGCCCAGCTGAGCCTCTTCACCGCCGCCATGCTCACCGTGGTGGTGTCCGGCGACCTGATCATGCTGCTGGTCGGCTGGGAGGTGATGGGCATCTGCTCGTACCTGCTCATCGCCCACGACCGGCGGCTGCCCGAGGCACCAGGCGCGGCGGTGAAGGCGTTCCTGGTCACCCGCGTGGGTGACGTCGGCTTCCTGCTCGGCATCGCGCTGCTCGGCGTGGGCGCGGGCAGTTTCCGGATCGCCGACGTGCTGGCCCACGACTACGGCACCGGCACGCTCACCGCCGCCTGCCTGCTGCTGCTCGCCGGGGTGGCGGGCAAGAGCGCCCAGTTCCCGCTGCACACCTGGCTGCCCGACGCCATGGCCGGTCCGACGCCGGTGTCCGCGCTGATCCACGCCGCCACAATGGTCGCCGCCGGGGTGTACGCGGTGGCCCGCCTGTTCCCGCTGTTCGAGCGCGCACCGGCCGCGCTCGCCGTGCTGGGTGTGATGGCCGCGATCACCATGCTGCTCGGCGCGTTCGCCGCCACCGCGCAGGACGACATCAAGCGGGTGCTCGCCTGGTCGACGGTCTCGCAGATCGGCTACATGACCGGCGCGCTGGCGGTCGGCGCACCCGCTGCCGCGCTGTTCCACCTGCTCACCCACGCCGCGTTCAAGGCGCTGCTGTTCCTCGCCGCCGGTGCGGTGATCCACGCCGTCGGCACCACGCTGATGTCCCGCATGGGCGGCCTGCGTACCGCCATGCCCGTGACGTTCTGGTGCATGGTGGTCGGCCTGGGCGCACTCGCCGGCGTACCCCCGCTCTCGGGTTTCTGGAGCAAGGACGGCGTGCTGGCAGCCGCCGAGGCGGCCGCGCTCGACGGCGTGGGGCCGACGGCGGCCTGGGTGGGCTGGCTGGTCTGGCTGGCCGGGCTGGTCGGCGTCGCGGTGACCGCCTGGTACGCGAGCCGCCTGCTGCTGCGCACGTTCCTCGGTGCGACCCGCACGCCGCTGCTGCGCCCGCACGACCCGCCCGCGCTGCTGCGCTGGCCGGTGCTGCTGCTCACGGTCCCGGCCGCGCTGCTGGGCCTGGCCGCGTTCGCGCCGTGGTTCGCCGACCGGCTGCGGGTGCCGGGCGACGACACCGGCGAGGCGGTCGAGCTGGTCCACCTCGCGCCGAACCTGATCCTGCCGTTCCTGCTGCTGCTCGCCGGTGCGGGCGTCGCCTGGGCGGGCTGGCGCCGCGACCCGGCCGCCGACCCGGCCCGCTTCCTGGGTCCGCTGCGGCCGGTGTTCGCCCGGGCGTTCCGGCTCGACGACGTCCAGCACACTCTCGTCGTACGCCCGGCGGGCGCGCTCGCGCGGGCCGTGCGTACCGGTGACGAACTGGGCGTGGACGGGCTGGTCGAGGGCAGCGGCCGGGCGGCGGCCGAGGCAGGCGGCGGCCTGGCCGCGCTGCACCGGGCGGCGCTGCCGCGCGCGGCGGCCGGGGTGCTCGCGGGCGCCCTGCTGATCGGCCTGGCGGCCGCCCTGATCGGAGTCACGTCATGACGTTCGGGCAGGTCCTGCTGGTCGCCGTGGTCGCGGTCCCGGCGCTCGGCGCGCTGGCCACAGCGGTCGTGCCGGGCGACCGGGCCGGCCGGGTGGTCGGCACCGCCGCGGCCGCGTTGACGCTACTGGCGACGTTGCCGCTGGTCGGCGGCGAGCACGGCTGGTTCGGGTACGGGCCCCGCCCGGCGGTGCAGCCGTGGCATCAGGTCGACCTGCCGTGGGTGCCCGGGCTCGACCTGCGCTTCCACCTCGGCGTGGACGGCATCTCCTGGCCGCTCGTGGTGCTGACCGCGCTGCTCACGCTGCTGTGCTGCGCGTACACGCTGTGGCGGGTGCCGACCGGCAGCGGCAGCGGGCGGGCGCTGGTGGCGTTGCTGCTGGTGGTCGAGGTCGGCATCCTCGGCACGTTCCTCGCGCTCGACCTGGTGCTGTTCTTCCTGTTCTTCGAGGTCGTCCTGCTGCCGATGTACGCGGTGATCGCCGGCTGGGGCGGCGCGGACCGGCGTCGGGCGGCCCGCAAGTTCGCCCTCTACACGCTGTTCGGCTCGGTGCTGCTGCTGGTCGGCGTCTACGTGGTGGTGGCCGCCGCGGGCACCGCCGACCTGGTCACGCTGACCGGCGGCGGCGGGCTGTCCCGGGGCACCCAGCTCGCGGCGTTCACGCTGCTGGCGCTGGCGTTCGCGGTGAAGAGCCCGCTCTGGCCGCTGCACTCGTGGCTGCCCGACGCGCACACCCAGGCGCCCACCGTCGGCAGCGTGATCCTCGCCGGGGTGCTGCTCAAGATGGGCACGTACGGGCTGATCCGGGTCGCCGTGGGAGTGGCCCCGGAGGGCGCCCGCTGGGCCGCGCCGGTGCTCGGCGTCCTCGCCGTCGCCGCGATCCTGATCGGTGGCCTGGTCTGCCTCGCGCAGGACGACCTGAAGCGGCTCATCGCCTATTCGAGCGTCGGGCACATGGGCTTCGTGCTGCTCGGGGTCGCCACGCTCACCGCCACCGGGCTCCAGGCCGCGCTGATCGGCAACATCGCCCACGGCGTCATCACCGCCCTGCTGTTCTTCCTGGCCGGTGCGGTCAAGGACCGCGCGCACACCGGCTCGCTGGCCGACCTGTCCGGGCTGCGGGAGACCGCGCCCCGGCTGGCCGGGCTGCTCGGCTTCGCGGCCGTCGCCTCGCTGGGGCTGCCCGGCCTGGCCGGGTTCTGGGGTGAGGCGTTCGCCGTGGTGGCCGCCGTGCGGCGGGGCGGCCCGCTCTGGCTGACGCTTGCAGTGCTGGCCGCGCTGGGCGGGGCGCTCACCGCCGCGTACTTCCTGCGGCTGCTGCGCCGGGTCACCCACGGGCGGCCCAGTCCGGCGGTGGCGGGGCTCGCACCCGGGTTGGCCGGAGCGGAACTGACCGCCTGGGCGCCGCTGGTGCTGCTCGCGCTCGCGGTCGGCCTGGCCCCGGCGCTGGTCCTGTCGTACGCCTCCGGCCCGGTGGAGGCGCTGCTGGGGGTCGTCCCATGAGCCTGGTGCAGCCTGTCGACAACCTGGCGATGCTGCCTGCGTACCTGGCCGCCGGCACGGCCGTGCTGGTGCTCCTGTTCGACCTGCTGGTGGCCCGGCCCGCCGTCACGGTGGCGGTGGCGGCGCTCGGCGCGGCCGGCACCGCGGCCGGCGCGGCACTGGTCGGGGCGGCCGGTGAGCGGCGCACGTTCTGCGTGGGCGCGGACTGCTCCTGGGTGTGGGGTGGCCGGGCCGCGCTGGTCGGGGCGGTGATCGCCCTGCTCACGCTCGGCGTGCTGGCGCTGTCCGGCCCGCTGCTGCGCGCCGGGCGTACCCCGGTCGGCGAGTACTGCTTCCTGCTCGCCTGCGCGATGACCGGGGGCGTGGTGCTCGGCGCGGCGGGTGATTTGATCACGCTGATCGTGGCGCTGGAGACGCTGACGCTGCCGCTGTACGTGCTCGTCGGCCTGCGCCGGGGCAGCCTCGCCGGTGCCGAGGCGGCGGTGACGTTCTTCGTGGTGAGCGTGGTCGCCACCACTGTGACGCTGCTCGGCGCGGCACTGCTCTACGCGGTCGCCGGCACGCTGCACCTGGACCGGCTCGGCGCCACACTGGCCGCCCGCGACGACCTGACCGGTCTGCCGCTGACCGGCGTCGCGGCGGCGCTCGTGGTGGCCGGGCTGGCGTTCAAGGTCGCCGCCGTGCCGTTCCACGCCTGGGCCCCGGCCACGTACGACGGCGCGCCGCTGCCGGTGGCCGCGTACCTGTCGACCGCCTCGAAGCTCGGTGGCGTGGTGGCGCTGCTGGCTGTGGTGCAGCGGGCCCTGCCCGGCGACATGACCGGCCCGGTGCTGGCGGCGCTGGCGGTGCTGACCATGACAGTCGGCAACCTGGTGGCGCTGCGTCAGAGGCGTACCGTGCGGTTGCTCGCCTGGTCGTCGGTGGCCCAGGCGGGGTACATCCTCGCCCCGCTGGGCGCGTTGGCGCTGGCCGCGGGCCGCACCGGCGACGCGCCGGCGGGCGCGTACGCGGCAGCCGTCGCGTACGCGATCTTCTTCGTGCTGCTGGAGCTGGCCGCGTTCGCCGCTGTGGTGGCGTTGCGCCCGGCGGACGGCGACGGCGGCACGCTGGCCGACCTGCGTGGCGCGGCGCGGCGGCATCCGTGGGTGGGCGGCGCGTTCGCGCTGGCGCTGATCGGGCTGGCCGGGCTGCCGCCGGGCCTGGCCGGGCTGTTCGCCAAGGTGACAGTGGTACGCGCGCTGCTGGCCGGGCACGCGGGATGGCTGGCGCTCGTGGTGGCGCTGAACGCGGTGATCGGCCTGGCCTACTACCTGCGGGTCACCGCCTCGCTCTACGCGACGCCTACCGACGCGGCGGCGGTCCGGCCCGCCCGGACCGTGGCGCTGGCGCTCGGCGTGGCCACCGTGGCGGCGGTGGTGATCGGTTTCGCACCGCAGCTGGTGCTGGACGTCGCGGCGCGCTGACCGGTTCCTGCCCGGATGGGCGACCGCCTCAGCCTGCGCACAGCAACATCCAGCCAACTTTCAGCCATGAGCCGGATGGTTGACGGGTACCGGTGTGTTGAACCGGTCAGCGGGCCTCCCGCAAGGGCCCGTGCACCGAAGGAGAGATCGTGCATCACAACCGTCTCAAGACCGCAGCGCTGCTCGGCCTGTTGACCTCGCTGATCCTCGCGATCGGCTACTGGTTCGGCGGTAGCGGCGGTCTCGTCATCGCCGTCGTCGTCTCGTTGCTGATGAACGGCGTCACCTACTTCTACTCCGACAAGCTCGCACTGCGCTCGATGAAGGCGCAACCGGTCAGCGAGGCACAGTTCCCCGAGCTGTACCAGATGGTGCGGGAGCTCTCCACGCTCGCCGGCAAGCCGATGCCCCGGCTCTACGTGAGCCCGACCTCGCAGCCCAACGCGTTCGCCACGGGCCGTAACCCGGAGAACGCGGCGGTCTGCGTCACGCAGGGCATCGTGGAGGTCCTGGACTACCGGGAGCTGCGTGGCGTGATCGGCCACGAGCTGTCGCACGTCTACAACCGGGACATCCTGATCTCCAGCGTGGCGGCCGGCCTGGCCGGCATCATCACCATGCTGGCGAACCTCGCCTGGTTCATCCCGCTGGGCTCGTCCGACGACGAGGACGGCCCGAACCCGGCAGTGCTGCTCCTCACGCTGATCCTCGGCCCGATCGCCGCCACGGTGATCCAGCTCGCGATCAGCCGGAGCCGCGAGTTCCAGGCCGACAAGTCCGGCGCCGAGCTGAGCCGCGACCCGCTCGCACTGGCCAGCGCCCTCCGCAAGATCCACATGGGTACGCAGGCGCGTCCGCTGGCGCCGCAGGGCCAGCTCGCCAGCACCGCCCACCTGATGATCGACAACCCGTTCAAGCGGGGCGGCGGCATCGCCGCGATGTTCGCCACCCACCCGCCGATGGAGCAGCGGGTGGCCCGCCTGGAGCAGATGGCCCGCAACTCCGGGCCGGTGCAGTTCCAGCGCTGACCCGCCGTACGCCCACACCGCGCCCGCGTCCCCGACGCGGGCGCGGTGGTGTGTCCGGGCACAATGCGTTTCCCCCGGTCATGCCGCGCCGTTAGGGTCGAAACGTCTCCCACTCATTACCCTCCTGGAGGTCTGACAGTGGCCGCACTGCGCCAGTACCAGGGCGTCTGGCGGATCCCCGGCGCTCCGATGCTGCTGGTCCTCGGCATCATCGGGCGGCTCGGGATCGGCATGACCCCGCTGGCGCTGCTGCTCGTCGTCGAGCAGGTCACCGGCCGGTACTCCCTGGCCGCCGTCGCCGGGGGCATCTACGCGCTCTCCGGCGCCGCGCTCAGCCCGGTCGCCGGCCGGATCGCCGACCGGGTCGGACCCACCCCCGTCCTGCTGGCCACCGCGCTGGCCCACCCGTTCGCGCTGATCTGGCTGCTCACCGCCACCCGCTCCGACAGCGGCAACCTCGCGCTGATCTACCTGGCAGCGGGCCTCGCCGGAGCCACGTACCCGCCGCTCACCGCCGCGATCCGGGGCGCCTGGAACGACCTCACCGCACCCGCCACCGGCCGGGCGCAGCTGCGCAACACCGCGCTCGCCGCCGAGACCACCCTCTTCGAGGTCGTCTTCGTGATCGGCCCGCTGCTGGTGGCGGGCTTCGTGCTGTTCGCCGACGCCTCCGCCGCGCTCGTCGGCGCCGCCGTGGTCACCCTGGTCGGCACCGGCGCCGTCGCGCTCGGCCGGGTCATGCGCGGCTGGCGCCCGCACCCGCGCGAGCACCACGCCCGGGGCCTCGGCCCGCTGCGCCTCGGCGGCTTCCCCGCGCTGCTGCTCTGCGTGGCCAGCCTCGGCATCGCGTTCGGCGCCTCCGGCGTCATCGTCCCGGCCTTCGCCGGGAACTCCGGCGCCGACGACCCGGAGAGCCTGGCCGGCGTGCTGCTCGCCGTCTGGGGCGTCGGCAGCGCCATCGGTGGTTTCTGGTTCGGCGTACGCAAGCCCGCCGCCAACATGACCCGCCAGTTCGCCTGGCTGCTCGGCACCGTCGCGGCCAGCTTCGCCGTCTTCGCGGTGATGCCCGGCCCGGCCGCGCTCGGCGTCGCGCTGGTGCTCGGCGGCGCGGCCATCGCCCCCGCGCTCACCCTGGAGAACACGCTCGTCGGGCGGATCACCCCGGCGGGCATGCTGAACGAGGCGTACACCTGGGTGGTCACCATGTCGATCGCGGCGAGCGCCGCCGGCGGCTCGATCGCGGGTCTCATCATCGACCACGCCGGCGGCGTCTCCTGGGCGTTCGTCTTCGCCGGGGTGGCGGTCGCCGTCGGGGCCGCGGTCGCCGCGCTGCCCGGCGGCCCGATCGCCCGGGCCGAGGCCACAGCGGTACGCGCCGAGCAGACGCTCGTCGCCTGACCGCTCACCCGTCGCAGAGCGCTCCGGGGCCGTACCCGATCACCCGGCGCGCCCGCCCGGACGGGCTGGTCGTGCGGGCCCGCCTGGCCGCCGAGCATCGTGCCCAGCGGTACTGCCAGCCACGTCACCGAGAGCGGAGGCCGCGAGCCCCGGCAGAAGCCGGCGAAGTACCGGTTGGCGGAGCACCGGTCGATAGGGGAGGAACATTGCGAGAGCCATGGCTCCCACCCGACCGCACACCCGGCCCGTACCCCAAGGAAGTCGCCTGAAGGCAGAAAGGGCCGGAAGCGACGACTGCCGCTCCCGGCCCTCACATCCCGCACCGGTCCGGACCGTACGTGTGGCAGGGAACCGATGCGGTCACCTGCCACCACTCGATCGACCGGCGGTGGTCGTGCTTACCGGTAGTTGGTGAACTGGAGCGCCAGCCCGAAGTCCTCGCCCTTGAGCAGCGCGATGACGGCCTGGAGGTCGTCCTTCTTCTTGCCGGTGACGCGGAGCTGGTCGCCCTGGATCTGCGCCTGCACGCCCTTCGGGCCCTCGTCGCGGATCTTCTTGCTGATCGCCTTGGCCTTGTCCGAGTCGATGCCCTGCACCACCTTGGCGTCGATCTTGAAGATCTTGCCCGACTGCCGGGGCTCGCCCGCGTCGAGCGACTTCAGGGAGATGTTCCGCTTGACCAGCTTCTCCTTGAAGACGTCCAGCGCGGCCCGGACCCGTTCCTCGGTCTCCGCCTGGAGGCTGATCGCCTCCTCACCCGACCAGGAGATCTCGGCGCCGGTGCCGCGGAAGTCGAACCGCGTCGAGAGCTCCTTCTCCGACTGGCGGACGGCGTTGTCGACCTCCTGCCGGTCGACCTTGCTCACGATGTCGAACGACGGGTTCGCTGCCATGCTCATGCTCCTGCTGTCCGGCGGTCTGTCCTGGTCCGTCCCGCACTGACCAGCGTGGGACCTCCTGACGGTACCCGGTTGCGGTGGTGCCGGGGGCAACCGCTATCCTTGCTTCCGCTGCCGCGTTGCGACGCGGTGGTGTGCCCTGGCGGGTTGCCCGAGCGGCCAATGGGAGCGGACTGTAAATCCGTCGCGAAAGCTTCAGAGGTTCGAATCCTCTACCCGCCACCAGGTGCAGATGCGGCCCCTGAACAGCAGAGATGCTGATCGGGGGCCGTTCTCGTTCGTCTGGGGGCGTCCGGCTGAGTCCAGCCGTCTACGACTGGTTGTGGGCAGATGGTGGGCAGGTCGATCTTGCTGAGGGCTGTTCTGAGGCTGCGAACGCTGGGTTGGTGGCTGGGCCTGGCCTGGCGGAGTTCGTGCGTGTGGTGAGCGGCTGAGGGGTTCGCGGTGAGGTGTCGCTGGCTGTGGGAGAGGGACCGGTGGCAAGTCAGTCCCGGGGTTGGACTGGCGCGGCAGCCGGAAGCCCTGATCGTCGACGAGGCCGACCGGTTCGGCTTCCGTACTGCCTGGCCGTGATCGTGCCGCTGGCCGCATCAACAGACTTGGGGCGGCGGTCCGGCGGCAGTCGGTGGCTCTCCGCCCCGGCGCCGAAGGCAGCCGGGGCGGCTTGCCGCCGGCCGGCTCACCGCCCGCGCTGCGCGGAGCGCGGCGCCTTGATCCAATACAGGCGAACTCGGCAGTTGGCTGCCCCTGAAACCCCTGAAACAGTCAGATGGCCGATAACAGTCGGCTACTAGGCACACAACGAAGCGTCAGCTAGATTACAGCGATGCCAGCGCTCTTCGGCATATGTTCGTCCCTCGAAGGCCCAGTAGACCCATCGGGTGGTGTGATCGCCATGGCCGTTGTGCAGCTATCAGCCGAGCCTGGGCCGGACGAGGACCCAATGGATGTCTACCTTGGGCACGTAGGCCCATGAGTCAGGTGCTCGACGCGCCTCTCGATGAGTTCCCCCCGCTTCGATGGAGCAGTGGTTACCGGCTGCCGGCTGGTGCCGGGATGGCGATAGGTGGTTCGGCTGGTTCGGTTTCGCGGGTGT